>NZ_JAAKZV010000076.1 GCF_011044975.1 Streptomyces coryli | reverse complement strand
GACGGAGGCGGCCGATGGGCGGCGGCCGGTGCTGGGGGTCCCGGAAGGGCCGTATCTGGAGCGGGCGGACGCGGAGGGGCTGGCGGCTTACGAGGGGCAGCTGGAGCTGCTGCGGGCGGCCGGTTACGACGTGCGGCGGGTGCCGGTGATGGCCGACTTCGACGCAATTCTGGTGCAGGTGCACCACGCCAACCGCTACGAGCTGGCGCAGGCGCACGCCGACTGGTTCGCGCGGCACGCCGACCGGTATCGGCCGGAGACGGTGCAGGCCATCGCCGAGGGGCGGGCGGTGTCGCGGGCGGACTACGAGGCGGCGCTGGCGGACCGGGTGCGGACCCGGGAGCGGCTGGCGGCGGCGATGGATGAGAGCGGCATTGACGCGTGGGTGGCGCCGCCGGCTCCCGGGCCCGCGCCGCGCGGGTTCGCGACGACGGGCAGCGCGATCATGTGTCTGCCGTGGAGCAACGCCGGGGTGCCGGCGCTGACGGTGCCCGCCGGGCACGCGGCGAACGGGCTGCCGCTCGGGCTGCAGATCGTCGCCCGGCGGGACGCGGACGAGGCGCTGCTGGGGTGGGGGAGCGAGCTGGAGAAGGTGCTGGCGGGGGCGTGAGGCCGTTCCTGTTCACAACCGGCGGGCGAACTCCTGGCGGTCGGCGAAGTTCTCGTAACCGGCTCGTTCAAATGCCCTGAACATCGGGATGTTGGCCGCGTCGCAGTCGCCGCGGATCTCGTCGGCGCCGGCCGCTTGGAGGAGGCGGGTGCCGCGGGCCACCACCGCGGTGGCGTAGCCCTTGCCGCGATGGACAGGGTGCACGCCGACGAGGCCGATCACGGCGGTCGTGGGGTTACGGGCCGGGAGGCTGGCGGCGGCGGGGGTGCCGTCGGGGGCGTAGCCGAGCTCCCACCAGTCGGGTTCGTACGACAGCCCCTCCATGTCCGTAAGGAAGATCTCGGCCGCTCCGCGGGCGCCATGCTCGGCGACATCGGCGGCCATGCGGGCGTCGGCGCTGGTGGGGAGCGTCGCGGCGAGGAGGTCGAGGAATGGCTCGCGGCCCAGCTCCGGCAGCGCGCGCCAGGTCAGCCGCTCGTCCACGGCGGGGAGTTCGGCGTCGTCGCGGAGACGGAAGCGGCGGCCTTCGCGGACGGACGTGAAGCCCGAGGCGAGCAGCAGCTCGACGCGGCGGTCGGGCCGTTCCTGGAACTGCGGCGGCTGGGCCGGGGAGTCGACGACGTGCTCCAGCTCCTCGGTCCCGAGCGAAGCGGCCAGCGCGGCGGCCTCGTCCAGCAGCGCCCGGCCCGTGGCCAGGCCCGGCTCGTCCCACGGGGCTTCGAGCAGCACGAAGGCCATCGGGACGTCCTTGCCCGGAAGGGTCCACAGCGCCACGGCCGCGTCCAGCCCGCCGTCCGCACCCTCCGCGACCAGACACCACTCCGGGCGGGTGCACTTCTTGGCCAGGAGATCGGCGAGGTAGGCGGCGGTCCCGGCATTGCGCTCGGGCCGGCCGGGACGCTCGACGAGAGCGGGCAGCTCGTCGGGACGGGCGGGGCGTATGGCCATGAACGGTACGTCCAATCTCGGGGCAACGAGCAGACAACTGGACGGTACGGAACGCGCACCGGGAGCCGCTGTCAACTGGATTTGTCCGCGCTAGCGTTGTGCGCACCGGCGTGGTGCTGCTCGTCGAGTCCGAGGCGGAGAGCATCTGCAAGCAGCGGCGCCGGACCCCACGTCAGAACAGCGCCTCCGGCGTGACACCCTCCTGGCCGGCCGCTGCCATCGGCTCCGTCGGCGGCGGCGCGAGACCGTCACCCTCCGGCCGGCACAGCGGCCAGCCCGCGACCAGATGCGCGTCGAGCAGCAGCTCACCCGCCCCCGTCGCCAGGTATACGTCCGAGCCCGCGACCGCCAGCACCGTCCCGGTCAGCGCCGCGCCCGCCGCCAGCCCCGTGACCCGCGCCGTCGGCCGCGGCGCCCGCGGCTCCAGGCCGAAGTGGGCGGCGTGGTCCACGAGTTCGTACGGAGCCGGGGTCAGGGTCTCCTGCCAGCCCGGCACCGCCAGCGCCGCCTCGTATCGCCCGCGGAGCTCCGCCGCCCGCTCCTCCGACGGGGGCAGCGCGGCCCGCGCCGCCCGTTTGCGCGGCGACCGCACCCGCTCCGGGATGCCGAGCGCGGCCCCCAGCACCGCCTCGGTGCGGCGCGCGGACATCAGCGGCCCGTGCCCCAGGAACGTGAAGCACACCGCCGCCTGCTCCAGCAGCCGCGCCGGACCCCGCTCCTGCGCGGTGATCCCCACCTTCACCAGGCCGGTCCCGAACCAGGCCAGATACACGGCATACGTCCGCGGGTCGTCCGGCACGGTGTCCGCGGCGACGGACTGCGACCGGTCCAGCGCCGCGCACCGCTCGCACTGGTCCCGCACGGCCGCGGCGGGCGTCGCGGCCGCGTCGGGACACGGCAGCCGCCGCCCGGCCCGTACGACGCCGACACACTCGCGCACGACACCGTCCGGCACCGCCAGGGACACTGCCGCCCCCAGCCGCAATTCGCCTCCGGCGCGGTCGCCGTGTTCCGGATGGAACCAGCGCCATCCCGGCACCCCCTTCCGCCACCGAACCCCCGCACAACGCCACCGCATGTCCACACGCTAAACGGCGGCACTGACAACGGCCGGAACCGCCGACGCCGGCGCATCGATCTCCGGTGTGCACAGATACAGCACCTCGTAGCGGTCGCCCGCGTCCTCAGGCGCCGCGCCATCCCACAGCGTGCAGCGCACCAGCTCCCAGTGGCGCGGGTCGATCGCGACGGTGGCGGAATGGAGCCCCGGCACCGTCGCCGATTCGCCCAGCGCCGCCCCGATCGCCGTCGCCGGATCCTCGCTCCCGCCCAGCGTCCGGCGCGAGATCGCGGCCGCCCGCGGCGCCCTCCCGTACGCAGGACCGGGCGCGAACCCCAGCCCCGTCCAGTGCTGCACCACCGGCCGCCCGAAGTCGCGGATGATGCCGCGGAAGCCGTCGCCCCACAGGAAGGAGTTCATGCCCTCCGCGGTGTTCCACACGTAGAACGGCGCGTACGCGTTCACCGGCGATCCCGCGACACCCCGCTCCCGCATCAGATACGCCTTGAACCCCAGCCCCGGAAAGCCGTCCAGCAGCCGCCCCTTGGTGGCCACCCGCTCCCGGATGATCCCCATGTTGTAGTCGGCGGGCAGCGTTATCTCGTACTGCATCGCATGCATGTCGACACGTCCTCTCAGCTCTTGGTACGGATCAGGCCGAGCGCCCCGCGCACCGCGTGCTCGAACGGCTCCGCCGACTGCGCCGCCCGCGCCAGGACGTAACCGCCCTGCACCGCCGCCGCGATGGCGGCCGCGGTGTCTTCGGGGTCGAGGGCGGCGTCGAGTTCGCCGGCCCGTACGCCCTCGGCCACGACCTCCGACAGCCGCGTCCGCAGCCAGTCGAAGAGCTCGTCCACCGGGCGGCGCAGTTCGGGATCGGCGATGACATCCGGGTCCTGCGTGAGCCGCCCGACCGGGCAGCCGCGCAGCACCTCGCGCTCGCGCCGCAGATACGCCCCGATCCGGTCCGCCGCCGTGCCGGGCCCCGACAGGTCGGCGTCGGCCGCCGCCCGCATCCGCTCCGCCGTGCGGCGGATCGCGGCGAGCGCCAGGTCGTGCTTGCCCGCGAAGTGGTGGTACATGCTGCCCTGGCCCGCGCCGGCTTCCCGCTGGATGGCCTTCGGGCTCATCCCCACGTAACCGCGCTCCCAGAGCAGCTCCTGCGTGGCCTCGAGGAGGCGTTCCCGGGTGCTCATGACCTCACTGTACATACCAATAGGTACAGAGCCGGGAGGACCCCGGACCTGCCCCCGTACTCCCGGGGGAGCAGGGCAGCTGCCGCTGGCCGTACGACGCTTTCCGGCGCCCGGAGGACGAGTCTCGAAAGCGACAACGAAGCCGTTCCTACCGAGGAGCTGAACGAGATGGACTTCCTTGCACACCCCGGCCCCGACGGTGGCCCCGGCCCGTGGATCCTGCTCTTCCCGCTGATGTGGGCGGCCGTGATCGCCGGCTTCTTCTTCCTCATGCGGCGCACCGTGTGGCGCGGCCGCGGCCGCGGCGCCCCGTGGCAGCAGCGCGAGCGCTACAGCGAGAACTCGCCCGTCTCGATGCTCGGCCGGCGCTTCGCCTCCGGCGAGATCGACGAGGACGAGTACTGGCGCCGGCTCTCGGTGCTGAACGACGAGTTCGGCAGCTCCGCGGGCAAGGGTGGTGCCGCATGAACATCTCCGCCCCGGTGCTGACTGCCGCGGCGGCCCGGGTCATCGACGCCGTGAAGGTCTACGGCGTCGATGACACCGAGGTACGGGCCCTTGATGGCGTGAGCGTCGACTTCCCGGCCGCTCGCTTCACCGCGATCATGGGCCCGTCCGGGTCCGGCAAGTCCACCCTGATGCACTGCGCCGCAGGCCTCGACTCCCTCACCTCGGGAGGCGCCTACATCGGCGACACGGAGCTGAGCGGGCTCGACGACCGGCGGCTCACGCTGCTCCGCCGCGACCGCATCGGCTTCGTCTTCCAGGCCTTCAACCTCCTCCCGACGCTGACCGTCGCGGAGAACATCACCCTCCCCATGGACCTCGCCGGCGCCCGCCCGGACCCGGAGTGGCTCGAGACGCTCATCGACGTCGTCGGGCTGCGCGACCGGCTGCACCACCGGCCGAGCGAGCTCTCCGGCGGGCAGCAGCAACGCGTCGCCGTGGCGCGGGCGTTCGCCGGCCAGCCGGACGTGGTTTTCGCGGACGAGCCGACCGGCAACCTCGACTCGCGCTCGGGCGAGGAGGTGCTGAACCTGCTGGGCCGGACCGTACGGGAGATGGGCCGGACCGTCGTCATGGTCACCCACGACCCCGTGGCGGCCGCGCACGCCGACGAGGTGATCTTCCTCGCCGACGGGCGGCTCGTCGACCGGATGCAGAACCCCACCGCCGATTCCGTTCTGGACCGCATGAAGTCACTCGACGTACAGGAGGCGCGAAAGCCATGAGTGCGACCAGCGCTTCGCTGCGCATCAGCGCCAGCTCGCTCCGCGCGCACAAGCGGCGGTTCGCCGGCACCTTCTTCGCGGTGCTGCTGGGCGTGTCCTTCCTGGCCGGCACGCTGGTCATGGGGGACACCCTGCGAAGCGCCTTCGACACCATGTTCGGCCGGGCGACGAGCGGCACCGACGCCGTCGTCCGCAGCGCGGACGCGATCACCACGCCCGGGGAGTCCTTCGGCACCCGGGAGCCGGTGTCCGCCGCGCTCGCCGAGAAGGTCGCCGGGATCGACGGCGTGGCCGCCGCCCAGCCGGACATCCAGGGCCGCGGCCTGCTGCTCGGCAGCGACGGCAAGCCCATCGGCGGCCAGGGCCCGCCCACCCTCGCCGGTAACTGGATCGCCGACCCGCAGCTCAACGCGTATCAACTCGCCGAGGGCCGGGCGCCGAAGAGCCACGGCGAGGCGGTCATCAACCGCGGCGCCGCCAAGACCGGCGACCTGAAGATCGGCGACAGCACGGTCGTACGGACCCCGGACCCGCTCAAGATCAAGATCGTCGGGATCTCGGAGTTCGGCGGCGAGGACGGCATGGGGCAGACCACCTTCACCGGGCTGACCCGCGCCGACGCGTCCAAGTACCTCGTGCCCAAGGCGGACGAGGCCGCCTCCATCCAGGTGCGCGCCGGTCCGGGCGTCAGCCAGCAGGAGCTCGTCGACGCGCTGAAGCCGGTCCTGCCCAAGGGTGTTGAGGCCGTCACCGGCCAGGAGATCACCGAGGAGAGCCAGGAGCAGATCTCCGGCCAGTTCCTGTCCATGTTCACGATGATGCTGCTGGTCTTCGCCGGCATCGCGCTGCTGGTGGCGACCTTCTCGATCCACAACACCTTCGCCATCGTCGTCGCCCAGCGCACCCGCGAGAACGCCCTGCTGCGCGCCCTCGGCGCCACCCGGCGCCAGGTCGTCGGGCAGACCATGGTCGAGGCCGTGGCCGTCGCCGTGGTCGCCTCCGCGGCCGGGGTCGTGGGCGGCATCGGGATCGCGGCCGGTCTCGGGGCGCTGTTCCCGGCGGTCGGATTCCCGTTCCCCGAGGGCGACTTGGTGATCAAGTGGCTGTCGCTGGTGCTGCCGTTCGTCGTGGGCCTCGTCGTGTGCGTCGCCTCCGCGCTGCATCCCGCCGTACGCGCCGGGCGCACCGCGCCGCTGGCCGCGCTGCGGGAGACCGCGGTGGAGTCGGCGGGGGCGTCCCGTACCCGCATGATCGTCGGTACGGTCCTCGCCCTGGCGGGCGTCGCGCTGACCGTCTACGGGGCCGCCTCCGGGCCGTCCGTGATGCTGACCTCGACCGGCGCCGTCGCCACCCTCGCGGCCTTCGTGGTCATGGGCCCGGTGGCCGCTGCGTATGCGATACGGACCCTCGGCGCCCCGCTGCGCCGCGTCACCGGCCGGCTGGCGAAGCAGAACGCGCTGCGCAGCCCCAAGCGCACCGCCGCCACCGCCACCGCGCTGATGATCGGCGTCGCCGTGGTCTCGCTGTTCACGGTCTTCGCGTCGTCGCTGCAGACGACCATGAACCAGACCGTGTCGCGGTCCTTCGCCGGCGATGTGGCCATCCAGGCCTCCGGTTTCGGCGCCGGCCCCAACGGCCTGAGCCCGAAGCTCGCCCCCGCGGTCGCCGAACTGCCCGAGGTGGACAGCGCGCTCGGCCTCGGCAAGGGCGTGGCCCGGATCGACGGCAGCGGGCGCGAGCTCACCGTCACCGACCCGGCCCGGATGCCGGACGTCCTCGACCTCGGCACGGTGGAGGGCTCGCTCGACGGGCTCGGCACCACAGGGGTCGCGGTCTCCGAGGGCGAGGCGGACAAGCGCGGTTACCGGCCGGGCTCCACCGCCGAGTTCACGTTCACGGACGGGACGAAGGAGCGGTTCACCGTGCGCGCGGTGTACGCCGAGGACGGCATCGCGGGCGACTACGTCGTCACCCGGGCCGCCTGGCAGCCGCATCAGCTGCAGGACTCCGACACCGTCGTCGCCGTCGGCTTCAAGGACGGCGTGAGCGAGGCGGACGGCAAGGCCGCCGTCGAGGGCGTCGCCAAGGACTACGGCAACCCCGAGGTCCAGACCCGCGACGAGTACGCGGACAGCGCCGCGGCCGGCATGGACATCATGCTGACCCTGGTCTACGCGCTGCTCGCCCTGGCGATCCTCATCGCCCTGCTCGGCATCGCCAACACCCTCACCCTCGCCGTGCATGAGCGCACCCGCGAGCTCGGCCTGCTGCGCGCCGTCGGCCAGACCCGCGCCCAGCTGCGGGCGATGGTGCGGTGGGAGTCGCTGCTGGTGGCCGCCTTCGGCACGGCCGGCGGGCTCGGGCTCGGCGCGTTCCTCGGCTGGGCGCTGGTGAAGGCCTCCGACAGCGCGGGCACGGGTGCCTTCTCCGTACCGCCCGTGCAGCTGACCGTCGTGGCGCTGGTCGGCCTGCTGGCCGGGGCGCTGGCGGGCTGGCGGCCCGCACGGCGGGCGGCCCGGCTCGATGTGCTGCGCGCGATCGCGACGGAGTAGCGGGCCTCAGGCCCCCGCGGCGCCCGTCTGCCCCCACAACCGGGGCGGGCGGGCGTCGCCGCGTTCGCCGCCGCCGTTCCCGTACGCGCGCAGCGGCGGCCTCGCGGGTGGCGGGGCCGGCGGGGCCGGGGGAGCCGCGAGCGAGAACCACACCCACTTGCCCTCGCCGCCCTCCTGCCGCCGGCAGCCCCAGTGCTCCGACACGGCCGCCACCAGTGGCAGCCCGCGCCCGCACCCGGACAGCGGCTCCGGCGGCCGCAGCTCGGGCAGCCGCGGGTCGGCGTCGCGTACGGAGACCAGCAGCTCGCCGGGCCGCAGCTCCAGCTCCACCGTGCAGTGCTTGTCCGGCTCGGCGTGCCGGTGCACGTTGGTGAGCAGCTCGGTGAGCGCGAGCGCGGCGGTCTCCACGAGTGGGTCGAGATGCCAGTAGCGCAACTGTGCCGAGACGATTCTGCGCGCCTGGCCGATGCGGGCGGGAGCTGCTTCCAGCTCCACGGTGCAGTGCCGGTGCGGCCACCTGGTCACGGCGGGCCCCCTGGGAGGGTCGGTGAGCTGTGCGGCTTCAGACGCGCTGCCCGCGGGCGCGGGCGCGTGCCGTGTGGACCGCCTCGAGGAAGCGGTTCTCGTCCGGCGGCCCGCTCGGCCCGGAACGCGTGTCCGCGGGCCCCAGCGTGAGCGTGTAGCGATGGCCGTTCAACGTGGCGAGGGCGCGGCCTCCGCGCCCGAACAGCGGCCGGCCGGTGTGCACGTGCTGCACCGGCGCGCTGTCGATCTCCCGGCCCTGGCTGGTGAGCAGCTGCAGCCTGCCGTCCTTGATCCGCACCTGTCCCGCGCGGGTCAGCGAGCGCAGCCAGCGCCCGATCCGCACGCCACGCGCGGTGAATTCCGTGTCACCCACCGTGCACCCCTCCTCAGCACCCCACCCATCGAGTCTGCCCGTGCCCGGGCCGCCACACCAGAGCCGCCTTATGATCGTCAGGGCCTGTTTTGAGTCTCCCGTCGTTGCGCGAAGCGCGGCGCAGCGGCGTCCGGTGCGTGCGATCGGCGTGCGGTGCAAATGGTCCTGTGGCGGAGCCACCGGTCCGTTTGCGCCGTGCGGCGAGCGTGCGTGCCGGATGTCGGGGCGCAGGCGGGAGACTCAAAACAGGCCCTGAGCCCGGACCCGGGCGGAACAGGCACGGCAGAAGGAGCGGCGTGGTGAGCGGCGTACTGGACCCACAGGCGGCAAGCGGACCCGCGCAGACCATTGACGTGGACCGCAGCGACCCGGCGTACCGGGCCTGGCTCAAGGAAGCCGTGCGCAAGGTTCAGGCCGACAACAACCGCTCCGCCGACACGCACCTGCTGCTCTTCCCCCTCCCGGAGCACTGGGGCATCGACCTGTACCTCAAGGACGAATCCACCCACCCCACCGGCAGCCTGAAGCACCGCCTGGCACGCTCGCTGTTCCTCTACGGGCTGTGCAACGGCTGGATCCGGCCGGGCCGCCCGGTGATCGAGGCCTCCAGCGGCTCGACCGCGGTGTCCGAGGCGTACTTCGCCCGGCTGATCGGGGTGCCCTTCATCGCGGTGATGCCGGCCACGACGAGCAAGGAGAAGACCCGGCTCATCGAGTGGCACGGCGGGCAGTGCCATCTGGTGGACGACCCGCGGACGATGTACGAGGTCTCGGCCCGCCTGGCCGAGGAGACCGGCGGCCACTACATGGACCAGTTCACCTACGCGGAGCGGGCCACGGACTGGCGCGGGAACAACAACATCGCCGAGTCCGTCTTCAGCCAGCTGCGCCTGGAGCGCTACCCGGAGCCGGCCTGGGTGGTGGCGACGGCGGGCACCGGCGGCACCTCGGCGACGATCGCCCGTTACATCCACTACATGCAGTACGACACCCGCGTATGCGTAGCCGACCCGGAGAATTCCTGCTTCTTCGACGGCTGGGTGACCGGCGACGCGGAGACGCACTGCGAGACCGGCTCCCGCATCGAGGGGATCGGCCGGCCGCGGATGGAGCCGAGCTTCGTCGCCTCCTCGATCGACCGGATGATGAAGGTCCCGGACGCGGCGAGCGTCGCGGCGGTACGGGCCCTGGACACCGCCATCGGCCGCAAGGCGGGCGGCTCCACGGGGACCGGGCTGTGGTCGGCCTTCAAGATCATCGCGGAGATGCTGGAGCAGGGCAGGACCGGCAGCGTGGTCACCCTCTTCTGCGACCCGGGCGACCGCTACCTCGACAAGTACTACTCGGACGCCTGGCTCGCCGAACAGGGCCTGGACATCGGCCCGTACGCGACGGCCATCGACAGCTTCCTGGCTACTGGCCGCTGGCCTTGCTGAGCCGCTCGTCCAGCGCCCGCATGGCCTGACCGAAGGCGCGGTTGAGGCCGGGGCGGGCCAGGCCGATCAGGGCGCGCACCGGCGCCGGGCCGTCCGCCGCCCACACCCAGTCGACGCGGGTGCCGCCGGGGGTGGGGGAGAGCCGCCAGTCCTCCAGCAGGGCGGTGAGCCCGGGGGCGTTGGTCTGCTCGACGCGGTAGGCATAGCGCTCGTCGGGCTTCGCGGCCAGCACCGTCTCCGTAAAGCGGATGCCGCCCTTGAGCCGGACCCGGCGGCCGCCCTCGAACGACTGGGCCCGGCTGACCGCGGCGAACCACCGGGACCAGCCCGGCGTGTCCTCGGCGAGCGCCTCGTACACCGCGTGCGGCGGCGCGGTCAGGTGCCGGGTGAACACCATCCGCACCGGCGCCTCGTCGGCGAAGCCGAGCGGCACCGGGCGCAGCAGCCGCGCCATCAGCTCCCCGCCCCCCGCGCGCCGTCGGGATACGAGCCGTTCTGCTCGCCGGCGACCACCAGCTCCGGCAGCTGCTCGGCGATCTCCGCGCGCGCCCCGGCGCTCAGCCCGGAGTCCGTCACCAGCGCGTCCACCTCGTCCAGCGAGGCGAATGAACTCAGCCCCACCGTCCCCCACTTGGTGTGGTCCGCGACCACCACGACCCGGCGCGCGGCCTGCACGAAGCAGCGGTTCGTCTCGGCCTCGGCGAGATTCGGCGTGGACAGCCCGGCCTGCACGGATATGCCGTGCACGCCGATGAAGAGCACGTCGAAGTGCAGGCTGCGGATGGCCTGGTCGGCCACCGGGCCCACCAGGGAGTCGGAGGGCGTGCGCACGCCGCCGGTGAGCACCACGGTGGCACCGGTGCCGCCCGGCTGGGCGAGCGGGGAGGTGCCCGCCTGCGCGGCATGGAAGACATCGGCGACGCGCACCGAGTTCGTCACCACCGTCAGGCCGGGGATGTCGGTGAGCTGCCGGGCGAGCGCGAACGTGGTGGTGCCGCCGGAGAGCGCGATCGCGCTGCCGGGCTGGGCCAGCGCGGCGGCGGCGAGCGCGATCTGCTCCTTCGCGCTGGTCTCGATGCTCGACTTGGCCTCGAACCCCGGCTCGTGCGTGGACGCCTCGACCACCGGCACCGCGCCGCCGTGCACCTTCTCGATCACACCCTGGCGGGCGAGCGCGTCCAGATCCCGGCGCACCGTCATGTCGGAGACATGCAGCTTCCGGGTGAGCTCATTGACCCGCACGCCACCGCGCCGCCTGACCTCATCGAGGATCAGGGCGCGGCGCTGCTCGGCCAGGAGGTTCTGGTTGTCGCCCATCGCCTCATCTTCCCATGCCCGTACGACACCCGGCCGGGTGTGCCGGGGCCGTGCGTGCGACGTCACGATTTCGACTCTCCTTCTGCGCGCTGTGCTGCGCACGCCAGGCGTAACCGGAATCCTGGTGTCCTGACCACGACAGGTGAATACCGGGGGACACAGCCATGGCTCTGGAGACGGGGAAGGCCGCGGGCGACCCCGCGGTGCCGGCACAGCCGGGCGGGGGAGCGCGCTGCTCGCTCGAACTACTGGTGCACGGCGTCGGGGGCACGACGCCCGAGGAGATGCTGGACGATCCGCGGACGGTGCTGATCACCGGCGACCACACCGCGGGTATCTACCGGCGGGCGGTGGACGAGAAGGCCGAGGAGCAGCCGCAGAACGGGCAGCGGCCGGTGCCGGAGGCGTATTGCTGGTCGAATCTGACGTCGGGCAACGGCGCCCGCGCGCTGTGGCTGGTGCTGCTGCCGTTCATGGTCGTCAATCTCGCCCACTGGGTGCGGCCCGCCGCCCCGGCGAAATCGGCGGCGCAGCGCCTCTACGACGTGGCGGTACGGCTCCTCGCGCTGTCGCTGACGGTGCAGTTCGTGGCCGCGGCCGTTGAGGTGACGGTGGATCTGATGGCCTGGCAGTGCGCCGGATCGGCGCACTGCGTGGCCGGCAAGTCCTGGCTCAGCTTCATGTCCGCCGAGAGCGGCGGCTGGTGGGGCGAGCCCGGCCGCCGGCTCGCCGTCGGCGCGCTGATCCCCGCACTGATCGCGGCGCTGCTGTGGTGGCTTTCGCACCGCACCTGGAGCGCCTACGAGTCGGCCTCGCCGCCGCCGCGCACCGGCCCCGCCACACCGGAGAAGGACGGCGACCGGCCCGTCCTGTCGCTGCCGGGCTTCTGGTACGGGCGGCGCCTGGTCGCCCGGCTGCGGGCGGCGCACACCGCGGCCGCACTGCTGATCATCGCCTCGGCGCTGCTGGCGGCCACCGCCGCGGAGGACTCCGGGGTGCTGGCGGCGGTCGGCCGGGTGCTGATCGGCCTGACCGCCGTCGGCTGGGTGGCGGTGCTCGCCGTCGTCTGCCGGCGCGGGCGCAGCGAGGCCGAGATGGAGGAGCTGGACGGCGACCGCTGGGCAGTCCGGATCCTGCCCGGCGGGGCGATCGCGGTGCTGGCCGCCACGCTGGTGCACACCGCCTGGACACGCCCTGGATGGGCCGAGGGCGGGCGGCTGCCGGGCACGTCGTTCTTCGGCGGCGTCGCCGTCGCGCAGGGCGTGCTGATCGCGGCGCTCGCGGTGGCCGCTTTCGTGCTGCAGCGCCAGTCCGAGGGCCGGTCCCCGGTGCTGGGCGGCATGGCCGGCCCGGTGGTCGCGCTGCTGGCCGGGGCGCTGGGCTGGGTGTACTCCGGCGGCCTCGCCCAGCGGATGGGCGACTGGCTGGACCGCGGCGCCACCCCAGGGGACCCGGGTTCCATCCCCGGCCCGCCGGTGGTGCTGTCCTGGCAGGCCACCGTGATACCGCTGATACTGGCCGTCCTGATCCTGCTGGCGGTGGGCGCCGGGATCCGGCTGTGGCGGGTCAAGCGCAAGGTCTTCGGAGAGATCCCTGGCATCTACCCCGACGACGCCGAGCACGACCGCCTGTCCACCCCGCGCAGCCGGTCCATCGCCGGCGCCGTGGCCCGCGCCGACCTCACCGACGCCGCCCCGCGCATGCTCGCGGTCCTCGCGGTCGCCAACCTGGTCCTCTCCGGCGGCGCGGTCGCCGGCGCCTGGATCACGGGCGCCGTCCCCGGCCGGGCCGCCGAGGACGCACCCGGGGTCGTACCGGCCTGCGCCGCCACCGGACAGGCGCTCGGCTCCTGGCTCGTCGGCGCGCTGCTGATCCTGCTGCTGACCACCGGCCGGCGGGCGTACAAGGACGCCTCCGCCCGCCGCACCATCGGCATCCTGTGGGACGTCGGCACCTTCTGGCCGCGCGCCGCCCACACCTTCGCCCCGCCCTGCTACGCCGAGCGCGCCGTACCCGACCTGACCTGGCGGATGTGCACCTGGACCGACCGCCACAAGGGCCGCCTGGTGCTCTCCGGGCACTCCCAGGGCAGCGTCCTGTCCGCGGCCGCCATCTGGCAGCTGGACCCGACGGTCAGGAGCAAGGTCGCGCTCCTGACCTACGGTTCACCGCTCACCCGCCTCTACGGCCGCTGGTTCCCCGCCTACTTCGGCTCGGCCCAGCTGACCGCACTGCACAAGGACCTCGCCACCTGGCGCAACCTCTACCGCCCCACCGACCCCATCGGCGGCCCGATCGACCTCGAGGACGGCGAAGGCACCGACATCGACCGCCCGGCCCTTCGCGACCCGGTCTGCTACGGCCGTACGCCGGAACACCCGCTCCCGGCCCCGATCAACGGCCACTCCGACTACCCCACCGACCCCGCCTTCGCCGAGGAGCGCACCTGGCTGCTGCGCCGCCTCGCGGGCGGCAAGACGGTGCCGGCTCAGCCCGGCAAGTCCTCCGGGTAGAGCAGCGTCAGCTCGTCGTGCGTCGGCTCGGCGAGCTGAGCCACCCGGCCTGCGTGCCGCTCGACCATGGCCTCGAAGGTCTGGCGGGCGGTGCGCCCGTTGCCGAAGCCAGGGCCCTTCGGCAGCGCGTCGAAGTACTTCCGCAGCGCCTCGCCCGAGCCGTCCGCGAGGTGGTACTGGTGCTCCTCGGCCTGCTGCACGACGATCTCCAGCAGCTCGTCCGCCGAGTAGTCGCCGAATCTGATGGTGCGTGAAAAGCGGGACGCCACCCCGGGGTTGGCGGCCAGGAAGCGCTCCATCTCCGCCGTATAACCCGCGACGATCACCACCACCTCGTCGCGGTGGTCCTCCATCAGCTTGACGAGGGTGTCGATGGCCTCCCGGCCGAAGTCCCGTCCGGCGTCCTCGGGGGAGAGCGCGTACGCCTCGTCGATGAACAGCACGCCGCTGCGGGCCCGGTCGAAGGCCTCCTGGGTGCGGATCGCGGTGGAGCCGATGTGCTGGCCCACCAGATCCACCCGGGAGACCTCGACCAAGTGGCCGCGCCCCAGCACGCCGAGCGCGGCGAGGATCTCGCCGTACAGCCGCGCCACGGTCGTCTTGCCGGTGCCGGGGGAGCCGGTGAAGACCAGGTGGCGGCGGACCGAGGCGGCCTTCAGACCGGCCTTCTCGCGCTGCCGGCCGACGCGGATCATGTCGGTGAGCGTGCGGACCTCGCGCTTGACGCTCTCCAGGCCGACGAGCGTGTCGAGTTCACCGAGGACGTCGCCCGCGGGCCGGGACTCCGCGGCCGGGGGAGCGGCGGGCGCCGGGATCGCCGGCTCCGCGGCCTGCACCGCCGGCTGCGCGAGCAGCCCGGTCTCCCTGACCGTACGGGCCGGCGCCGGAGCCGCGGCATCTGCCGCACCGGCCCGCTCGCTGCTCTCGTCGCTCGTGCAGTCCTCGGTGACCGGGCCCTCCAGCGCGAACTCGTAACCGCCGCGGGCGCAGCGCTCCGTACGGCAGCGCGTGAGCACCGTCTTGCAGCCGTCGATGACGTGGAAGCCGTAGCCGCGGCTGCCCGTCACCCGGCAGCCGTGGAACGAGCCGCGCCCCTGCGCCGACACGTACACCCCGGCCTCGCCGGCCGAACTGACCGTGGTCCGCTCCACCGACGGATCCGCGCCCTTGGTGACGATCACGCCCGTGGCCACCGAGTCGATCGTGGAGTCAGCGATCCGCCCGCCGCTGCCGTGGTCCCGGAACCAGGCGCCCGTCGCCGCGTCCCGGATCCGGCAGTCGGTCACCTGCACCGCGGCCCCGTCGCTCACCGACACGGCGGTGGACCGGACTTGGGAGATGTCGCAGCCGCTGAGGTCGGCGCGGGAGCCGCGGTCGAGGGCGAAGACGGCGTCCGGGACATCGTGCAGCCGGCTCATGTCGAGCACCGCGGCCGCCCCGTCGCTGACCCACACCGCGGGATAGTCGCCGGTGCTGTCGTGGATCTCGCACTCCTCGGCCGCCACCCGGGTGCCCGGGTCCCAGACCGACAGGCCGTTGCGGCCGAAGCGGCGGACGGTGGTGCGGGTGAGGTTCAACTGCGAGCGGGAGCGCATGTCGACGGCGTTCTCGGGGATGTCGTGCAATTCGCAGCCGTCGAGGGTGAGCACCGCGTCGGTGTCGAGGGTGACGCCGTCGGTGGCGGTGCGGTGGACGGTGCAGCCGGTGAGGTGGGCGGTGGCGCGGGCGGAGACCTGCACGCCGGTGCCGCCGGTCTCGTACACCTCGCAGCCCTCGGCCTCGGCCGTCGAGCCCTCGCCGACGACGGCGATGCCGGCACCGGCGGTGTGGTGCACCCGGCAGCGCTCCAGACGGGGGCGCGCCCCGCCGCGCACCGTCACGCCGTCCTGTCCCGCGGCCAACACCTCGCAGTCCGCGGCCAGTCCACCGGCCGCGCCGGTGAAGGAGATGCCCGTACCGCCAGGGTTGTCGACCGTGCAGTGGCGTACGACGGGCCGGGCGCCGCCGCGCACCTCGATGCCGGCGGCGGAGCGGGAGACCACCCGGAGGCCGGCCAGTTCGGGGGTGCCGTCCTCGACGAGGACGGCCGGCGCCGAGGAGTCCTGGCCCTCGATGTGCAGGCCTTCGACGACCGCGGCGGCGCGGACGGTGAGCGGCACACCGTCGGCCGGGGCGATGCGGACCGAGCCGGTGGCGGCGTCAGGGCCGCGCAGCGTGACGGCGTGCACCACCACGACGTTCTCGCGATACGTGCCCGGGGCGATGGACAGCACGTCCCCGTCGCCCGCCGCCTCGAGGGCCGCGGTCAGCGAGCCGTACTCCCCGGTGCGGCGACGCCACCGCGAGGTCGAGGTGTGCGTCACCTGGACGGAGCCCTGTGCCATGGTCTCGCTTAGCCCTCACTGCGTTCGCGCCGGTACGACTTGCGTGCTCTTGCCTGCTACACCGTAGCGCGCGAGGCCGGGGCGAACCGGCGGTGCTCAGTACCCGCGACGCGGGTCGTAGCTCTGCTGGGGCTGTGCGTACGGGTCCGGGTACTGCGGCTGCGCCGGGCGGGCCTGGGCGGGGCGCGGGGCCACCGGACGCATCGCCTCGAAGCCGGAGTTGTGCTGCGCCGCGGGGCGCTGCTGCTGCGGCTGCTGCGGGGCCTGGTAGCGGGGCTGGGAGGCCTGCTGCGGGATGTACGACAGCGGGTTGGCCGGCTGCGGCGCCGCGGCCTGGTAGCCCTGCGGCGGCGTGTGCTGCTGCTGATGGGGCTGCTGCTGGTACGGCTGCTGGTGCTGATACGAGGGTGCGGCGGGCAGCGCGGGGCGGGCCGGCGGCAGCGCCGGCAGGTGGCTGCCGGTGTCGTACGAGGAGGGGACCCGGATCGGCGCGATCTGCGGGGTGCCGCGCTCGGCCACGAGGCTGTCGTAGATCGGGGTGTCCGGGATTGCGTGCGGGTAGTAGCCGCCGCCATATGTGCGGGGGGTGGTCATGGCCATAAGTTAAGCCCACGATGTGCCCGTTGGGGAGACCGATAAGAGGGTTGTTTTCCGCGCTCGAAGTGACTGGGTGTCACTAATACGAGCGAACCAGGGAGAAACGGACCAACTCCGGTGTACAGATCGTGTAAAGGCGTCGCGTCCTCCAAGTAACGGATCGGCGACGTCACCGCCGGTCAGGGCGCGCTCACGCGTATGTGCGCCCCTTCCAGGCGGCCCCGCGCCCGCGGTAGTGCTGCACCGCCGAGTCGACCGTCATGCACAGATAGAGCACGGCCGTGAACGGAAGCAGCAAAGTGAGCCACCGCCGTTGTCCGTAATAGGCCAGCATCGGAAGGTAGGTTCCGGCCATGATCAGCCACGCGGCGCCGCCCGCGACGGCGGCGGCCGGACTCCCCTTCGCGAGGCCCGCGATGAGCGCGGCGGGCGGCGCCGCATAGACGACGATCAGCCCGACGACGGTCGCGGCAAGCAGCAGCGGGTTGTGCAGCAGCTGGGCGTACGCGCTGCGCGACACCATCCGCCAGAGCTCCGCGAGCCGCGGATACGGCCGCACGCTGTCCACGCGCTCCGCGAGCCCCAGCCAGATCCGGCCACCGGAGCGCTTCACGGCGCGGGCCAGGGAGACGTCGTCGATGACCGCGTGCCTGATCGACTCCGGGATCGCGGCCCGCTCCGCCGCCTCCGTGCGCAGCAGCACGCAGCCGCCGGCCGCGGCGGCCGTACGCCCTTTCGCCCGGTTCACCCAGCGGAACGGATAGAGCTGCGCGAAGAAGTAGACGAAGGCGGGGACAATCAGCCGCTCCCAGCCCGTCGCCACCCGCAGCCGCGCCATCTGCGACACCAGATCGAGGTCCGCGGAGCGGGCGGCGCCGACCAATTCGCGCAGGCTGTCCGGCCGGTGCGCGATGTCCGCGTCGGTGAGGAGCAGATATTCGGCGCCGGTACGGGTCCGGGCGAGCGCGATGCCGTGCCGTACCGCCCACAGCTTCCCGGTCCAGCCCGCCTCGGGGTCGCCGGGGTCGGTGACGGTGAGCGGCAGCCCGTGGTGCTCGGCGGCGAGCCTCTTCGCGACCTCGCCGGTGCCGTCGGTGGAGCCGTCGTCGACGAGGAAGACCTCGGCCGGGCCCGGGTAGTCCTGCGCCAGCAGCGAGGGGAGGCTGTCCGGGAGTACGTCCGCCTCGTCGCGGGCCGGGACCACGATCGCGACGGACGGCCAGGCGGCGGGCTCGGTGCGCTCCGGGAGGCGGACGTCCGTACGCCAGAAGAAGCCCTGGCAGAGCAGCAGCCACACCCAGGCGGCCAACGACAGTGCGGCGGTCCACGCGATCACGGTCACGGCCGCAGTCTGCCGCACCCTCCCCGGCAGCAGGCGGCAGGTCGATTAAAGTGACGGGGTGAAGATCGCGCTCATCGACTCGGGAACCGGGCTGCTGGCGGCCGCCGCGGCGGTGCGACGGCTGCGTCCTGACGCCGACCTCATCCTCTCCAGCGCCCCCGACAGCATGCCCTGGGGACCGCGCACCGCGGCCGAGATCAGCGAGCTCGCCCTGGGCTGCGCGCGGGCCGCGGCCGAGCACGGGCCCGACGCGCTGATCGTCGCCTGCAACACCGCCTCCGTGCATGCCCTGCCCGCGCTGCGCGCCGAGCTGGAGCCGGACGTGCCGGTGATCGGCACCGTCCCCGCGGTCAAGCCGGCGGCGGCCGGCGGCGGCCCGGTGGCCGTGTGGGCGACGCCCGCCACCACCGGCAGCCCGTATCAGCGCGATCTCATCGCGCAGTTCGCGAACGGCGCCGACATCACCGAGGTGGCCTGCCCCGGGCTCGCGGACGCCGTCGAGCGCGCCGACGAGGCCGCCATCGACGCCGCGATCGCCGACGCCGCCGGCCGTACCCCCGCGGAGCTGCGCGCCGTCGTCCTCGGCTGCACCCACTACGAGCTCGTCGCCGAGCGCATCCGCACCGCGGTGCAGCCCGCCGGCGCCCCGCCGGTCGCGCTGCACGGCTCGGCGGGGGCGGTCGCCGCGCAGGCGCTGCGGCGCATCGGCGCCGAGCCGGATCTGGAGGCGGCGGCCGCCGGCTCCGTGCTCGTTCTTCTCAACGGCCGTGCCGCGGCGCTGCCTGTCGCCGCCGAGACCTACGCCGAGGGCCGGCTGCTGCGCGCCGGGGCGCCTGCACACGGATAGGTGACGGAGGCCTGCCCGGGCGCCCCGATGCGCGTAGGCTGCCTCATATGAAGGACCACTCCCCGGCGGGCAATGCCGAGGACGCTCCGGAGATCTGGACCGGACGGGCGACGAACCGCGTGCAATGGCTGCTCGCAGCCGTGGGTGCGGCCTGCATGGCGCTCGGAATCGAGCTGGCCGTCGAGGCCCCCTGGACGTCGGGTCCCGCCCCGCTGATCATGTCCATCGTCGGCTGCATCGCGGCCGGCGTGCTGGTGCTGTTCGGCACGCTCGCGTTCGTGCACGTCGCGGTCAAGGTCGACGAGGACTCGCTCGAGGTGCGCTGCGGCCACCTCGGGGTGCCGCGGCGCCGCATTCTGCTGAGCGACATCGTGGGAGCCGAGTTCCTCCCCACCATCACGCCGCGGCACTGGGGCGGCTGGGGCTATCGCTGGCGGCCGGAGAAGGGCACCTGCGTGGTGGTACGGCGCGGCGAGGGCCTGAAGGTCAAGCTGGCCGACGACCACTCCTTCACGGTGACGGTCGACGACGCGGAGGACGCGGTCCGCGCGATCCGCGACCGCCTGCGGGTCCTGCCGAACGGCGGCGCGGCCGAGGCCTAGGCCGGAGGCAGCAGCGCCTCGGCGCAGTCGGCTGCCATGTCGACTGCCGTGGCGGGTACGGGCGTTCCCTCGCGCAGATGGCGCTGGACCAGGCCGTAGGGGACCTCGATGAGGGCCGCCGTCACCCGTTCCCGCGCGGTGTCGTCGGTCGCGCCGAGCCGGGTCGCCAGGCTCGCCACGGCCGACATCACCTGGGCGTTGGCGGATTCCAGCCGCTCCAGGGCCGGCGCGGGCCAGCTCTCCTTGCCGAAGTCGGCCGCGCCGTAGCGGAGGATGCGGGCCGCCTGCGGATGCTCGCGGCTCCACTCCACCACATGGCGGGCCGCCGCGAGCGCGAGTGGTCGCGGCTCACCGGGGCCGGCGAGGACGTCGGTGTACGACACGTGGAATCGCCCCAGGGTGCGCAGCCACATCTCGGCGAGCAGCGCTGGGCGCCCGGGAAAGCGGTGGTAGAGCGAACCGCTGGGAACGCCCGCGGATTTGGCGACGGCCGTCATCGTCACGGCGGCCGGACCGCCGGTGCCGGCGAGTGCCGCCGCGGCGTCCAGAAGCTGATCGGTGGAGTAGCGAGGTGGCCGGGCCATGTTCTGGAGAGTACTCTCTATTTGTATTGGAGACTGCTCTCTAATAATGGAGGAACGATGTCGCTGCCGTACGTGGACGAGCACGCCGCCGTCATCGAGGCCGGGGCCGAGGACGTCTGGCGCGAGCTGGGAGTGGTGGTGGAGCGGTCCTTCTCGGGGAGGGCCGGAGGGCGCTTCGCGGGGCTGATCGGCGCCGAGGACCGCGCGCCGGCCGGGCCGCGGCCGCTCGCCGCGGGGTCGGCGGTCGTCGGCTTCCGGGTGGCCGCGGCCGAGCCCGGGCGGGAGCTGGTGCTGCGGGGGCGGCACCGGTTCTCGGCGTACGCGCTGACCTTCCGTCTCGACCGCCTCGGTCCTGACCGCACCCGGCTGCGGGCCGAGACCCGGGCCGCGTTCCCGGGCGTGGGCGGCCGGATCTACGGGGCGCTCGTCGTCGGCACACGCGGCCACCTCGTGGTCGTCCGGCGCCTGCTGGGGTCGGTGCGCCGCCGGGCCGAGCGCGGCGGCGCCGTGATCTCGTAGCCTGGGCGGCATGTCTACGCCTGACTTCATCCGAGAACTGCGCGCCAGCGCGGGCCAGCAGCTGCTCTTCCTGCCCGGCGTGAGCGTCGTATGTCTCGACGACGCCGACCGGGTGCTGCTCGGCAGACGGGCGGACACCGGCCGCTGGGCGATCATCGGCGGCATCCCGGAGCCGGGCGAGCAGCCCGCCGAGACGGCCGTGCGCGAGGTCCACGAGGAGACCGGTGTGCACTGCGAGCCGGAGCGGGTCATCCTCGTGCAGGGGCTGGAGCCGATGGCGTATCCGAACGGCGATCAGTGCCAGTTCATGGACATCTCCATGAAGTGCCGCGCCATCGGCGGCGAGGCGCGGGTGAACGACGACGAGTCGCTCGACGTCGGCTGGTTCGCGCTGGACGCGCTGCCGGCGGAGCTGGGGGAGTTCGATCTGACCCGGATCAAGATGGCGCTCTCGGACGCGCCGACGTGGTTCGCGCCGGTGGACACGCCGACCGTCTCCTGAACCGCATGGGGCGCCACGCCATCGCACCCCCGGGGAATGTGGCGCGGGGCCACATCGGTGCCGCGCGCGCCGCTGCCTAGCCTGCGGCCATGAGCCTCGCACCCGCAGCCGTTCCCGTCCCCTCCGTCTGCGACCTCTCCGGCCGCACCGCCCTCGTCACCGGCGCCGCGGGCGGCATCGGCCGCGCCTGCGCGCTGCGGCTCGCGGCGGCGGGCGCGAAGGTGCGTGCCGTGGATCTCGACGCCGCCGGGCTCCGCGAGCTGGTGGCGGCGGCCGCGCCCGGCACCGTCGAGGCGCTGCCGCTCGACCTCACCGACCTCGACGCCGCCGAGCAGGCCGCGGCCGGCACCGACGTGCTGGTGAACAACGCCGGGCTGCAGCTGGTCAAGCCGATCGAGGAGTTCCCGCCCGAGATCTTCGCCAAGGTGCTGACGGTGATGCTCGAGGCGCCCTTCCGGCTCATCCGCGGCGCGCTGCCGCACATGTACGGCCAGGGCTGGGGCCGTATCGTCAACGTCTCCTCCGTGCACGGCCTGCGCGCCTCGCCGTACAAGGCCGCCTACGTCGCCGCCAAGCACGGCCTCGAAGGCCTGTCGAAGACCGCCGCGCTGGAGGGCGCCGAGCACGGCGTCACCTCCAACTGCGTCTGCCCGGGCTACGTACGCACCCCCCTGGTCGAACGGCAGATCGCGGGCCAGGCGGCCGCGCACGGCATCCCCGAGGACCGGGTGCTGCGCGAGGTGCTGCTCGCCGACCAGGCGATGAAGCGGCTGCTGGAGCCGGACGAGGTGGCCGAGGCGGTGGCGTACCTGTGCGGCCCGCAGGCCGCCTTCGTCACCGGCACCTCGCTCGTCCTCGACGGCGGCTGGACCGCCCACTGACTGGCGCTTCCCACGTTCCGCAAGGTAGGTCTGTGCACATGTCCCCCACTCAGCCCGAGCTGCCCTACCTGGAGCTCCTCGCCCGCGGCGCGGCCGCGGGCGAGTACGAGCAGCCGGTGCTGCGCGCCCGCGCCGACGGGGCATCGGATACGGAGGTTGCCGCCCTCGCCCGCGCCCGCGACCTGGCGCTGACCGTACGGGCCGAGCACGAGGGCCTGCGCCGCCGCGAGACCGAGCTGTCCGCACTCTTCGAGACCGCCCACGACCTGGCGGGACTGCGCGACCTGGACGCGGTGCTGCACGCGATCGTGCACCGGGCCCGCTCGCTGCTCGGCACGGACGTCGCGTATCTGAGCATGAACAACCCGGCCAGCGGCCAGACCTACATGCGCGTCACCGAGGGCTCGGTCGCCGCCCGCTTCCAGCAGCTGCGGCTCGGCATGGGCGAGGGCCTGGGCGGCCTGGTGGCGCAGACGGCGCGCCCGTACGCCACCGACTCCTACTTCGACGATCCGCGCTTCCGGCACATGGAGCACATCGACACGGCGGTCGGCGACGAGGGTCTGGTCGCCATCCTCGGCGTGCCGCTCACCCTCGGCAGCGAGGTCATCGGCGTGCTCTACGCCGCGGACCGGCGGCCCCGGGTCTTCGAACGCGAGGAGATCGCGCTGCTCGGCTCCTTCGCCGCGCACGCCGCGGTCGCCATCGAATCCGCGGACCTGCTCGCCAGGACCCGCGCCGCGGTGGCAGGCCTGGAGGCGGCCAAGGAGACCATGGAGCGCGCCTCCGACGTGCACGACCGGCTCACCGAGCTGGTGCTGCGCGGCGGCGGGGTGGAGGACGTGGCGGACGCGCTCGCCGAAGTGCTCGACGGGAAGGTCGAGTTCACGGCGGCGGAGTCCGTGCCGGTACGGGCCGAGGGTCATGCCGTGCGGCACGGCGATGCCTGGGTGGCGCCGGTCGCTGCGGGCGGTGAGTGCCTCGGTGCGCTGATGCTGCACGGGCATCCCGATCTCGACCCGCTCGACCAGCGCACCCTGGAGCGGGCCGCGATGGTCACCTCGCTGCTGCTGCTGGCCCGCCGCTCGGCCGGCGAGGCGGAGCAGCGGGTGCGCGGCGAGCTCCTCGACGACCTGCTGGACGCGCCGGGCCGCGAGCCGCGGCTGCTGCGCGAGCGCGCCGCGCGGCTCGGCGCGGAGCTGGACACCGCGCATGTGGTGCTGGCGGCGCGCGCCGACCTCACCGATCCCGCGGGGCGGCAGCGGCTCGTCGACGCGGCCGGGCATCTGGCGTCCGTACGGCACGGGCTCGCCGCGGCGCGGGACGGGGGCGTGGTGCTGCTCGTGCCCGCGGGCGGTTCGGCCTCGAACGCGGCGGCGCAGGCCGCCCGGCACCTCGGCGCCGCCGTGCACGCCCCGGTGACGGTCGGCGCCTCGGCGCCGGTGCCCGCGCCCGCGGGCGAGCCCGCGGCGGTCGCGGTGGCGTACGCGGAAGCGGTGCGGTGCCTCGACGCGATGCTGGCGCTGGGGCGCGAGGGGGAGGGCGCGGCGGCGGAGGACTTCGGCTTCCTCGGGCTGCTGCTGGGTGAGACCCGGGATGTGGAGGGTTTCGTACGCCGCACCATCGGCGCGGTCGCGGACTACGACACGCGGCGGGGCACGGAGCTGGTGCACACGCTGGAGGCGTACTTCGCGGCGGGGATGAGTCCGGTGCGGACGAAGGACGTGCTGCACGTCCATGTGAACACGGTGGCGCAGCGGTTGGAGCGGGTCGCGGCGCTGCTCGGGCCGGACTGGCAGAGTCCGGCCCGAGTGCTGGAGATCCAGCTGGCGTTGCGGCTGCTGCGGCTGGCGGGCTAGCGACGGGTCAGGCGCCACACGTTGTCGGTGCGGGTGCCGGGCCTGCCGTCGGGGGCGTTCGAGACCCGCGTCACGGCGTCCTGGGTTTCCAGGTGCCAGCCGGGCGGCAGGGCGAGATCGTCGAGGAAGCCCTGGAGGGTGGGGAACACGACGTCGGCGACCGGCCGTTCCTCGGGTGTCTGCCAGGTGGCCCAGCCGGCGTGCATGACGATCAGCAGGGTGCCGCCGGGGGCGACCGCGGCGGCGGCGCGCTTGAGTACGCCGTGTTGGTCCAGGGCCACCGGTGACTGCAGGAAGTGTGCGCTGACCAGGTCGTAGCTGCCCTCCGGGAAGGTGACGCCGAGCTCGTGGCGCTCGAACGCGACCTGCTCGGTGAGGCCGGCCTCGGCCGCGTGCGCCGCCGCCCGCTCGATCGCGGTGGCGGAGATGTCCACGCCGGTCACCTGCCAGCCGCGGGCGGCGAGCCACAGGACGTCGGCGCCCTCGCCGCAGCCCAGGTCGAGCGCGGTGCCCGGCTTCAGATCGGTGGCTTCCCTGACGAGCAGCGGGTTGGGTTCGCCGCTCCAGACGCGGTCGGTGGCGCGGTAGCGGTCCTCCCAGAACTCCGTCGGGTCGGTGGGCTGCGCTGTCGACATGGGCATTCCTCCGTTGCGCCGGATGTCCTGGGCGGTGACGTGTCCAGGGTCATCCGGCGGCACGGAGGAGGCAAATGCCGTTGCCGTTCCGGCAAACCGGCAGCGCTACGGCAGGCTTCGGGTGGCGGACGCCTCCGCCGCCACCCGGTCGGCGGGCGGGCCGCCCGCATCCTGGCCGGACAGGTCGCGCGCCCGGGTCTCCTTCGCCACCCACACGGCGATCAGCGTCAGCGCCACAGCCGCCAGCAGATACAGCGAGATCGGGGTAGAGCTGTCGAAGTCCGCGAGCAGCGCCGTCGCGATCAGCGGGGCCGGGGCGCCGGCCGCAACGGACGCGAACTGGGCGCCGATCGAGGCGCCCGAGTAGCGCATCCTGGTCGCGAACATCTCCGAGAAGAACGCCGCCTGCGGCGCGTACATCGCCCCGTGCAGGACCAGGCCGACGGTGACGGCGAGGAGCAGGGCGCCGAAGCTGCTGGTGTCGATCAGCATGAAGAACGGGAACGCCCACGCGCCGATACCGGCCGCGCCCAGCAGATAGACCGGCCGCCGGCCGAACCGGTCGGAGGCCGCGCCCCACAGCGGGATCACCGCGAAGTGCACGGCCGAGGCGATCAGCACCGCGTTGAGGGCCGTCTGCTTGCTCATGTCGGCCTGCTCGACCGCGTAGACGAGGATGAAGGCCGTGATCACGTAGTAGCTGATGTTCTCGGCCATCCGCGCGCCCATCGCCACCAGGACGTCGCGCCAGTGGTGGCGCAGCACGCCGATCAGCGGCGGCTCGTCGTCGGACGGGGTCTTCTCGGCCTGCTCCCGTGCGGCCTTGAAGACCGGCGACTCCTCCACCGACAGCCGGATCCACAGGCCGACCACGACGAGGACACCGGACAGCAGGAACGGGATCCGCCAGCCCCACGAGTTGAAGGCGCTCTCCGACAGCAGCGCGGTCAGCGCCGCCAGCACGCCGGTGGCGAGCAACTGTCCGGCGGGGGCGCCGGTTTGCGGCCAGGAGGCCCAGTAGCCGCGGCGCTTCGGGTCACCGTGCTCCGATACGAGCAGCACCGCGCCGCCCCACTCGCCGCCGAGGGCGAAGCCCTGCACCAGGCGCAGCAGCGTGAGCAGCACCGGTGCCAGGGAGCCGATCGTGGCGTGGGTCGGCAGCAGGCCGATGGCGCAGGTCGCGCCGCCCATCAGCAGCAGGCTGAGGACCAGCAGCTTCTTGCGGCCGAGGCGGTCCCCGTAGTGTCCGAAGACCAGCGCCCCGAGCGGGCGGGCGGCGAAGCCGACGGCGTACGTCACGAAGCTCAGCAGGGTGCCGGTGAGCGGGTCGGAGTCCGGGAAGAACAGCTCGTTGAAGACGAGCGCGGCGGCGGCGCCGTAGAGGAAGAAGTCGTACCACTCGATGGTGGTGCCGATCAGGCTCGCGGCGACGATGCGGCGCAGTGAGTGGGACTGCGGTGGTGCGGGTGCCGAGGAGGGCATGGTGACCACTTCCGGTAGCGGGTTCGGGGACGACTCGATGTCGCCACACCGTAGAAATCCGCAGGTCACCGGCACATGTGGTGGGACACCACTGTTTGGGCGCGGGAGGTGCGTCACGACGCCATGCGGGGCGTCGGCGGCGGGTCAGCCGAGCAGCGCCGCGCGGCCGTGCTCCTCGTAGCGGCGCAGCAGTTTGTCCAGGTCCGCCCCGGTCAGCCGCCGGTACGGGCCGCCCTCCGGCGCCCACCACACCTCGTCGGTGCAGCGGAAGGCCTCGGCGCGCAGTTCGCTGCGGCGGACCTTGCTGGTGGCGGTCACGGGGAGGTGGTCCATGATCCGTACGAACCGTGGGGCCGCCTTGGTGCCGAGGTCGTCCTGGGCGTCGAGGAAGGCGCGGAAGTCCTCCGGGTCGAAGGCCTCGCGCAGCGCCAGCGCCGCCATCACCTGGTCGCCGGTGACGGGGTCGGGGACAGCGTAGACGCAGGCGGCGGCCGCGGGGGCGTAGCGGGCGAGGATGCCCTCGATGACGGCGGCCGCCAGGTTCTCGCCGTCCACGCGGAGGCGGTCGTCGGCGCGCCCGGCGAAGTAGAGCCAGCCGTCCTCGTCGCGGAAGAACAGGTCTCCCGACCAGTACCAGCCGCCGCGGCGGCGTTCGGCCGCCGCCGTCTCATTGCGCCAGTAGCCCTCGAAGCGGCGGGCCGAGGCGCTCCGGTTGACCAGCTCGCCGATGACGCCTGGCGGGCACTCCGCGCCCGTCCGCGGATCGACGACCGCGAGATCGTCTCCTGGCGAGGCCCGGCCCACCGCTCCCGCCGGGGTGTCCGGCGTCCGCTGGATCGCGGCGCCGCCCTCCGACGAACCGTAGCCCTCGATGAGCGGCACCCCGAAGCGCTCCTCGAAGCGCGCGGCGTCCACCGCCCCGGCCTCGGTGCCGAAGCCCATCCGCAGCCGGTGGTCGCGGTCGTCGTCGTTCGGGGGCGTGGCCAGGATGTACTGGACGGCCCGTCCCACGTACGTGAAGTAGGTGGCCCCGTAGCGGCGCACGTCCGGGACAAACCCGGACGCGGAGAAGGTACGGCGCAGCGCTACTGCCCCGCCGCCCGCCAGTGCGGGCGCCCAGCCGGCTATCACCGCGTTGCCGTGGAAGAGGGGCATGCAGACGTAGTGCACATCCTCGGGGCCCAGCCGGAACTGCCGCGCGAGCGCCTGCCCGGCCCGCGCCAGCCGCCCCTGCGTGACGATCACCGCCTTCGGCGCGCCGGTCGAGCCGGAGGTGAAGGTGAGCAGCATCCGGTCGCCGGGGGCGCGCTCCGGGAAGTCCACGGGACTCGCCGTGCGGTGCGGGGCGAGCCGTTCCCCGTACGCGTCGGAGTCCGTGACCAGCAGCGGGATCCCGAGGCCCTCGACCAGCGGCAGCAGCTCCCGTTCGGTGACGATCACCGCGCACTCGGTGTGCCGGATGTCCCGGGCCAGCTCCTCGCCCCGCCGCGTCGGGTTGATCCCGACCACCGCGGCCCCGGCGAGCGCGGCGGCGCTCAGCCACAGCGGATACTCCGGCACATTGCCCAGCAGCACCCCGACATGCGGCTCGGCTCCCGGCGGCAGCAGCTCCGCCAGCAGCGCGGCCCGCGCGGCGGCGGCCGCGGCCACATCGTGCCGGCTGAGCTCCAGGTCGTCGTGGCGGAGGCCGGGCCGGTGGTCGTTCCACTGGGCCCGGAGCAGCTGATCCACGGTGTCCATGCGGCCGACGGTATCTGACGGGCCATCAGATTCGAAGGGTGGTGGCGGCGAACTCCAGTGAGGCGGCGAAGATTTCCGCCACGCCGGCGTCGCCCAGGCCGTGCCAGCCGTGATCGGCGCCCGGCACCGTACGGAGCTCGGCCGGGGCGCCCGCTTTCCGCAGCGCGGCCGCCAGGTCGCGGCTGTGCGATACGGACACCAGGCGGTCCTGCTCGCCGTGCACGAGCAAGAAGGGCGGTGCGTCGGCGTGGACCTGATGCAGCGGACTGGCCGCGCGGGCGCGTGCGGGGGAGGTGGCGGGTGCTGCGCTGAGCAGCAGCCCCTCCGGCGTCGCCGGCTCCGCGGGATCGAAGGGCGGCCGGGCGGTCGTCAGATCCGCGGGTGCGTACCAGACGACGGCGCCCGCCAGCGGCGGGTCGCGGTGGGTAAGCGCCAGCAGCGCGGCCAGGTGGCCGCCCGCGGACTCGCCCCAGGCCAGCGTGCGTTCGGCGGCGATGCCGAGCTGGGCCGCGCGGACGCCGAGCCAGTGCAGCGCCGTCCGCAGGTCGTCCAGCTGGGCGGGGAAGGCCGCCTCGCCGCTGAGCCGGTAGTCCGCGGCGGCGACCGCGAAGCCGGCCGCCGCGATGCGCTCGAAGGGAGTCGGCGTCCAGCGGCGGGTGTGCACGCCCATGTCGTCGCGGCGGCCGCGCCGCCAGCCGCCGCCGTGCGCGAACAGCACGACGGGGGCGGGCCGGGCCGCCGACGCCGGCAGCCAGAGGTCCAGTTCCAGCGGCCGGCCGCCCTCGACGGTGCCGTACGGGACGCCGCGCAGCACCCGGATCCCGCCCGCGCGCTCGGCGGCCGGCGGCAGCGGGGCGTGCTCGGGGTGCGGCGCGGCGATCAGCTTCCGCAGCTCGTCGGTCACGCCGTACGCCACCGCAGGCCGGGCAGGAAGCGGACGTCGTAGGCGGCGGCCGCGTCGGCGAACTCGTGCGGCTCGGGGACGCACGGACGCTGCGGCAGGCCCAGTTGCTCCGTCGGCGTGCCCAGGGTCTCGAAGAACCGCTCGAAGGTGCCGCCGGGTCCGGCGGCGACGCCGACGATCCGGGTGTGATGGCGCTCCATCCGGTAGGCGTGCGGGCAGTTCTTCGGAACGAAGCCGAAGTCGCCCGGGGTGAGGGTGCGTTCGAGCTGCTTGCCGTCGGGGCCCTCGGCGAAGAGGCGGACGGCGCCCTGGGTCACGTAGAAGACCTCGTGGGTGTCCGTGTGCAGGTGGGCCGGGATGATGTCGCCCTTGGGGCCTTCGACGGTGAAGAAGTTGAAGGTGTTCTCGGTCTGCTCGCCGCCCGCGTAGACGGTGATCAGGTCGCCGAACAGGTGGGCGCGGTCGCCTTCGCCCTGCTCGATGACGTAGGGCCGGCCCGGATCCGCCGGTATCCGGGAGGCGTTGCGGTAGCGCGTCGCGTATTCCATGGTCATGAACGGTCACCTCGCGTGTGTCAGGCTGCCTGACGATGTATGTCAGGTACTCTGACATTCCTCACCGACGCCGGGCAAGGATGCGATGACCGAATCCCAACGCGACCTGCTGCAACTGCTGGGTGCGGCCCGGCGATGGTTCGAGGACGGGCTGCTCGCCGCCCTGGCGGACGAGGGGTTGCCTACAGTGACGCCGCCGCAGGTGCAGCTGTTCGCCGCGCTCGACGAGGACGGCACGACCATCTCCACGCTGGCCCGGCGCACCGGCGTCACCCGGCAGACCGTCCACCAGGCCGTCCACGCGCTGGTCGCCGCCGGCCTCCTTCAGCAGGTGCACGACCCGTCGTCGGCGCGGCAGCGGCTGATCCGCCGTACCGAAACCGGGCAGCGCGCCCACGCGCAGGCCCGCCGGGCGCTCGAGCAGCTGGAGGCGCGGCTGGCGGACCGTATCGGCAAAGAGGCGGTCGCGGCGCTGCGGTCGGCGCTGGAGGCGCCGTGGGGCGATCCGGTCCCGCCTCGCTCCCGCTGAGGGGGCAGCCTGGGTACGCGGTCCACCTTCATGCCCGCCGCGACGGCGTCGCCCGCGAACGCCACGGCGTCGCGGACCGCGGCGCCGTCGGGTTCGCTGTTGTTGAAGTAGACGTACAGGTCGCTGCCGTCCGGCCGGCCGGCGGCGAGCCGCCGCACCCAGGTGTGCAGTTCGTCCGGTGCGTACCGGGGCCAGGGCAGCCCGGTGCCGAGGTGCAGCCGCAGATAGCCCCAGTCGGCGGTCCGCCACAGTGGGGTCACCGGCCGGGCCTCGACATCCGCCCAGCACAGCGCGGCATTGCGCCGTTCCAGTACCGCGCGTACCGCCGGCGTCCACCAGGAGTCGTGCCGCGGCTCCACCGCGACCCGGACGGCCGCGGGGAAGCAGCTGAGGCAGTCGTCCAGCAGCGCCGGATCGGCGCGCAGTGAGGGCGGGAGCTGCAGCAGGACGGGCCCGAGCCGGCCGCCGAGGCCTTCGGCATGGCCGAGCAGTTGCCGCACCTGCTCGGCCGGCTCCCGCAGCCTCCTGACGTGCGTCAGCTCGCGGTTGGCCTTCACGGCGAAGACGAAGTCCTCCGGGGTGCGTTCGCGCCACGCCGCGAACAGCTCGCGCGCGGGAAGCCGGTAGAAGGAGTTGTTGAGCTCGACGGTGCCGAAGCCTTCGGCGTATGCCTCCAGCCAGCGCCGCTGCGGCACTCCCGGCGGATACAGCACCCCGCGCCAGTCCCGGTACTGCCAGCCGGAGGTGCCGATGTGAACGGTCACGCCCGCGCCTCCTTCGGGGTCGCGACGTCATCGCCCTGGGGGTCGCGGCCGGCGCCCTGAGTACCCCTCGCCTCCCTCGGAGAAACGGTCCTGGTCCGTGAGGCCGGCTCGCCGAGCGGCTCGGCTCAGGCGCTGATCGCCATGATATCCGGGGTGACCTCGTGCTGGAGCTTCTCGCCGGTCAGGTGGCGGGTGATCTCGTCCACGACGATCTGGCCTTGGCGCCGGCGGGCTTCCGTCGTGCCCGCCGCTTCGTGCGGGGAGAGCAGCACGTTGGGGAGGGTGCGCAGGGGGCTGGTGGTGGGGAGCGGTTCCTCGTCGAAGACGTCGAGGGCGGCGTCGATGCGGCCGGTGCGGAGTTCGGCGAGGAGTGCCGCGGAGTCCACGAGCGCGGAGCGGGCGGTGTTCACCAGGCCGGCGCCGTCCGGGAGCAGGGCCAGTTCGCGGCGGCCGAGCAGGTGCCGGGTCTCGGGGATCGCGGGGGCGTGCAGCGCCACGATGCGGGAGCGGCGCAGCAGGTCGTCGAGCGGTACGAGCTCGGCGCCGAGGCGCTCGGCGGCCGCTTCGTCGCAGGTGGGGTCGTGCAGGAGCGGGACGGCGCCCAGGGCGCTGAGCATGTGCAGGTACGCGCGGCCGGTGCGGGAGGCGCCGACAACGCCGATGACGGAGCCCCGCAACTCGTGGGCCGGTGCTTTGTGTTGCTTGGCCTCGTCCCAGTTCCCGCCGCCGCGCAGCGCGTGGTCGTGGCGGTGCAGGCCGTGCAGCAGCGCGAGGGTGAAGGTGAGCGACACCTCGGCTACGGGCGGCGCCATGGCCGCGCCGGTCTGGGTCACGCGGATGCCCCGGCCGAAGACCTCGTCGCCGACCAGGAAGCGGACCGCGGCTCCCGTGTGCGCCACGAGGGCGAGGCGGGGCGCGGCGGCGAGCAGGCCGCCGTGGAGGCGCGGCGTGCGCCACCCGGTGATCACGACCTCGGCGTCCGCGAGGGCACGCGCCATCGCGTCCGGGGCGATGCCGCAGACGCGCAGTTCGGCCGCGGCCTCCAGGGCGGACCACTGCTGCGGCGTGAAGAACAGCTCGCGCAGTCCTTCGTCCAGGGCTACGGCGATGACGGGACGCACGCGGTCTCCTGCCTGACGACTCTGGCGGCAATTACGGTCCGGACCGTAACATCGGAGCGAGGCGCGCACAATCCGCGGCGCCATCCTGGAGAGGAAGTCACCGTGCCGGTCCAACCCACCCCGGAGCAGCCGCAGTCGACCCCCGCAGCCGGACTCGTGCTACGGGCCGCGACCGCCGACATCACGCCGGAGCCGGGCCGCCCGTTCGGCGGCTACGCGGCGCGCGGTGACCGCGGGGCGGTGGGCACCCATGATCCGCTGCTGGCGACGCTCATCTGTCTGGGTTCCGGTGCCGACGGAGTGGCGTGGCTGACGTTGGACGCCGTCGCGGTCGGTGGACCGCTGGCGGGGGAGTTGCGGAGTGCTGTCGGGCGGGGGCTTGCTATCCCCGCGGAGCGGGTGGTCGTGTGCGCCTCGCATACCCACTCGGGGCCGTCGGGCTGGACGGGGGCGCTGCATCCCGCGGATGCGGAGGAGTACGAGGAGGATCTGGCGGCCCGGTTGGTGGTGGCGGTGGCGGGGCTCGCCGCGGAGGCCGCTGGGACGGAGGAGACGGTCGAGGCGCACTGGTGCCTGGCGGCGACGCCGGGGGTGGCCGCCAATCGGCAGGGTCCGGAGGGCCCGCACGATGAGCGGACCGGCGTGCTCACGCTGCGGGCTCCGGGGGGCGGGGCGGTGCGGGCGCTGCTGTACGACCATGCGGGGCATCCGACGGTGCTGGGGCCGGAGAACCTGCTGTGGTCGGCGGACTGGCCGGGGGCGGTGCGGGCTGTGCTCGGT
>NZ_JAAKZV010000075.1 GCF_011044975.1 Streptomyces coryli | reverse complement strand
ATCTACACATTGGTAATCGTCGGCAGCGTCAGACGTGTATAAGAGACAGCGGCGACCCCGCCCCGCCGCGGCAGCGGCAATCGCGGGGGCCCCGCCCTGGCCAGGGTCCAGCGCCTGGTGACCCAGGCCCGCCGGGCGTGGGACCGCCCCCTCACCGCCTACTACCTCCTCCTCGGCGGCAGCCTCCTCATCACCGTCCTCGGCCTCGTCATGGTCTTCTCGGCCTCCCAGATCAAGGCCCTCGAGTACGGTCTCTCCTCCACGTACTACTTCAAGAAGCAGCTCATCGCCGCCGTCATCGGCACCGGCCTGCTCCTCTTCGCCTCCCGCCTGTCCACCAAGACACACCGGTCCCTGGCCTACCCCCTCCTCGCCGTCTCGATCTTCTTCATGTCCCTGGTCCAGGTGCCCGGGATAGGGCAATCGGTCAACGGCAACACCAACTGGCTCTCCCTCGGCGGCCCCTTCCAGCTGCAGCCGAGCGAATTCGGGAAGCTCGCGCTCGTCCTCTGGGGCGCCGACCTGCTGGCCCGTAAACAGGACAAGAACCTGCTCACCCAGTGGAAACACATGCTGGTCCCACTGGTCCCGGCAGCGCTGCTCCTGCTCGGTCTGATCATGCTCGGCGGCGACATGGGCACCGCGATCATCCTGACCGCGATCCTCTTCGGCCTCCTCTGGGTGGCGGGGGCGCCCACCCGCCTCTTCACCATCACCCTCGCCGCCGCGGCGACCATCGGCCTGCTGCTCATGAAGACCAGCCCGCATCGCATGGACCGCCTCAGCTGCATCGGCGCGACCGAGCCGGGACCGAACGACATCTGCTGGCAGGGCCTGCACGGCATCTACGCACTGGCGTCCGGCGGCTGGTTCGGATCCGGGCTCGGCGCGAGTGTGGAAAAATGGGGCGAACTCCCGGAACCGCACACCGACTTCATCTTCGCCGTGACCGGGGAGGAACTCGGCCTCGCGGGGACGCTGTCGGTGCTCACCCTCTTCGCGGCTCTAGGCTATGCGGGTATCCGCGTGGCCGGACGCACGGAGGACCCCTTCGTACGGTATGCCGCGGGAGGCGTGACCACCTGGATCACGGCGCAGGTCGTGGTGAACGTAGGTGCGGTGCTCGGGCTGCTGCCCATCGCCGGGGTCCCGCTCCCGCTCTTCTCGTATGGTGGCTCCGCCCTGCTGCCGACGATGTTCGCCATCGGTCTGCTCATCGCGTTCGCGCGCGATGATCCGGCGGCGCGGGCGGCACTGGCCATGAGACAGCGGCCCGGCCGGCTGAAGGGCCTTGGGAAGCTGTCCCGGGTGAGAAGGAAGTCGATGCGACGGCGCGCCTGAATTCAGGCGTCCGTCCGGAGAGCGGTGAAATTCGGTGCATGTCGTACTCGCCGGCGGGGGGACCGCCGGCCACATCGAGCCCGCGCTCGCCCTTGCGGACGCCCTGCGCAGGCAGGACCCGACCACGGGCATCACGGCGCTCGGTACGGAGCGGGGGCTCGAGACCAGGCTGGTGCCGGAGCGCGGCTATGAACTCGCCCTGATCCCGGCGGTCCCGCTGCCGCGCAAGCCCACGCCCGAGCTCCTCACGGTGCCGGGCCGGCTGCGCGGCACGATCAAGGCCGCCGAGCAGGTCCTGGAGCGTACGAAGGCAGACTGCCTGGTCGGCTTCGGCGGCTATGTCTCGCTGCCCGGCTACCTCGCCGCCAAGCGCGCGGGCGTGCCCATCGTGGTGCACGAGGCCAACGCCCGCCCTGGCCTGGCCAACAAGATCGGCACGCGCTACACCAAGTTCGTCGCCGTCTCCACGCCGGACAGCAAGCTGCGCAACGCCCGCTACGTCGGCATCCCGCTGCGTGCCAACATCGCCATCCTGGACCGGGCCGCGGTCCGCCCGGAGGCGCAGCAGTACTTCGGCCTCAACCCGTCGTTCCCCACGCTGCTGGTCTCCGGCGGCTCGCAGGGCGCACGCCGGCTCAACGAGGTCGTGCAGCAGGTAGCGCCGTACCTGCAGCGGGCGGGTGTGCAGATCCTGCACGTCGTCGGTCCGAAGAATGAGCTGCCACAGCCGGACAACATGCCCGGAATGCCGCCCTATATCCCGGTACCGTATGTGGACCGGATGGACCTCGCGTACGCCGCGGCCGACATGATGCTCTGCCGCGCGGGCGCGATGACCGTCGCGGAGCTGACCGCGGTCGGGCTGCCGGCGGCGTACGTGCCGCTGCCGATCGGCAACGGCGAACAGCGGCTCAACGCGCAGCCGGTGGTCAACGCCGGCGGCGGGCTGCTGGTCGACGACGCGCAGCTCACCCCGGAGTGGGTGCAGAACAACGTGCTGCCGGTGCTCAGCGACCCGCAGCGGCTGATGGACATGGCCCGCAAGGCGGCCGAGTTCGGCCGCCGGGACGCCGACGAGCTGCTCGTCGGCATGGTGTACGAGGCGATCGCCGCCAGGCAGGCGGCGTAGCGAGGACGAGACGGACGGGGCGAGGCGAGTGGCCGGAGCGACGACCGCTAAGCGCGACGAACGGCGCGGCAGCGCCCCGCCCCGGTCCGGCGGCGGGCCCGGCGCGGCCCGGCAGGGCTGGCGCCGGCTGGCCAACAAGCGGCTGGCGGCGGTGCTGCTCGTCCTCGCCGTCCTCCTCGGCGGCTTCGCCGGCTGGGCGCTGTACGGGTCCAACTGGCTGCGGGTGGAGCGGGTGCAGGCGACCTTTACCGAGGGGAGCACCCGGGTGCTCTCGCCCGACGAGGTCGTCGGCACCGCGGCCGTGGGCACCGGCGGCCCGCTCGCCTCGGTCGACACCGACGCGGTGACGGCGCGGCTCGAGCAGGAGCTGCCGCGCATTAAGTCCGTGGACGTGCAGCGCTCCTGGCCGCACACCGTCAAGCTGGTGGTGACCGAGCGGACCCCCGCGGTGCTGCTGCGCGGTGGTGACGGGCGCTATACGGAGGTTGACGCCGAGGGCGTGCGGTACGCCACGGTGGTGCGGCCGCCGAAGCGGGTGCCGGTGCTGGAGGTGGCGGCGGCCAAGTCGCCGAGTCTGGAACGCTTCGGCCCCGACCGGCTGCGGGCCGAGGCCATCAAGGTGGCCGGTCAACTTCCCGTGGAACTGCGGCACCGGACTCGTACGATCAAGGTCACGTCATATGACGCGATCACTCTCCAACTTGCCGATGACCGCACGGTCCTGTGGGGGAGCGCGGAGAAGGGCGCGGTGAAGGCGCGGGTCCTCACCGCACTGATGAAAGCCGCCAAGGGCGCGGACCACTTTGACGTAAGTGCCCCGAGTGCCCCTGCGGCGTCGTAGAGTTGACGCTTATCTCCCCAGATCAGGCCCTGATTGGGCAGCCCTAAGCCTGATCACATAGGGTGAAAAAGAAACTCGGGAGGTTCGGCGTGTTCATTGAACGCGCACGGCTTGTCGACTTAGTGTCTCGTTCCAAGAGTCCGGGGACCAGGCACACCGTTAACCCTAAACTTCACGCTTAGGGTTCGGGTCGGCGAAGGCGAACGGGCCGACCCACCGGCAACGTAACTCGAGGCGAGAGGCCTTCGACGTGGCAGCACCGCAGAACTACCTCGCAGTCATCAAGGTCGTCGGCATCGGCGGCGGTGGCGTGAACGCCATCAACCGGATGATCGAGGTCGGTCTCAAGGGCGTCGAGTTCATCGCGATCAACACCGATGCGCAGGCGCTCCTGATGAGCGACGCCGACGTCAAGCTCGACGTCGGCCGTGAATTGACCCGGGGCCTCGGCGCCGGCGCGAACCCCGATGTCGGCCGCAAGGCCGCCGAGGACCACCGCGAGGAGATCGAGGAGGTCCTCAAGGGGGCCGACATGGTCTTCGTGACCGCGGGCGAGGGCGGCGGCACCGGCACCGGTGGCGCTCCCGTCGTAGCCAACATCGCGCGCTCGCTGGGCGCGCTCACCATTGGCGTGGTCACCCGCCCGTTCACCTTCGAGGGCCGCCGCCGGGCCAACCAGGCCGAGGACGGCATCGCGCAGCTGCGCGACGAGGTCGACACCCTCATCGTGATTCCGAACGACCGGCTGCTGTCCATCTCCGACCGCCAGGTGAGCGTCCTCGACGCCTTCCGCTCGGCGGACCAGGTGCTGCTCTCCGGTGTGCAGGGCATCACCGACCTGATCACCACCCCGGGCCTGATCAACCTCGACTTCGCCGACGTCAAGTCGGTCATGTCCGAGGCCGGATCCGCGCTCATGGGCATCGGCTCGGCGCGCGGTGACGACCGCGCGGTGGCCGCCGCCGAGATGGCGATCTCCTCGCCGCTGCTGGAGGCGTCCATCGACGGTGCCCGCGGGGTGCTGCTCTCCATCTCCGGCGGCTCGGACCTCGGCCTCTTCGAGATCAACGAGGCGGCCCAGCTGGTGAGCGAGGCCGCGCACCCCGAGGCGAACATCATCTTCGGTGCGGTCATCGACGACGCTCTGGGCGACGAGGTGCGGGTCACGGTCATCGCGGCCGGCTTCGACGGCGGCCAGCTGCCGACGAAGAACCGCGACAAGGCCCTCGGCTCGTACGGGGACCGTGAGGAGGCCCCGGCAGGCAGCTCCGCGTCCGCCGCGGCCCCTGAGCCGCCGGTCAGCCGTCCGGCCCCGGAGCCCGCCACGTCGTTCCCCGGCCTCGGCAGCCCGGCCCGCGAGCCGGAGCCCACGCCGACGGCCTCGGCGCCCCCCGAGCCCATCTCGCCGCCGGCGCCGCCGCACCCGCGGTCGTCGTACAGCAGCGACAACCAGCCGGAAGAGCTGGACGTGCCGGACTTCCTGAAGGACTGAGGGACCAACCCGCACGTGATACATCGAGAACAGCCCGTGAGCGGCGTTCACTTCGCGACCACCGACCGGTGGGGCGGCGTGAGCGCCGCTCCGTATGCCGAGCTGAATCTGGGCGGCGCGGTCGGCGACGACCCCGCCGCCGTCCGCGCCAACCGCGAACTCGCCGCGAAGTCCCTGGGCCTTGACCCGGGCGACGTGGTGTGGATGCGCCAGGTGCACGGCCGCGACGTCGCCGTCGTCGACCGGCCCTGGGGCGCCGACCCGCCGCCGGTCGACGGGATCGTGACCGCCCGCCGCGGCCTGGCCCTCGCCGTACTCACCGCCGACTGCACCCCGGTGCTCCTCGCCGACCCGGCGGCGGGCGTCGCGGGCGCCGCGCACGCGGGCCGGCCCGGGATGCTCGCCGGCGTCGCGGAGGCGACGGTGGCGGCGATGCGCGAGCTGGGCGCCGAGCCGGAGCGGATGGTGGCGCACCTGGGCCCGTCGGTCTGCGGGAAGTGCTACGAGGTACCGGAGGACATGCGGGCCGAAGCGGCCGCACAGGTCCCCGAGTCTGCGGCCACGACGAGTTGGGGCACCCCGGCCATCGACGTCGCCGCGGGGGTACGGGCCCAGCTGGCCGCCGCTGGTGTGACCAGCGTCACAGCTTCCTCCGTGTGCACCCTGGAGTCCGCTGACCACTTCTCGTACCGCCGGGAGAAGGCCACCGGGCGGCTGGGCAGCTACGTCTGGCTGGACGCGGCATGAGCGACGAGCGCAGGGCCGAACTCGCCGCGAACCTCGCCCGCGTGGAGGACCGCATCGCGGCCGCCTGCAAGGCGGCGGGGCGGGACCGCGACGAGGTCACGCTGATCGTGATCACCAAGACGTACCCGGCGAGCGACGTGAGACTTCTCGCGGAGTTGGGCGTCGCGCACGTCGGGGAGAACCGCGACCAGGAGGCGGCGCCCAAGGCCGCCGAATGCGCGGATCTGGGGCTGACCTGGCATTTCGTGGGGCAGCTGCAGACGAACAAGGCACGGCATGTGGCCGCCTACGCGGACTATGTGCACTCCGTGGACCGGGTGCGGCTGGTGAGTCCGCTCTCGGCCGGGGCGGTGCGCGACGGACGCGAGTTGGGGATTCTGCTCCAGGTCGCGCTCGACAAGGAGGGCGCGGAGCCCGCCGGGCGCGGCGGAGTTGCGCCGGAAGGGGTGGCGGAGCTCGCGGCCGCCGTGGCCGCCGCGGAAGGGCTCCGGCTCGACGGGCTGATGACGGTCGCACCTTTGTCCGGCCGTTATGCGGGGCGCCAACAGGAAGCGTTCCGGCGGCTGATGGAAATCTCATCCGGCCTGCGCGCGGCGCATCCTGGTGCGAGCATGGTCTCTGCGGGAATGAGCGCGGACCTCGAGGAGGCCGTCGCTGCAGGGGCGACACATGTGCGCGTTGGCAGCGCGGTACTCGGAGTCCGGCCTCGCCTCCGGTAACGTCGCGAAGCAAGTCGGACTGCGCTCGGAAATATGGTTATTCCGGGCGGAATTGGACAGACTGCGTAGTTTGTCAGACAGAGACCGGTGGCGGTGGGATCCACCACAGAGCGGAGGACGCAGAGAATGGCCGGCGCAATGCGCAAGATGGCGGTCTACCTCGGCCTCGTGGAGGACGATGGATACGACGGCCCGGGGTACGACCCCGACGACGAGTTCGAGCCGGAGCCCGAGCCCGAGCGTTCCCGCAGGGGTCACGAGAGTGCCCAGGGTCACCACAGCCGCCACCAGGCGCCCGTGGAGGAGCCGGCGGCGCGCATGGTACCCGCACCGGCGCCGCGACAGGAGCGTCCGCCCGTAGCGGTGGAGAGCGGCCGAAGCTCGGGCATCCTTCCCGAAGGGGGACGCAGCAACCGGATTGCGCCCGTGTCTTCCATCACACCTGAACGTCAGAATCTGGAGAAGAGCGCCCCCGTGATCATGCCCAAGGTCGTATCCGATCGGGAGCCGTACCGGATCACCACGCTCCACCCCCGGACCTACAACGAGGCCCGTACTATCGGGGAACACTTCCGCGAGGGCACTCCGGTGATCATGAATCTGACGGAGATGGACGATACGGACGCGAAGCGACTTGTCGACTTCGCGGCCGGCCTGGTCTTCGGCCTGCACGGGAGCATCGAGCGGGTGACCCAGAAGGTTTTCCTTCTGTCGCCTGCTAACGTCGATGTAACGGCTGAGGACAAGGCCCGCATCGCTGAAGGTGGGTTCTTCAACCAAAGCTAGACGCACCACCGGTAGCAGCGGCCGGCAACGGCCCGCAACGAAGGGGAGAGGGACGCGGCGAGATGGGTATCGCTCTAGACGTGATCCACGTCGCGCTGTTGTGCTTCCTGTTCGTGCTGATCTTCCGGCTCGTCATGGACTATGTGTTCATGTTCGCCCGGTCGTGGCAGCCCGGGAAGGCCATGGTGGTGCTGTTGGAGGGCGCCTACACGGTCACCGATCCGCCGCTCAAGCTCCTGCGGCGGTTCATTCCGCCGCTGCGTCTTGGGGGCGTAGCGCTAGACCTGTCCTTCTTCGTACTGATGATCATCGTCTACATCCTGATCTCCGTCGTGAGCGGGCTGTGATCGATGGTGAACGATACGGTCTGCCGATATGCCGACGACTACGTTGAGGTGAAGAGATGCCGCTGACTCCTGAGGACGTGCGGAACAAGCAGTTCACAACCGTCCGTCTCCGAGAGGGCTACGACGAAGACGAGGTCGATGCCTTCCTCGACGAGGTCGAGGCGGAGCTGACCCGACTGCTCCGTGAGAACGAGGACCTGCGCGCCAAGCTGGCCGCGGCCACCCGCGCCGCCGCCCAGAACCAGGGCATGCGCAAGCCCGAGCCGCAGGACGGACGTCCCGGCGGCCCGGTGCCCGCCGCCATATCGGGCCCGCAGCCGGTGCCGCCGCAGCAGATGGGCCCGCCGCAGGGCCGTCCCGGCGCACCCCAGCTGCCTGCCGGTCCCGGTGGCCAGGGCCCGCAGGGCCCCGGCCCCATGCAGGGCCCGCCGCAGGGTGCCCCGCAGGGCACCATGGGCCAGGGCATGCCGATGGGCCAGGGTGGCCCGATGGGCCCCGGCGGCCCGCACCTGCCGCAGCAGGGTCAGGGCCCGGGCGGCGACAGCGCCGCGCGCGTGCTGTCCCTCGCCCAGCAGACCGCTGACCAGGCGATCGCGGAGGCCCGTTCCGAGGCCAACAAGATCGTCGGCGAGGCGCGTTCGCGCGCCGAGGGCCTGGAGCGGGACGCCCGCGCCAAGGCCGACGCCCTGGAGCGGGACGCGCAGGAGAAGCACCGCGTGGCGATGGGCTCCCTGGAGTCCGCGCGCGCCACGCTGGAGCGCAAGGTCGAGGACCTGCGCGGCTTCGAGCGCGAGTACCGCACCCGCCTGAAGTCGTACCTGGAGTCGCAGCTGCGCCAGCTGGAGAACCAGGCCGACGACTCCCTCGCCCCGCCGCGGACCCCGGCGACCGCGTCGCTGCCGGCTTCCCAGCCGCAGCCGCCGCAGCCGTCGATGGCCTCGGCCGGCGCGGGTGTCTCCCACGGTGGCGGCCCCTCGGGCCACCACAGCATGGGCGGCCAGCAGCAGATGGGCCAGCAGCAGCCGCAGCGCGGCGGCCAGCCGTCGTACGGCGGTCAGCAGCAGATGTCCCCGGCCATGACCCAGCCGATGGCGCCGGTGCGTCCGCAGGGTCCGGCTCCGATGCAGCAGCCGCCGTCCCCGATGCGCGGCTTCCTCATCGACGAGGACGACAACTGAAGGCGTAGCGCGCTCGGCGCGCGGTAGCGCGATCGGCATATCGCAAGGCCCGGGCCTTGAGGAGAACGGTTTCCTCAGGGCCCGGGCCTTTGCGCGGTTACGGAAAGCGGGCGTTCAGCCCGCCGCGACCTCGTCCACGAAGGCCGTGGCCACCGGCCACATCGACTCCGCCGCCTCCGGGTCGTAGTCGTCCAGCTCCGGGTCCGTGAAGAGGTGTCCGGCGCCGGGGTAGCGGTAGACCTCCACGTCCGCGCCGGCCCGCTGCATGCGCAGATACCAGGCGTTCAGCCAGTCGTGGGTTTCGAAGGGGTCCGGGTCGGCTACATGCAGCTGCACGGGCAGATCGCCCGAGGCGGCCACCGCCTCGTCCGCGATGTCCGAGGTGCCGTGCAGGAGCAGCAGGCCGCGGGCCTTGTCATCGCCCAGGGCGAGGTTCTGCGCGAGCGCGGCGCCGAGCGACAGGCCGGCATAGACGATGCCGCGGTCCGAGTACGGCGCCGCCGCGGTCACCGCGCGCTTCAGCAGCTCGTCATTGCCGAGCTCGTCCCGCAGCGCGCGACCCTCCTCCATGGTCTCCGGCGTCTGCCCGTCGAACAGATCGGGCACGATCACCTCATGGCCGGAGGAGCGGAGCAGTTCGGCCGCCGCGTGCACGGCCGGTCGCAGGCCGTATGCCGAGTGGAAGAGCACAACTGTCATGCGGCCATCCTGCCAGCTACGGTCTTAGGGAACGGTCCGCACGCACCCCCGTACGAGGAGAGGGAATTTGTCCACCGAGGAAGTGCTGCGCCCGGTCATCGTGCTCGGCGGCTCGCTGGCTCTCACCTTCGCCATAGGAGCGCTCGCCGACTATCTGCTCCGCCGCGCGGACGCCGCACACCCCGAGACGCCGCTGTGGGGGCTGCTGCGGCGCTGCCGGGTGCCGCTGCAGCTGGTGGTGCTGACCGGGCTGCTGCTCGGCCTGCACGGCCAGACGAAGCTCGAGGGCGGCCTGGAGGACGACCAGGTCTCGGCCATCGACCGCGGCCTGACCCTCGCTCTGATGGCCGGCGTCGGCTGGCTGCTGGTCCGCGTCGTGACGGTGGTCGTCGAGCTCACCTACACGCGCTATGCCGCCAAGGCCCGGGACCCCGGCCGGCGCCGGCGGGTGCGCACCCAGCTGACGCTCATTCAGCGCGTGGCCACCTTTGTGATCATCGTGGTCGCGGTGGCCTCGATGCTGCTGACTTTCCCGGCCATGCGCACCGTCGGCACCTCGATGCTGGCCTCCGCGGGCATCATCGGCATCATCGCGGGTGTCGCCGCCCAGTCCACCCTCGGCAATCTCTTCGCCGGCCTGCAGATCGCCTTCGGGGATCTCGTACGGATCGGGGACACGGTCGTCGTCGAGGGGGAGTGGGGCACGGTCGAGGAGATCACGCTGACCTTCCTCACCGTGAAGACGTGGGACGAGCGGCGGTTCACCGTGCCCGTCTCGTACTTCACCTCCCGCCCGTTCGAGAACTGGTCCCGCGGCGGCGCCGAGATGACCGGCACGGTCTTTTTCCAGCTCGACCACACGGCCCCCGTGGTGGCGATGCGCGAGCGGCTGCACGAGGTGCTGCTGGACTGCCCCGACTGGGACGGCCGCGGCTGGAATCTGCTGGTCACCGACACCACCCCGTCGACCATCGAGGTACGGGCCCTGGTGACCGCCGCGGACGCGGACGCGGTCTGGAACGTCCGCTGCTACGTGCGCGAGCAGCTGATCGCCTGGATCACGGAGAAGCACCCGTACGCGCTGCCCCGGATCACCATGGCGCAGCCGCCGCTAGAACCGCCCGAGACTGCGCACGTCGAGCTGCCGTAGCACCTTGTCGACGACCTCCGGGTCGGTGCCGGGCTCGCTGCGCGCGGAGAGCACCTCGTGCCGCGCCGCGGACATCAGCTCGGCCTGCAGGGTCTGCACATGCTTGCGCTGCTTCATACGGTCCTTGGCCGCCGCCCGCCGCTCCTCGTCGAGGATCTCCGGCGAGATGCGCACCCCCATCTCGTGCATCCGGCGGGTCAGCAGCTGCGCGACGTCGTCGGAGACGTCCTCGACCTGCTGGATCTCCTTCAGCCGCTTCTTGGCGGCCTTGGTGGCGCGGATCGCCAGCTGCCGCTCCAGGTCGTGCTCGGCGGCGCTGTCCGCGCTCACCCCGAGCCTCTGCACCAGCCAGGGCAGCGTCAGGCCCTGCACCAGCAGCGTGAAGAGCACCACCGCGAAGGCGATGAAGAGGATCCACTCGCGGGCCGGGAAGGCCTTGCCGTCGTGGATCGTCAGCGGCACGGCAAGGGCCAGTGCCACCGAGGCGACGCCGCGCATCCCCGACCACCACATCACCACGGTCTCCCGCCAGCTCAGCGGGATGTCCTCGTCGTAATCGCGGCGGGAGTGCAGCTTCCGCGCCAGCCAGGCGGCGGGCAGCAGCCACACCAGGCGGAGCAGCGTGATCACGCCGATCACCGCGGCGGCGGCGCCGATCATCGGCCCCCAGCGGCCGTCGGCGGTGCCGAAGACGTTGTGCAGCTCCAGGCCGATCAGGCCGAAGGCGACGCCGGTGACCAGCATCTCGACGATCTCCCAGAACGTCTGCCCGGCCAGCCGCCCGAAGACGTCGTCGGCGTCGATCGCGTACTCGCTCAGATACAGCGCGGTGGCCAGCACCGCCAGCACGCCCGAGCCATGGAGCTCCTCCGCGATCAGATACGACATGAACGGCAGCAGCAGCGTCAGGCCGATCTGCAGGGTGGAGTCGTCGAGCTGGTTCATGTACTTGGCGGCCAGCCACCCGAGGGCCACGCCCACGGCGATCGCGACGACCGCCGACAGCACCAGGTCGCCCGCCGCGTCCGGCGCCGAGAAGGTGCCGCCGACCGCGGCCGCGATCGCCACGTGGTACAGCACGATCGCGGTGACGTCGTTGAACAGCCCCTCGCCCTCGAGGATCGACACCATGCGCCGCGGCAGCCCGAGTTTCCCGGCCACCGCCGTGGCCGCGACCGGGTCAGGCGGCGCCACGAGGGCGCCCAGGGCGAGCGCGGCCGCCAGCGGCAGGCCCGGCACGATGGCGTTGGCGACGGCGGCGACCGCGACGGTGGTGACGAGGACCAGCGCCACGGCGAGCAGCAGAATCGGCCGCAGATTCGCCGTGAACTGCCGCCAGGAGGTGCGCTGCACGGCCGCGTACAGCAGCGGCGGCAGCACCAGCGGGAGGATGTACTCGGGCGGGAATTCGACGTTCGGCACCCAGGGGACGAGCGCCAGACCGGCTCCGGCGATGGTCATCAGGACGGGTGCGGGCAGCCCGAGCCTGTTGCCGAGCGGCACCGTGGCGATGGCGCCCAGCAGCAGGACGAAGAGCAGTGCGAGCTGGCCCATGGCGGTGCTTGGACCTCCGGATGTCAGGCGCTGTCGGCCTGCACGGTGTCGAGCGCGTACTGCAGGTCGTCGGGATAAACCGACTCAAACTCTACCCAACGCCCGTCTTCCGGGTGCTCGAAGCCGAGCCGCACCGCGTGCAGCCACTGCCGGGTCAGCTTCAGCCGCTTGGCGATGGTGGGGTCGGCGCCGTAGGTCAGGTCACCGACGCACGGGTGCTTCACGGTCGACATGTGGACCCGGATCTGATGCGTACGGCCCGTCTCCAGCTTGATATCGAGCAGGCTCGCGGCCCGGAACGCCTCGATGAGGTCGTAGTGGGTCACGGACGGCTTCCCGTCCGCCGTCACCGCCCACTTGTAGTCGTGTACGGGATGCCGCCCGATCGGCGCGTCGATGGTGCCGCTGAGCGGGTCCGGGTGGCCCTGCACGAGCGCGTGGTAGCGCTTGTCGACGGTCCGCTCCCGGAACTGCTGCTTCAGCAGCGTGTAGGCCCGCTCGGACTTCGCCACGGCCATCAGGCCCGAGGTGCCGACATCGAGCCGGTGCACGATGCCCTGGCGCTCGGCGGCGCCGGAGGTGGCGATCCGGTAGCCGGCGGCGGCGAGCCCGCCGATGACGGTGGTCCCGGTCCAGCCGGGGCTGGGGTGGGCGGCGACGCCGACGGGCTTGTCGACCACCACGATGTGGTCGTCGTCGTAGACGATCCGCATGCCGGGCACCGGCTCGGCCACGACCTCGACGGGCCGCGGCGGTGCGGGCATCTCGACCTCGAGCCAGGCGCCGGCCGTGACCCGGTCGGACTTCCCGGCCTCGGCGCCGTCCACATGCACCTTCCCGGCGGCGGCCAGCTCGGCGGCCTTCGTACGCGAAAACCCGAACATGCGGGCGAGGGCGGCATCGAGCCGCTCTCCCTCGAGGCCGTCGGGTACGGGCAGGGTGCGGATTTCCGGAATGGTGCTCACCCCGCAAGTATGGCTAGTCGCGGTGGATGGTGCCGTCCGGGTCGAGTCCGCGGAAGGACAGGATCACGATGAGGATGCCGCCGCAGACGATCGCCGAGTCGGCGAGGTTGAAGACCGCGAAGTGCTTCGGGGCGATGAAGTCCACGACGTGGCCGCGCAGGAAGCCGGGGGAGCGGAAGATCCGGTCGGTGAGATTGCCGAGCGGGCCGCCGAGCAGCAGGCCGAGGGCGATCGCCCAGGGCAGGCTGTAGAGCTTGCGCGCCAGCCGGGCGATCACCACGATCACGATCAGCGCGATCAGCGTGAAGACGATCGTCATCGACTCGCCGATCCCGAAGGCGGCGCCGGCATTGCGCACCACCTGGAACTTCAGCAGATCGCCGATCACTTCGATGGTCTTGTGCTCGGGTTCCAGCTGCGCGACCACGATCAGCTTCGTGACCAGATCGAGGGCGTAGACGACGGCCGCCACCCCCAGCAGCACGGCGATCTTGCGCTTCCCCCGCGCCGCGGTTTCCGCCGCGTCAGCGGCCTCCGCGGACTCGCCGCCGACCTGTTCCGCCTCAGTCACGTGTGTGGTCCCTCCGGTGCACAGAACTGCGTCAGAGGGTACGGCACCGCCCCCGGGCCGCCGCTACCGGCGTTCCTGCTTCTGCTTGCACTCCACGCACAGCGTGGCCCGCGGGAAGGCCTGCATCCTGGCCTTGCCGATGGGGTTGCCGCAGTTTTCGCAGAGTCCGTACGTGCCCGCGTCGATCCTGGCGAGGGCGTCCTCGGTCTGCTCCAGGCGCTCGCGGGCGCCCGCGGCCAGCGCGAGGCTGTGTTCGCGCTCGATGTTCTTGGTCCCGGTGTCCGCCTGGTCGTCGCCGGCGCCTCCGCCCGAGTCCCGCATCAGGCCGGTGATGGCCTCCTCCGCCGCCGCGATCTCGCTGCGCAGCGCCGCGCTGTCCTGTTCCAGCTCGGCTCTGGCCTCGGCGATCTCCGCCGGGGTCCACGGGTCCTCGCCCGGGCGTACGGCGAGCTCTCCTGGGGTCGCCGGGGCGACCGTCCGGGAGGCGGGCACCGCCTGCGCGGTCTTTGTCGCAGCTGCCGTCTTCTTCACGACCACCTGTCCTGCTCCCGTCTCCTTCTCAGGGGCGGCTTTCTTCGCGGCGGTCTTCTTCGCGGCGGTCTTCTTCACCGCGCCCGTCCGCGCCGTCCCCGTCTCCGCGGCCGCCTTCTTCGCGGCCGGTGTGGTCTTCTTCGCCGCCGCCTTCGCGGCGGGGGCCGTCTTCTTTGACGGCGCCTTCTTGGCCGGCGCCGCTTTCTTGGCGGCCGGCGCCTTCTTCTTCGCCGGTGCCGCCTTCTTCGCGGCTGGCGCCTTCTTCGCAGCCGGTGTGGTCTTCTTCGCCGTCTTTTTCGCTGCCGGCGCGGACTTCTTCGCCACCATGGCCGCGACCCCTTCACATTTTGTGATCTTGCGCGCGAATCGTGCCGGAACGATAAATCGACACATGAGCCGCGGCAACAGGGCACGCCATGGCAGACCGGTCTCCATCCGTTGTGCCCCACCACCGGCCCCGTAATCCGCCTGGACTGGCCCTACGACGGCACTCCGCCAAACGGCGCAGCCGGGCTACGGGCGGCGGCCCCCGGCCCCTCACCCGTAAACCGGTCGGCGCCACACCCCCGCCGCCCGTACACTGGCAGGCAGCGAAAGGCATGGATGGGGACGAGTAGCGTCGTCCAGCGGCCAGGAGCGACCCGGGGACGGTGGGAGCCCGGGGACCGCAGCGACGCGAAGATCACCCCGGAGCCGCCGGAGGAAAGCCGTGAAGGCGAGTAGAACCGGCAGCGCTGACCCCAATGAGGGGGCGACGGGCACGACAGGCCCGGCGCCAAGGAGGGTGGTACCGCGGGAGCCGCAGGCTCTCGTCCCTCCGGACGGAAGCGCGATGGATCCGCCGGAGGAAGAGCCCGAGATGTCCCAGCCGCCGCAGTACCGCCAGGTACCCGCCCAGGTAGACCTGCCCGCGCTCGAGCACGCCGTGCTCGACTTCTGGCGCGAGGCCAAGGTCTTCGAGAAGAGCACCGCGCAGACCGAGGGCCGCCCGGAGTGGGTGTTCTACGAGGGTCCGCCCACCGCCAACGGCATGCCGGGTGCTCACCACATCGAGGCCCGGGTCTTCAAGGACGTCTTCCCCCGCTTCCGTACGATGCGCGGCTACCACGTCGAGCGGAAGGCCGGCTGGGACTGCCACGGCCTGCCCGTCGAGCTCGCCGTCGAGAAGGAGCTGGGCTTCAACGGCAAGCAGGACATCGAGGCGTACGGCATCGCCGAGTTCAACGCCAAGTGCCGCGAGTCGGTGACCCGGCACACGGACGCGTTCGCCGAGCTGACGACGCGGATGGGCTACTGGACGGACCTCGACAACGCCTACCGGACCATGGATCCGGAGTACATCGAGTCGGTGTGGTGGTCGCTGAAGCAGATCTTCGACAAGGACCTGCTGGTCCAGGACCACCGCGTCGCCCCGTGGTGCCCGCGCTGCGGCACCGGCCTTTCGGACCACGAGCTGGCGCAGGGCTACGAGACCGTCGTCGACCCGTCGGTCTTCGTGCGCTTCCCGCTGACCTCGGGCCCGCTGGCCGGCGAGGCGGCGCTGCTGGTGTGGACGACCACGCCGTGGACCCTGGTGTCCAACACCGCGGTGGCCGCGCACCCCGACGTCACGTACGTGGTGGCGACCGACGGGAGCGAGCAGCTGGTCGTCGCCGAGCCGCTGCTGGAGAAGGCGCTCGGCGAGGGCTGGACCGCCACCGGGCAGACCTTCACCGGGCGCGAGATGGAGCGCTGGACGTATCAGCGGCCCTTCGAGCTGGTGGAGTTCTCGGCCCCGGCGCACTTCGTCGTCAACGCCGAGTACGTGACGACCGAGGACGGCACCGGTCTCGTCCACCAGTCGCCCGCCTTCGGTGAGGACGACCTCAAGACCTGCCGGGCGTACGGGCTGCCGGTGGTCAATCCGGTCCGCCCGGACGGGACCTTCGAGGAGGGGCTCGGCCTCATCGGCGGACAGTTCTTCAAGAAGGCGGACGAGGCGCTGGTCGCCGATCTGCAGGAGCGTGGGCTGCTGTTCCGGCACGTCCCGTACGAGCACAGCTATCCGCACTGCTGGCGTTGCCACACGGCGCTGCTCTACTACGCGCAGCCGTCCTGGTACATCAGGACCACGCAGGTCAAGGACGCGCTGCTGCGGGAGAACGAGAACACGAACTGGTACCCGGACTCGGTCAAGCACGGCCGCTACGGGGACTGGCTCAACAACAACATCGACTGGGCGCTGTCCCGTAACCGCTACTGGGGCACGCCGCTGCCGATCTGGCGCTGCGACGACGGGCACACGACCTGCGTCGGGTCGCTGGCGGAGCTGAGCGAGCTGACCGGGGCCGATCAGTCGGGGCTCGACCCGCACCGGCCGTTCATCGACGAGGTCGTCTTCGACTGCCCGGAGTGCTCGGCGACGGCCACGCGCGTGCCGGAGGTCATCGACGCCTGGTACGACTCGGGGTCGATGCCGTTCGCGCAGTGGGGCTTCCCGTACAAGAACAAGGAGCTCTTCGAGAAGCGGTATCCGGCGCAGTTCATCGCCGAGGCGATCGACCAGACGCGTGGGTGGTTCTACACGCTGATGGCGGTCGGGACGCTGGTCTTCGACAAGTCGTCGTACGAGAACGTGGTCTGCCTCGGGCACATCCTGGCCGAGGACGGCCGCAAGATGTCCAAGCACCTGGGCAACATCCTGCAGCCGATCCCGCTGATGGATCAGCACGGCGCGGACGCGGTGCGGTGGTTCATGGCGGCCGGCGGGTCGCCGTGGGCGGCGCGCCGGGTGGGGCACGGCACCATCCAGGAGGTGGTGCGCAAGACCCTGCTGACGTACTGGAACACGGTCGCCTTCCAGGCGCTGTACGCCCGTACGTCCGGGTGGGCGCCGTCCGCCGCCGACCCGGCGCCGGCCGAGCGGCCGGTGCTGGACCGCTGGCTGCTGGGCGAGCTCGGCGTGCTGACGCGGGATGTCACCGAGGCGATGGAGGCGTACGACACCCAGCGGGCCGGGAAGCTGCTGTCGGCCTTCGTGGACGACCTGTCCAACTGGTACGTGCGCCGCTCCCGGCGCCGCTTCTGGCAGGGCGACGCGGCCGCGCTGCGGACGCTGCACGAGGTCGTGGAGACGGTGACGCGGCTGCTGGCGCCGCTGGTCCCGTTCATCACCGAGCGGGTGTGGCAGGACCTGGTGGTGCCGGTGTCGGCGGAGGGGCCGGAGTCGGTGCACCTGTCGACGTGGCCGGTGGCGGACGAGGCGCTGATCGATCCCGAGCTGTCGCGGCAGATGGCTCTGGTGCGGCGGCTGGTCGAGCTGGGCCGGGCCTCGCGGGCGGAATCCGGGGTCAAGACCCGGCAGCCGCTGTCGCGGGCGCTGGTCGGCGCGGTCGGCTTCGAGCGGCTCGGCGAGGAACTGCGCGGGCAGATCGCCGAGGAGCTGAACGTGGCCGGTCTCGCGCCGCTGGCGGAGGTCGGCGGCTCGCTGGTCGACACGTCGGCGAAGGCGAACTTCCGCACGCTGGGCAAGCGCTTCGGCAAGGGCGTGCAGGCGGTGGCCAAGGCGGTCGCGGCGGCGGACGCGGCGCGGCTGTCGGCGGAGCTGCGGGACAGCGGCGCCACGTCGGTGGAGGTCGACGGCGAGGCCGTCTCGCTGTCGCCGGAGGAGGTCATCATCACCGAGACCCCGCGCGAGGGCTGGTCGGTGGCCTCGGACGCCGGCGCGACGGTGGCGCTCGACCTGGAGATCACGCCGGAGCTGCGGCGGGCGGGACTTGCGCGTGATGCGATCCGGCTGATCCAGGAGGCCCGTAAGAACAGCGGGCTGGATGTGGCGGACCGGATCGCGCTGCGATGGACCTCGTCGGATGACGAGGTCTCGACGGCGCTGGGCGAGCACGCCGGGCTGATCGCGGAGGAGGTCCTGGCGACGGACTTCGCGACCGGTGACGCGGACGACACCTATGGCGAGGTCTTCACGGACGAGGCGCTGGGGTTGTCCTTCCGGCTGCGGAAGGCGTAGTCAGTTCGGATACGCGGAAGGGCCCGGCTCGGTGAGCCGGGCCCTTCCGTATGCGCTGGGGTGGGTCAGGCGACCTTGACGCCCATCTTGACCAGCTCGGCCGGGACCTTGTCGGTGTCGACCTTCTTGCCGTCGATCAGGACGGTCGGGGTCCCGGTGACCTGCTTTTCCTTGCCGAAGTCCTTGATCATCTCCAGCGCCCAGCGGTCGTAAGTGCCCTTCTTGACCGCGGACTCGAACTTGGCGTTGCCCTTGAGCTCCTTGACGTTCTTCGCCACGTCCAGCAGGTAGGAGTCGTCGGCGAACTTGTCCTCCGACTCGGCCGGGTGGTGGTCCTTCGAGTAGAGGAGCTCGTGGTACTCCGAGAACGCCTCCGGGCTCACGTTGAGCGCGGCGCCCAGGGCGCTGGCGGCGTTCTTGGAGCCGTCGCCGCCGAAGTTGCCGTCGATGATCGCGCCGAGGTGGTACTTCAGGGTGTACTTGCCGTCATCGGCGCCCTTCTTCACCGTGCTGCCGAGGGTCTGCTCGAACGACGCGCAGGCCGGGCAGCGCATGTCCTCGTAGACGTCGACGGTCCTCTTGCCCTTGCCGAAGGAGACCGAGGTGCCGTTCGTGCCCTCGGCGTTGGCCGGCTTGGCCAGCTTCGCCTTCGCGGCCGCCTGCCAGTCCGAGGAGCCCTTGTCGTCGTCGGACATCTTCGAGACGCCGAAGGCGATGCCGACGCCCGCGGCGATGACCGCGATGACGGTGCCGCCGACGATCAGCTGGCGCTTTGTGCGCTCCTTCTTGGCCTGCTTCTCGCGCTCTACGCGCAGCCGCTCGCGGGCGGCGCGCTTGGCTTCCTGGCTGTTGCGCTTGCTCATGGTGGTGCTCCGTGTGTGGTGGTCGGGGTCGGTTGGGTCGTGCCGGGGCTGCGGGTCAGGCAGCGGTGGGGCACGGGGGACCCCGGCGCACCACGGAGTGGGCGAGCCGGACGACGGTACGGATCGGGCGGGGGCCGAAGGCGCGGCCCACCGAGTGCTTGCGCGGTGTCAGGGCGGCGGCCACGACGGCCGCGGCGAGCAGCAGCGGGCGGAAGGCGGCCGCGGCCACTGCCCGTAGCAGCTGTCCCAGGGCGGCCTCGCCGCGGCGCAGCCAGGCGGCCGCGATCAGGCCCACCGCGACGTGCGCGGCGAGCAGCAGCCAGGGGGAGGCGGCGAGGGCGGAGCCGTCGGTACGGCCCGCGTACCGGGCCAGCGGGGTGCCGAAGTCGCCGCCGCGGCAGAGCAGGTCGACGCCCATGACGCGCAGGGGGCCCGCGACCGGGCCGCCGGCCTTCCCGTAACAGGCGTGCTGGCCGACGGTGAAGATCGTGTCGGCGGCGAGTTCGAGCGGGACGATGAGCGCCGCTATCGGCCAGAAGCCCCGCTCACGCCGCCCGGCCAGCGCGAAGGCTATGACGAAGACCACACCGGCCAGCGCGGCCACCATGGTCAGCGGCAGCGGGCTGGTGGACAGCAGCACATGGGCGCCGGCGGACAGCGTCACGCACATGGCAGTGAACACTGCCGCGCGCAGTGCTCGTATCGCCACGGGGTTGCTGTCCATCGGCGCCGATTGTGCCACGGGGTGGGATAAGCGGTTCCTAAGGGCGGGCTTTGAGTTACAGGCCCGAGATCCTGCCGTTGCGGAACAGGTCGACGAAGATCTGGTGGTCCGTCCGCGCCCGCGCGCCATAGCTGTGTGCGAAGTCGACCAGCATCGCCGCGAAGCCCTCCGGGTCCGCGGAGATCGCCTCGTCGATCGCCTTCTCCGTCGAGAACGGGACCAGCGAGTGGCCGCTCTCCGCCACGTCCGCCGCCGCGTGCATCGTCGCCGTCGCCCGGCCGAGGTCCGCGACGACCGCCTCGATCTCGGCCGGGTCGTCGATGTCCGACCAGTCCAGGTCGACGGCGTACGGGGACACCTCGGCGACCAGCTGGCCGGCGCCGTCCAGCTCGGTCCAGCCGAGCCACGGGTCGGAGGCGGCCTGGAGGGCGCGCTGGGAGATCACCGTGCGGTGGCCCTCGTGCTGGAAGTAGCCGCTGATCGCCGGGTCGGTGATGTGGCGGGAGACTGCGGGGGTCTGGCCGCGCTTCATATAGATGATGACGTCATTCTCGAGGGCGTCGCTGTGGCCCTCGAGGAGGATGTTGTACGAGGGCAGGCCGGCGGAGCCGATGCCGATGCCGCGACGGCCGACGACGTCCTTGACGCGGCGGGCGTCGGGGCGGGCGTTCTCGTCGGCCGGGAGGGTGGCGAGGTAGCCCTCGAAGGAGTCGAGGACCTGCTTACGGGTCGCGGCGTCCAGCTCGATCGCGCCGCCGCCGGGGGCGAAGTGCCGCTCGTAGTCGCGGATCTCCGTCATCGACCCCAGCAGGTCGACGCGGGTGTGGCTGCGGGCGGCGCGGAGGGCGTCCAGGAGCGGGCCCGAGGCGGTGTCCAGGGTGAAGGGCGGGACCTCGTCCTCCTTGGCGCCGGTGGCCAGGGCGTGGATGCGCTCGCGGTAGGCGTCGGCGTAGGCGCTCACCAGGGCGGTGATCTGCTCGTCGCTGAGCGCCTTGGTGTAGCCGATCAGGGCGAGGGAGGCGGCGAGGCGCTTGACGTCCCAGGTGAAGGGGCCGACGAAGGCCTCGTCGAAGTCGTTGACGTTGAAGACCAGGCGGCCCTTGGCGTCCATGTAGGTGCCGAAGTTCTCCGCGTGCAGGTCGCCGTGGATCCACACCCGGCCGGTCTGTTCGGTCAGGAACGGGCCGCCGCGCTTCTCGGCGTCCAGGTCGTGGTAGTACAGGGCGGCCGTGCCGCGGTAGAAGGCGAAGGCCGAGGCCGCCATCTTGCGGAACTTCACGCGGAAGGCGGCCGGGTCGGCGGCCAGCAGCTCGCCGAAGGCGGTGTCGAAGACGGCCAGTATTTCTTCGCCGCGCTCGGCGGCCGTGGTGCTTTCGCCCGTGGTGACCATGACCGCCAGGTTACCGGGCGCCGTCCGGTGGGATGGCGGGCGGACTGTCAGTGGTCGGTTCTAGACTTCGTGGCTGTCACCCGTCTTGTACCCGTCCCACCGCTGGAGGTCCGCCGCCGTGGCAAAACCGCCGTTCACGCACCTGCACGTACACACGCAGTACTCGCTCCTGGACGGTGCGGCGCGGCTGAAGGACATGTTCGCCGCCGCTAAAGACATGGGCATGACCCATATCGCCATGACGGACCACGGGAACCTGCATGGCGCCTACGACTTCTTCCAGCAGGCGCAGAAGGCGGATGTGACGCCGATCATCGGCATCGAGGCGTATGTGGCGCCGGAGTCCCGGAAGCACAAGCGCAAGATCCAGTGGGGGCAGCCGCACCAGAAGCGCGACGACGTCTCCGGCTCCGGTGGCTATACGCACAAGACGATCTGGGCGTCGAGCAGGACGGGGCTGCACAACCTGTTCCGGCTGTCCTCGGACGCGTATGCCGAGGGCTGGCTGCAGAAGTGGCCGCGGATGGACAAGGAGACCATCTCGCAGTACTCGGAGGGGCTGATCGCCTCCACCGGGTGCCCGTCGGGCGAGGTGCAGACCCGGCTGCGGCTCGGGCACTTCGACGAGGCCGTGAAGGCCGCCGCCGAGTATCAGGAGATCTTCGGCAAGGAGCGGTATTTCCTGGAGCTGATGGACCACGGCATCGAGATCGAGCGCCGGGTCCGCGACGGGCTGCTGGAGATCGGCAAGAAGCTCGGCATCCCGCCGCTGGTCACCAACGACTCGCATTACACGTACGCGTCCGAGTCGACCGCCCATGACGCGCTGCTGTGCATCCAGACCGGCAAGAACCTCTCCGACCCGGACCGGTTCCGCTTCGACGGCACCGGCTATTACCTGAAGTCGACGGACGAGATGTACGCCATCGACTCCTCCGACGCCTGGCAGGAGGGCTGCGCCAACACGCTGCTGGTGGCCGAGCAGATCGACACCACCGGCTGGTTCGAGAAGCGCGACCTGATGCCGCGGTTCGACGTGCCCGACGGCTACACCGAGGTCACCTGGTTCCAGGAAGAGGTCAAGAAGGGCATGGCCCGCCGGTATCCGGGCGGGGTGCCCGAAGACCGGCAGAAGCAGGCCGAGTACGAGATGGACGTCATCATCCAGATGGGGTTCCCCGGCTACTTCCTCGTCGTCGCCGACTTCATCATGTGGGCCAAGGAGAACGGCATCGCGGTCGGCCCGGGCCGAGGCTCCGCGGCCGGCTCGATCGTCGCGTACGCGATGGGCATCACCGACCTCGACCCGATCGACCACGGCCTGATCTTCGAGCGGTTCCTCAACCCCGAGCGCGTCTCCATGCCCGATGTCGACATCGACTTCGACGAGCGCAGGCGCGCCGAGGTGATCCGGTATGTCACCGACAAGTACGGGGCCGACAAGGTCGCCATGATCGGCACCTACGGCACCATTAAGGCCAAGAACGCGATCAAGGACTCGGCGCGCGTGCTGGGTTACCCGTACGCGATGGGCGACCGGATCACCAAGGCGATGCCGGCCGATGTGCTCGGCAAGGGCATCGACCTCAAGGGCATCACCGACAAGGAGCACCCGCGGTACGGCGAGGCGGGCGAGGTCCGGGGGATGTACGAGAACGAGCCGGACGTGAAGAAGGTGATCGACACCGCGCGTGGTGTCGAGGGCCTGGTGCGGCAGATGGGTGTGCACGCCGCCGGCGTGATCATGTCCAGCGAGACCATCACCGACCATGTGCCGGTGTGGGTGCGGCATACGGACGGCGTCACCATCACGCAGTGGGACTACCCCACCTGTGAGAATCTCGGCCTGCTGAAGATGGACTTCCTGGGCCTCAGAAACCTCACCATCATGGACGACGCCGTCAAGATGGTGAAGCAGAACAAGGGCAAGGACATCGAGCTGCTGTCGCTGCCGCTCGACGACCCGACGACCTTCGAGCTGCTGGGGCGCGGCGACACCCTGGGCGTGTTCCAGTTCGACGGCGGCCCGATGCGCTCGCTGCTGCGCATGATGAAGCCCGACAACTTCGAGGACATCTCCGCGGTCTCGGCCCTGTACCGGCCGGGCCCGATGGGCATGAACTCGCACATCAACTACGCGCTGCGGAAGAACGGCCAGCAGGAGATCACCCCGATCCACCCCGAGCTCGAGGAGCCTCTGAAGGAGGTCCTCGACATCACCCACGGCCTGATCGTGTATCAGGAGCAGGTGCAGAAGGCCGCCCAGGTGCTGGCGGGTTACTCGCTCGGCCAGGCCGACCTGCTGCGCCGGGCGATGGGCAAGAAGAAGCAGGAGGTCCTGGACAAGGAGTTCGTGCCCTTCCAGAAGGGCATGCGCGAGCGGGGCTATTCCGACCAGGCCATCCAGGCGGTCTGGGACGTGCTGGTGCCCTTCGCCGGCTACGCGTTCAACAAGGCGCACTCCTCGGCGTACGGGCTGGTGTCGTACTGGACCGCGTATCTGAAGGCGAACTACCCGGCCGAGTACATGGCCGCGCTGCTCACCTCGGTGAAGGACGACAAGGACAAGTCGGCGGTCTATCTCAACGAGTGCCGCAAGATGGGCATCAAGGTGCTCCCGCCGGATGTCAACGAGTCGGAGGCCAACTTCACCCCGCGCGGCGACGACGTCATCGTCTTCGGCCTCAGCGCCGTCCGTAACGTCGGCAACAACGTGGTGGACTCCATCGTCCGCTGCCGCAAGTCCAAGGGCCGGTACACGTCCTTCCCCGACTTCCTGGACAAGGTCGAGGCCGTCGTCTGCAACAAGCGGACGATCGAGTCGATGATCAAGGCCGGCGCCTTCGACGCCCTCGGCCACACCCGCAAGGGCCTGACCGCGCACTACGAGCCGATGATCGACAATGTGGTGCAGGTCAAGCGCAAGGAGGCGGAGGGCCAGTTCGACCTCTTCGGCGGCATGGGGGAGGACGACGGCAAGGATGAGCCGGGCTTCGGCATGGACGTCGAGTTCTCCGACATCGAGTGGGACAAGACGTATCTGCTCGCGCAGGAGCGGGAGATGCTCGGCCTGTACGTCTCCGACCACCCGCTCTTCGGCATCGAGCATGTGCTCAACGAGAAGGCGGACGCCGCCATCTCGCAGCTGACCGGCGGCGAGCACTCCGACGGCGCGATCGTCACCATCGGCGGGATCATCTCCGGGCTGCAGCGCAAAATGACCAAGCAGGGCAATGCTTGGGCCATCGCCACGGTCGAGGACCTGGCGGGCTCCATCGACTGCATGTTCTTCCCGGCCACATATCAGCTGGTGTCCACGCAACTGGTCGAGGACGCCGTGGTCTTCGTCAAGGGCCGCCTCGACAAGCGCGAGGACGTGCCGCGGCTCGTCGCCATGGAGCTGATGGTCCCCGACCTGTCGGAGGCCTCGGCGAACGCGCCCGTGACCATCACCATCCCGACGGTGAAGGTGACTCCGCCGCTGGTGGAGAAGCTCGGCGAGGTGCTCAAGCATCACCGGGGCGGGACCGAGGTGCGGGTGAAGCTGCTGGGCACGCAGAAGACCACGCTGCTGCGTCTCGACCGGCACCGGGTGACGCCGGACCCGGCGCTCTTCGGCGACTTGAAGGAGTTGCTCGGGCCGTCGTGTCTGGCCGGGTGACGTAAGACAGGGGAGGGGCGCGGCCGTCACCGGCCGCGCCCCTCGTCCCTGTGATGCTTCAGTTGTGGCCGAACTTCTTCGGCTTGTGGTACTGCGTCTTGTGGCTCGCCTGCTGCGCTCCGCGCTGGGCCGACGAACCCTCCTTCACGGCGTCCGTGACCTGGTCCTGGTTGACCTGCTCAGGGGCGAACTCCTGCTGCTCGGCGCCCCGCTCGGGTATGCCGGCGCCGTCTTCCTGACCGCGGTTCTTGCGTCCCATCGCCGATCACCGCTCCCCGAACGACTGGCCCTGCTCGAAGCCACCGGGAGCGGCGGCGTCACCAAGGGCGTCGTCAAGTGAGGCGTTCTCGTCGAAGGACTGCTGGGCGCCGCGCTGCGGCTGGTCCTGGGACTGGTTCTGGTCGCGGCCGTCAGGAGCGGCGTACTTGTCCTGGTGCTTGTTCTGCTCCTGCTGCCTGCGCTTCTTGCCCTTACCCATGATTCTTTCCTTCACGGTTGCGGGTCCCCCGCGGAAATCACCGTCGCATGGGGCGACATCTGTCGCATTTCGGGCAATTACCGTCTGTGATCGCGAAGGCCGCCACGCCGAAGATCGCCGTGCTGCTGATAACCCCCTTGCAGTCGGGCAGACTCGAAGGCAACCCCGCGTGAAAAGCCGCCGGACGAGAGGGTGAGATCATGGACCGCTGCGTCGTCCTGGTGGACGCCGGCTATCTGCTGGGCGCCGCCGCGAGCCTGCTGGCCGGAGAGCCCGCACGCTCCCGTATCACCATTGACCACGCCGCCCTTGTGCAGGGCCTGCGGGAACGCGCCGAGGCGGATACGGGGCAGCCCCTGCTGCGGATCTACTGGTTCGACGGCGCCCCCGACCGGGTCCCGCAGCCCGAGCACCGCCGGCTGCGCGTCATGCCCCGGGTCACCGTGCGGCTGGGTGCGCTCACGCGCAGTGACGGCCGGTGGGCCCAGAAGGGTGTAGACGCCGCGATGCACGCGGAGCTCACGGAGCTGGCGCGTAACCGGGCCTGCAGCGATGTCGTGCTGATCACCGGGGACGGCGATCTGCTGCCCGGGATGATGTCCGCGAAGGAGCACGGCGTGGCCGTGCACCTGTGGGCCGTGCAGGCCGCGGACGGCGACTACAACCAGTCCGAGGACCTGGTCGCCGAGGCAGATGAACGCAGAGTGCTCGACCGGGCCTGGATCACGCAGGCCGTTCGGGTGAAGGAGCTCACCGGGATCTGCGCCCCGGCGCCGGCCCCGCGGCCGGAGATCGCGGCGATTCTGTCGGCGCCGCTGCCGGAGGGCGCGAGTGCCGCTGCCGCGGTGGACAAGGGAGTGGCGGCCGAGGCGCGCGGTGAGGCCGCGGAGGCGGCTGCCGCCGCCGGTGCCGGTGCGAATGGGAGCGAGCCCGTCGAGGCCGGGGCCGAGGCGGATGCGGCGGAGGGCGGCGCCTCGGGCAAGGGCGTACCGACGCCGAAGGACCTCGCCGGGCTGGGTGCGGCGCGTGCCGCTTCGATGCCCGAGGCGCGGGCCGGCGGGCAGGCGGCCGCGCCGGGGAACGCCACGCTGCGGTGGTCCTCCGACAAGGGGTGGGTCGAGCGGGGCGGCACCGGTGAGTCCGCGGAGACGGCGTCGCTGCCTACGCTGGCGTCGCTGACGAGTGCGGAGCAGCGGTGGGCCGATCGCGAGGAGGACATCACCGCGATCGGTGGTGATCCGTACGAGGTGGGTCAGGTCTTCGCGCGGCGGTGGATCGAGCGGCTGGGGGAGACGGCGCAGCTGCCGGTGCTGGCGGGGCAGTATCCGCGGATTCCACACCGGATCGATGGTGAACTGCTGCGGTACGCCGCGCGGTTCGGGCTGCTCGCCCACAAGGACGACCAGATCGATGAACACGATCGCTATGCGATTCGCGCCGGGTTCTGGCGCGAGGTCGATGTGCGGGCCGCCTCCGAGGGAGGCGGGGTGACGGCGGACCGGGCTCCGGCGCCGGCTCCGCCCGCGCCCGCGTCCACCCCGGCGCCGGCACCGGCACCGGCACCGGCCCCCGCGCCCGCCCCTGCCGAGCGCGGGGCGTAGCGCTCCGGCGTTACGACGCCGGCGGCTGGCCCCAGCCCTGCCAGTTGCCCGGGGACTGGGGCTGGGGGTCCGGGTCGCGCGGGCCGAAGAGGCCCGTGAGGATCAGGTGGGCGATCATGGCGCCCACCGGCCAGGCCAGCAGGGCGCCCTTGGCGTTCAGGCGGAGGGGGGCGTCGAAGGCCTTGCCCTCGCCGACCGACTTCGCCTGGGCCGCTACGTCCTGCGGCGGGCCGAGCCATACCCCGAAGCGCCAGGCCACCAGCGCCGCGAGCAGGCCGCCGATGGCCAGCGCCAGCACCAGGGCGACGCCGCCGCGGCGGCGCCACAGAAAGACCAGGGCCGCCGCCAGCGCGCCGAAGCCGAGGCCGAGCAGGGTGAAGGTGCCGTCGATGGCGATCGTGTGCTCCGACTCGGAGTCCCGCAGCAGCACCGCACCGTCCTGCGCGATGAGCGGCACCCGCGGCGCCAGCCACGTCCACAGCGCTCCGTAGAGCAGGCCGGCCAGGGCGCTGCCCGCCGCGATCAGCGCCGCGCCGCGCAGCTCGCGTCCCGACAGGCCGTACCCGGCGCCGGGAGCGGCGACCGGGGAGGGCCAGGAGGAGTCGGGTGAGGAGCCGTGTTGCGGCGGGCCATGCGGCGTCATGGGAGCTGTCACCCAGCCATGGTGCCAGGGGTCGGTCGTACGTCCGCCGAAGGGGCAGTAGTTCGGGCGTTTCTTACGACACGTGCCACACGTATCACCGCAGCGCCGCCCGCCGGTAGGCCCAGGTGGCCGCGGCCAGCGCCAGCACCCCGACACCGGCGCACACGGCGAGGTCAGTGGCGACCGCCGCCCAGTCCGGGTGCGGGCCGAAGCTGCGGGCCAGGGCCTCGACCCCGTATGTGGAAGGCAGCAGATCGCGGGCGAGGGCGATGGGGGCGGGCAGGTTCGCCGCCGGGATGACGCCGAGGAGCAGCGCCGCGGACATGCCGAGCTGCCCGGCGAGCGTGGCCAGCTCCGGGCGCGGTGCCAGCAGCCCGAGCGCCGCGCCGAGTCCGGCGAGCGCGGCGCCGGCCAGCGGGATGACGGCGGCGAGCAGCCACAGGTGGGTGAGCGGCAGGTCGAAGAGCACGCTGCCGAAGACGGCGGTGACGACCGTGCCGGGGACGGTGAAGGAGGCGTACGCGCCCGCCGCACCCAGCACGACCGCGGCGGGCGGCACCGGCAGCGTGGCGTAGTGGTCGAGGCCGCCGTGGGCGCGGAGCCGGCCGAAGTACTGGGCGAGCAGGTTCAGCGCGACGAAGGCGACGACGAGGACGGTGGAGCCCGCGACGACCGAGCGCGCCGCCTCGCTGCCGGGGTCGGCGTCGACGACGCCGCGCATCAGCACCATGATCCCGATGGACTGGAAGGTGGCGACGAAGAGCAGCGGGATGCGCGAGACCCGGGCGCGGGCGAGCTGGGCCCGGTAGACGGCGCCGAGGGCGGGCAGGAAGGCGGCCCGCGGGGCGAGGGGGGCGGCGGCCTCGTAGGGCCGCGCCGTGGTCGCGTTCTCCGCCGCGGTCGTCGTCATGCCTTCACCAGGCCTTCGCCGCGTCCGCCGAGGCTCATGTAGACGTCCTCCAGGCTCGGGGTGGTCAGGGTGAAGTCGTCGAGCGCGTCGAAGGCCGGGCCACCGGTGACGGCGGCGACCGCGGCGCGGGCCTCGTCCGTCGGGAGGCGGAGGGTCCAGCGGCGGCCGTTCTCGGCGCCGTCGTTACGGGCCGACAGCGCGGCGACCTCGGGCAGGTGCACGGGCGCCGTCTCGCGCCACACGAGCTCGACCCGCACCTCGTCGTCGATCCGCGCCTTCAGCCCGCCGGGGGTGTCGCAGGCGATGACCCGGCCGGCGTCCATCACCGCGACCCGGTCCAGGACGGTCTCGGCTTCGATGACGTTGTGGGTGACGAGGATGACGGTGACGCCGTCGGCGGTCCGCCGCCGGTCGACCGCGGCCCAGACGGCGCGCCGGGCGACCGGGTCCATGCCGGTGGTCGGCTCGTCCAGCACCAGGACCGGGCGGGCGCCGGCGAGCGCGGCGGCCACGCAGGCCAGCCGGCGCTGGCCGCCGGAGAGGCGGGCGAGTGGCTTGGCGGCGAGCGGCGTGAGGCCGAGCTCGTCGAGGACGGCGTCGCGTTCCGTACGGGCGGCGCGGGCGCTCAGGCCGCGCAGCCGGGCGGTGGTCTCGGCGGCGAGGCCGACCGGGAGCTCGTCGAGGGCGGTGGACTCCTGGCCGAGATAGCCGAGGAGGCGGGAGGCGCGCTCGGGGTGGCGGACGAGGTCGTGGCCGAGGAGCGAGATGGCGCCGGAGTCGGGGCGGAGCAGGCCGGTCAGCTGCCGTACGAGGGTGGATTTCCCGGCGCCGTTCGGCCCGAGCAGGCCGAAGATCTCACCGCGGTGCACGTCGAGGCTGACGCCGTCGTTGGCGCGGACATCGCCGTAGCTCTTGGTGAGATCGCGGATCGTGCAGGCGCCTGTGCTCACGAGGTACGAGGGTACGCGGTCGCCCTTCGGGCGGGGCGTACGGGGCTGGTGTTCGCGTCGCGGGGCGGGGCGGAGGACCCGGCGTGCGCGGAGCGTTGACGGCTCCCTGTGGTGCCAGTAAGACCTGGACATGTCCAAGAAGACGCGTAAGCGTAAGTGGCGGATCAAAAAGGGCAAAGCCAATCACGGGAGCCGGCCCGCTTAGCCGCGGGCGATCGGCGCCACCACCGCGCCCGTCAGCTCGGCCAGGTCCGCGGGGGCCAGCTCGACCTCCAGGCCCCGGCGGCCCGCCGACACGCACACGGTCTCGTACGAAGAGGCCGACGCGTCCACGACCGTGGGGAGCCGCTTGCGCTGGCCGAGCGGGGAGATGCCGCCGCGTACGTATCCGGTGGTGCGCTCCGCCGCCGCCGGGTCGGCCATCGTGGCGCGCTTGCCGCCGGCCGCCGACGCGAGGGCCTTGAGGTCGAGCGAGCCGGAGACCGGCACCACCGCGACCGTCAGCGCGCCGTCGACCTCGGCGACGAGGGTCTTGAAGACCTGGCCCGGGTCGACGCCGAGCGCCTCGGCGGCCTCTTCGCCGTACGACGCGACCGCGGGGTCGTGCTCGTAGGCATGCACGGTGAAGGGCTTGCCCGCGGTCGTCAGCGCGACCGTCGCCGGGGTGCCGCCGGACTGCTGCTTCTGCTTCTTCTTCGCCATGTGCCGTGACCTGCCGCGGAGAGTCTTAATTCGGGCTCGTCGGCTGCCGGGTCAGCTCGACCGCCGGCAGCGACGGGAGCTTACCGATCACCGCCGACTCGCGGCGAAGCAATTTCAGCTCCTCCGCGAGACGCGACGCCGTGTCCGGCGTCTGCAGCAGCCGCTGCTTCGTCGGCACGTCCAGCACCGCGGCCGCCGCGACCAGGTACGACACCACCGACGGCTCGTCCGGCAGCTCCTGGTCCGCCGCCACCGAGCGCTCCCGCGCACCGGCAAGACGCTTCTGGTACGTGCGGAACGCCCGCAGCACCCCGGACGCCAGCGCGCCCGCGCCGTCGCCCTCCTCCTCGCTGAGCAGCTCGACCTCGCCGGTCAGGAACGGCCCCGAGGCGTCCACCGAGAGCAGCTTGAACCGCCGCGTGCCCGTGGCCAGCACCTCGAAGCCGCCGTCCTCGCGCTCCCTGATGGTGGCGGCGTCCGCCGTACAGCCCACGGTGAAGAAGGCCTGCAGCGGATCGGCCCCGAAGCCGGCCGCCGGGCCCTTCGCGGCCTCTTCGGCCTCCTCGTCCGGCAGCCCCGGCGCGGTCGGCGCGACCTCGCGCCCGTCCCGGATGGCGACGACCCCGAACTGCCGCTCCTCCTCGTCCTTCTCCAGCAGCGCGCGCATCATGGCGCGGTAGCGCTCCTCGAAGACGTTGAGCGGGAGCACCAGCCCAGGGAACAGCACCGTGTTCAACGGGAACAGGGGGAGGCTGGCGACGGTCACGCGCAAATCCTAAGGGCGCGGCGGAGATGATCCGGCCACCGCAGCGGGGGTCCGGGGGTCGTCCCCCGGAAAAATGCGGTCACTGGCGGCGAAGCAGCCGCGAAGCCCCCGCCGCGACCGTGGTCGCGAGGGTCCATCCGGCCAGTACGAACAGGGCCGACACCCATTGCGCGGCTCCCCGCTGCTGCCACGCCGTTTCCTGCCCCAGGTCGATCACCGGCAGCAGGATGTCCAGGGCATAGAGGGCGGAATTGAAGCGGGCGTCGGAATCCTTCTGCGTGGCCTGCGCTTCGACCTGCGAGAAGAAGAAGGTGCCCAGCGCCCACAGCACCGCCATCCACAGCATCGCGCGGGTCGGCCGGTAGCCGTACGCCACCGCCCAGTCCTGCAGATAGCCCCACGCCTTGCCCGCGGGCCCGAGGGTCTCGCGCTCCCGGCGGTGCTTGGCGAGCAGGACGCGGCGGGCGTCGTGGTCCTCGCCGGAGCGCCGCAGCACATTGGCGAGCTGCTCGTACGGCTCCGGCGAGTACTCGGCGGTGGCGGCGGCCACCCACTCCAGGCGCTCGGCGATCGGGAACCGGTCGGTCGGTATCAGATGCTCGTACGCGAACCCCGCCATCTGCAGGCGCCCGGGGGACGGCCAGCTGGCGTACGTGTCGGCGAGGTTGCCGACCTTGGCGCCGGACAGGACGACCCGGCCGCCCTCCGGCGGCTTGCCGGTGAAGCGCAGCTCGGGCGTCTGGATCCGGCGCAGCGAGATCTCCTGGTCCTCGTCCATGACGAAGCGGGCGTCCTTGAAGTCGACCATCCCGCCGAAGCGCCCGTCGTCGAGCCGCACGCCGCCGTGGCACTCGAAGTTCCGGCTGCCGGTGCCGAACGGGGGCGTCTGCTCGCCGAGCGGCGCGACCCGCAGCCGCGCCGGGGTGAGGTGGAAGGAGCGCTCCACGGTGAGCTGCGGGGCGTTCAGGGCGCGGCGGCCGTACGGATTGCGGAGCATGCTGCCGGCGAGGTTCAGGGAGACGCCGATGCTCGCGCCGCGCAGGCTGACCTGCCCGTACGACTGGAGCAGCTCGGCCGTGAGGTCCTGCCCGACGGTGATGCCGTCGGCGGCGAGGGCTTGGCCGCGGCGGTCGGGCCGTACCGTGAGCTGGCTGATCTGCAGGTCCGTGCCGATGCGGGCGTCGGTGAGGCGGACGCCGCTGTCGATGGTGCAGCGGGGGAGGTGCAGGTCGCCCTCCGCCTGGAGGCGGGCACCCTCGAAGCGGGGGATGGCGCAGGCGATGAAGCGGGCGGTGGTCACCCGGCACTCGGGGAGGAGGACCTCCTCCTCGAAGCGGCAATTGCGCAGCTCGAGGTAAGGGGTGACGTTTCCGCCGGAGAGGTCGAGCTTGCCGGTGAGTCGGGCGCCGTTGATCTTGATCGCGGAGACCCGGCCGGGGGCGGCCGGGGGGCCGTCGAGGAGGAGCAGGGCGACGAGGACGGCGCGTACGGTGCGCTCGGGACCCCAGGTGTGGAGGCCGGCCGGGTCGTCGTGGGCGGGGTCGCGTTCGCGCAAGTCATACATGCTGCCGGTGCGGAAGGCGTGCCAGAGCCCTTTCTCGGTATCGGTCAGCCCGAGCTCCTCCGGGGGCTCCGCGCCCCCACCCCCCTGCGCTGCGGCACGTGTACTCACCGTGGCTCCCCTCCTGGCCTGACTACTGGTCGCTACCGCCCCCGGTAGACCCCCCATTCCCCGGGGGGCCAGGGGGTGAACGCTAGTGGCTGGGGTGGGAG
>NZ_JAAKZV010000074.1 GCF_011044975.1 Streptomyces coryli | reverse complement strand
GGCGGCTTCCGCGGCAGGGGCGGTGGGGGCGGCGGCCGCGCCGGCGGGCGCGGACAGCAGCCGGCACGCCGCCGTGCCGCCACCCGCCAGCGGCACCGGCTCCGGCGTCCACGTCCGGCAGGCGTCCTCCGCCTCGGGGCAGCGGGCGGCGAACGGGCAGCCCGTGTAGCCGTCCGCCAGTGACAGCGGGCGGCCCGGTATCGGGCGGATCGGCCGGTCGTCGCCGAGCTCCGGCGAGCAGGCGAGCAGGCCCCTCGTGTACGGGTGCCGGGGCCGGTCGAACAGGGCGTCCGCGGGCTGCTCTTCGACGACCGCGCCCGCGTACATCACGTACACGCGGTCGCAGTACGCCGCCGCCAGGTGCAGGTCGTGGGTGATGAACAGCATGCCGAGCTCCCGCTCCGCGCGCACGCCGCGCAGCAGGGCGAGGATCTCCGCCTGGGTGGTGACGTCCAGTGCGCTGGTGGCCTCGTCGGCGAGCAGCAGCCGCGGCTCGGCGGCCAGCGCGCCCGCGATGACGACGCGCTGCAGCATGCCGCCGGAGAGTTCGTGCGGCCGCTGCCGGATGCGGCGCTGCGGCTCCGGCAACCCGACCGATTCGAGCAGGGCCACGGCGCGGTCGCGGGCGGTGGTGCGATCGAGGCCCGGGGTGCGCAGGGCCAGCCGCTCGGTGAGGAAGTCGCCGATGCGGCGCACCGGGTTGAGGGCGGCGCGCGGGTCCTGGTGGATCATCGCGACCGTACGGGCGCGGTGCGCGCGCAGCTCCGCCGCGGACAGGGCGAGCACGTCGGCGCCGTCCACCAGCACCCGGCCCGAGGTCTCGGCGCCCGCTGGCAGCATCCGCTGCACCGCCTTGGCCGTGGTCGACTTGCCGGAGCCCGACTCGCCGACCAGGCCGACCACTTCGCCGGCGGCGACCCGTAGCGATACGTCCGCGAGCACCGGGCGGGCGCCGCCGGGCAGCCGGAGCGTCAGGCCTTCGAGGGAAAGAAGCGACACGGGCTACCTCCTGCTGCCGAGCCGGTCGGCGAGCCAGACGCCGACGATGTTGAAGGACACCACCACGGCGGCGATGGCCGCGCCCGGCACCAGCGCCGGCAGCAGCGCCTCCTGGACGACGGCCGCCTGCCCTTCCTGGACCATCAGCCCCCAGTCCGAGCTGGGCGGCTGGGCGCCGAAGCCGAGATAGCTGAGCGTGGCCAGGCTCATCAGCGCCTCACCGAAGAGCACCACCAGATAACCGACCACCAGCCGCCCGAGGTTCGGCACCAGATGCGCGACGCAGATCCGGGTGCCCGACATGCCCTGCACCCGGTACGCCTCGATGTACGGCTTGGCGCGCTCGGACATCGCGATGCTGCGGGTGTATTTGGCGACGGTCGGGGTGTACGCGAGGCCGAGCGCGAGCACCGACGTGGTCATCCCGGCGCCGAACACGGCGATGATCAGGACCACGAACAGCAGCCCGGGGAAGGCGTACATGACGTCGGTCGTCCGGGACAGCAGCGTGTCCACCCAGCCGCCGCGCCAGGCCGCGACCGTGCCGAGCGTGACGCCGAGGACGGCGGCCACGGCCAGCAGCGCCAGCGGCGCGACGAGGCTGCCGCGGGCGCCGTGCAGCACTCGCGAGAGCAGGTCCTGCCCGGAGGCGTCGGTGCCGAGGAGATGCGCGCCCGACTGGCCGGCCAGCGACTGCGACAGGTCGACCTCGTCGGGCGCGTACGGCGCCAGCAGCGGCGCGAACACCGCGGCCAGCACGACGAGTCCGAGGAAGGCACCGGCGGCGATGACCGCCCAGGGCCGCTGGGCGCGCGGGCGGGAGGGGAAGAGCGTCCCCGCGGGAGCGGTGGCTGCGCTGGCTGCCGCGGGTGCGGGCGCGGTGGTCATACGGCGCTCCTTCCGGCCTTCACCCGCGGGTCCAGCAGCGGATGGGCGAGATCGACGGCGGTCGTCACCACGACGTAACCGGTGACCATGAGCAGCAGCACCGCCTGGGCGACCGGGAAGTCGTGGGTGTTGATGGCGTTCACCAGCAGCGAGCCGATGCCGCTCAGGCCGAAGGCGGTCTCGATGACGACCGTCCCGGCCAGCATCCCGGCCATGATCAGGCCGCACATCGTGGCGATCGGGGCGAGGGCGTTGCGCAGCACGTGCCGCAGCACGATCTGCCGCTCCGGCAGCCCGCCGGCCCGCGCCGCCTCTACGTGGTCGGCGTCGCCCGCCTCCACCATGGACTGGCGGGTGACGCGGCTGATGACGGCAAGGGCGCCGAGCGCCATCGACAAGGCGGGCAGGGTGAGATGGTGCAGGGTGCCCGTAAAGCCGGAGCCGCCGCCGGTGACCGGGAACCAGCCGAGCCGGACGCCGAACAGCGACACGAGCGCGATGGCGGCGACGAAATTGGGCACCGACGCGGCGAGCGTGGTGCCGCCGACGACCGTCGAGTCCACCCAGGTCCCGCGCCGTATCGCCGCCAGCATCCCGGCGCCGACGCCGAGCACGACGAACAGCACCGTGGCATACCCGACCAGCGCGAGCGTGGTCGGCAGCCGGCCGGTGAGCAGGTCGGCGACCTGGTCGTTGTACTTGAACGAGCGGCCGAGGTCGAGGTGCAGGCAGTCCCACAGCCAGCGGCCGTACTGGACGACCAGCGGCTCGTCCAGGTGGTACTGCGCCCGCACCTCGGCGAGCCGCTCGGCGGTGAGCTTGTCGCGGCCGCCGGCGAGGAACACCGCGGGGTCGCCGGGCGCGACGTACACGGCCGCGAAGATGACGAACGAGGCGGCCAGCAGCGTCGCGAACAGCCCCGCGGCGCGCCGCCCGGCGGCGGCGAACAGGCGGACCGGTGAGGACACGGCGGATCAGCCCTTCTTCGCGCCGAGGTCGGCGGCCCACGGGTAGTAGAGGTAGGCCATGGACGCCGGCGCACCGGTCAGCTTGCCGCTCAGGATCAGCGTGGACGGGATCTGCGCGACCGGTATCCACACGCTGGCGTCCGTGAACAGCCGCTGCGCCTTCACCGTCAGCCGGGCCCGCTCGGCGTCGTCGATGGTGGCCAGCGCCTTGTTGACGGCGGCGTCGTACGCCTTGTCCTTGAAGCCCGTCCAGTTGTTCTCGCTGCCGGACAGGGCGTTGTCCAGCACGCCGACCGGGTCGCTCTTGGAGATGTACCAGTCGCCGACGAAGAGATCGACCTCGGCCCGCTTGGCCTTGTCCCCGTAGAAGGTTTCAAACTCCGACGGCGGCACGGTCTTGATCTCGCCCCGGAGCCCTATCTGCTCCAGCGCGGCCCGCACCGCGTTGGCCATGACCGTACGGCCCTGGGTGGAGTCCGTGCCGATGAGGATCGGGTCCTTGGGTACGCCCGCTTCCTTGACGAGCTCCTTCGCCCGGGCCAGGTCCTTCGCGCCCGGCTTGGCGGGGGCGTGCCCGGTCGACTTCTGGGCGGCGGCGAAGGCCGCCTTCTCGTAGCCCCAGGCGCCGGAGCCCGCGGGCAGGTTCCACGGCTCGACCAGCCCGCCGTAGCCGGACTTGGCGATGCCGGTGCGGTCGAGGGCCAGCGACAGGGCGCGGCGGATCTTGGGGTCCGCGAGACCGCCGCGCTCGGTGGGCATCAGCGTCAGCACGGCGGTGGACGGACCGAAGTGCAGGTCGACGCCCTTGGCGGAGTCCAGCGCCGCGGCGGTGTTGGGGGCCTCGGTGTACGCGCCGTCGGCGGCGCCGGTCTTCAGCGCGTTGACCATCGCGCTGTCGGCGGCCCAGGTGAAGACCACCTTGCCGGTCAGCGGCTTCTTGCCCCAGTAGTCGTCGTAGCGCGCGATGGCGACCGAGTCGCCGGACTTCCAGCTCTGCAGCGCATACGGCCCGGTGCAGGCGTCGGGCCGGCCGGGGGTGCCGAACTCCTTGCCCGCCTTCTCGACGGCCTTGCGCTGGTAGATGATGCCCGCGTCGCCCGCGAGGGCCTTGGCGAACATGGCGTCGGGGCGGCTGAAGCGGACCGTGATCTCGTGCTCGCCGGTGGCCTTCATCGACTTCACATGCTCGAACTCGTCGCTCTGCTCCATGCCGTCGGCGGCATGCCGCTTCAGGCTGAACAGCACGTCGTCCGCGGTCATCTTCGCGCCGTCGTGGAAGGTGACGTCGTCGCGGAGGGTGAGGACGAGGGTGCGGTCGTCGGGGCGGCTCTCCTTGGCCGCCAGATGCGGCCGTACGGACATGTCGGGCCGCAGCTGGTAGAGCCGCTCGCAGACGTTGCTGAGGATGACGCGGCCCGCGCTGGTGCCCTGGGTGTCCAGGTCGAGGGAGTCGGGCTCGTCCTCGAGCAGCCACTTGACCGTGCCGGCCGGGCCGTTCGCGGCCGGGGTGGTGGCGGTGAGCTTCAGGTTGGCGGCCTTCTTGCCGGAGCCGCCGGAGTTGTCCGGTGCGCCGCCGCAGCCGGCGAGGGCGAGCGCACCGGCCATACAGGCGGCGGCCGTGGTGAGCGTATGGGTGAGCTTCATGGCGGGGCTCCCTGAGGGCTTCGGGCGGGTCAGCCGGCGTGCGGGCCGTCGTAGAGGTTCCACGGCAGGTGCTGGTACTCGCGGTCGCAGGGGGTGCCGGGAGTTATCCAGTAGTCGCCGGTGGTGAGGTCGGCGCAGGAGGAGACGAGCGTGGCCCAGCGGCCGAGCTCGGGCCTGCGGGTGTCGGGGTGGGTGCACAGCGACTCGGGATAGCCGAGGTGGTCGGACATCGCGCGGCGGATCAGCTTCAGCGACTCCGTCTGCGTGGTGGCGCCGCGCAGCGCCTTCAGGCCGTCCTCGGCGCGCGGGACGCGCACCAGCGAGTCGGAGGACATCGGGCGGTAGCCGGCGGCGAGTTCGGCGGGGATGTGCGCCTGGTAGTGGTTGCCGTGCACCAGCAGCCCGTCGCTCGGGTGCAGCCAGCCGACGCCCGCGGGGGTCGTCTCCAGGTCCACGGCGTAGCCCTCGCGGCAGGTCAGCAGCGCGTTGCTGGCGATGTGGGCGCGGGTGGAGCACAGCACGTCGAGCGCGTCGGTGATCGACGGCTGGTCGAGCACGCTGCGCCGGATCACGGTCTGCGGCAGCCCGACGGCGTCGTCGAAGCGGCCGCCGAGACCATTGGCGTTCAGCGCGAGGCCCGCGGAGTTGGCGCCCTGGCGGCCGATCTGGCCGGCCTCGACCTGCATGATCAGCGTGGGCTTCGGCGGCTGGACGACGCGCAGCATGACGACGGTGTCGCCTACGCCGGCGCGCCAGTCCCAGTTCTGCCCGGCGTACACATGCCCGTCGCCGCTGGCCTCGCCGTACAGGGCGAAGGAGGTGCAGCCCTCAGCGGGCTCCGGGCTGCGCTCCGGCTCGCGCGCCTCCGCCATAGCGGCGAAGGAGCTGTCGTAGAGCACCTCGCCGCGGGCATTGAGCGCGAGCACGTCGAGCAGCTCCACCCCGGCGCCCTCCGCGATGCCCGCCATCTCCTCGACGAGATGCGGCGCGTACGACCGCACCGGATCCAGCCAGCGGGCCGCGCGCCGGGTCACCTCCTCCCAGGTCAGCCCGGAGGACGCGGCGAAGGCCGCCTCGTAATAGGCCAGGGAGGCGTGCAGCAGCGGCCGGACGGCCTCTCCGTACTGCCGCCCGCGCTCGGCCGGGCTGCCGGAGATCTCGATGACCGGGAGGGTGCGCGTCGCCATACTTCTCCTTGCCGTCCCCGCGCTGCTGTAATGTCGGTTACGGAACACGGGGTTCTTGAAATGGTCCGCTCGGCAGTAGAGTAACGGGCATCACAGAGGAGTCAATAGTTGTAATGGAAGTTTCAGACGGGTTGACCCGGCTCCGCACCGCCGTGCGGGACAGCTGGGAGGAGTTGTCGGCATCGGAGCGCGCCGTGGCGCATTACCTGGTGAGTGCGCCGGTGGAGCAGCTTCTCTTCGCCAGCGCCCAGGAGTTGGGCGCCGCGAGCGGCACCAGCAATGCCACCGCCGTGCGCGCCCTCAAGCGCCTCGGCTACGGCGGCCTGCCCGCCCTCAAGCGCGAGCTGGCGGCCGACTTCACCACCGCCGTCTCCCCGGAGGTGCGGCTGCAGCAGCGCATCCACCACGTCGGCCGGGACCTCGACGGGGTCTGGAACGACGTCTTCGACGAGGCACAGGAGCGCATCGAGCACGGCCGCCGGCTCACCGGCTCCGACACCCTCAAGCGCGCGGTGGCCGCCCTGGCCGAGGCCCGCGAGGTGTTCTGTTACGGCGTGGCCGCATCCGAGCTCGCCGCCCGCCATCTCGCGCTCGCGCTGGGCCGGATCGGCCGCCGGGCCCGCTTCGTCGGCGCCACCGGCTTCGCCCTCGCGGACCCGCTGCTGTCCCTGGACCGCGGCGACGTGGTCGTCCTCTTCCAGCCCGGCCGCGAACTCGCCGAGATAGAGCTGCTGGTGGACCGCGCCCGTACCGTCGGCGCGAAGGTGCTGCTGGTCACCGACACGCTCGCCGATACGTATGCCGACCGCGTCGAGGCGGCGCTCACCACCTCGCCTTCGCCGACCGGCATCACCACCGAGTCGCTGGGCGGCCTGCTGGTGGCCGACGCGCTGCTGCTCGCGCTCGCCGCGCTGGACGAGCCGCGCGCGGTCGAGACCTCGCATCAGCTGACGGCGCTGCGCGAGCGGATCCTGGGCCAGCGGGAGCGGGGGTCGCGCAAGGCGTAAGCGCCCGCGAGACCCCCGCCGCCGCTTACAACTCCGGCCGTTCCGGCGGCGTCTTGGCCGGGTTCTCCGCCAGCGCCGCCAGCGCGATCCGGATCGCCTCGTCCAGCTGCGGGTCGCGGCCCGCGACCGAGTCCTGCGGCGCGTGCACGACCTCGACGTCCGGGTCGACGCCGTAGTTCTCCACGCCCCAGCCAGGACCCTCCAGCCAGAAGGCGTACTTGGGCTGGGTGACAAGGGTCCCGTCGACCAGGCGGTAGCGGCTGTCGATGCCGATGACGCCGCCCCAGGTGCGTACGCCCACGACCGGGCCGATGCCGAGCGCCTTGATGGCCGCGTTGACGATGTCGCCGTCCGAGCCGGAGAACTCGTTCGCCACCGCCACCACCGGGCCGCGCGGCGCGTCGGCCGGATAGCTCTGCGGCTGCCCGTCGCGCGGCAGGTCCCAGCCGACGATCCGGCGGGCGAGCTTCTCCACCACCAGCTGCGAGGTGTGCCCGCCGCGGTTCTCCCGTACGTCCACCACCAGCCCCTCGCGGGCGACTTCGACGCCCAGGTCGCGGTGGATCTGCGCCCAGCCGGGCGCCTGCATGTCGGGTACGTGCAGGTAGCCGAGGCGGCCGCCGGAGCGCTCGTGCACATACGCGCGGCGGTCGGCGACCCAGGCGTGGTAGCGCAGCGGCTCCTCGTCGGCGATGGGGACGACCACCGCGTGCCGCACCTCGCCGCCGCCCGCCGGTGAAATGGCGAGCTCGACCGGCTTGCCCGCGGCGCCCGTCAGCAGCGGCCCGGGCCCCGTCTCCGTATCGACGGGTCGGCCGTCCACCGCCACGATCGCGTCGCCCCGGCGCACGGCCGCGCCAGGGGCGGCCAGCGGGGAGCGGGCGCGCGGGTCGGAGGACTCCGACGGCAGCACCCGGTCCACCCGCCAAAGACCCTCGGCGTCCCGGGAGATGTCCGCGCCCAGCAGCCCCTGCCGCACCGCCGGGTCGTAGCCGCCGTGCGGCGTCACGTACGCGTGCGAGGTGCCCAGCTCGCCCTGCACCTCCCACAGCAGGTCGACCAGGTCGTCGTGGGTGGCGACGCGGTCGAGGACCGGGCGGTAGCGGTCCAGGACGCCGTCCCAGTCGACGCCGCTCAGGTCGGCGCGCCAGAAGTTGTCCCGCATCAGGCGGCCCGCCTCGGCGTACATCTGCCGCCATTCCGCGGCCGGGTCGACCAGGTGGCGGATCCGGGAGACGTCGACGGTGATACGGGAGCCGTTGCCGTCGTCGTCCTCGTCGTGGCGGGTGGTCTTGCGGTCCGCCGGGACCACCTTGAGCTTGCCGTTCGTGCGCAGCAGCACCCGCTTGCCGTCGCCGCTGACCGCGTACGAGTCGGCGTCGTCGGCCAGTTCCTCCAGCCGCTGCTGGGCCAGGTCGTAGCGCTCGAGCGCGGTCGACGGGCCGTCGTCGTCGGGGTTGGCGAGGGCGGTGCCGAGGACGCCGGTGAGCGGGTGCTTCAGCCACAGCACGCCGTTCTCGGCGGCCCGGAGGGTGGAGTAGCGGGACGCCTCGACCGGGAACGGGACTATCCGGTCCGCGAGCCCTTCGAGGTCGACGCGGGTGGCGGGCACCGCGTCCGAGTCCTCGTCGTCCTTGGGCTTCTCCGACGGGCGGCCGTGCCGCTGCGGCCCGAACGGCGACGGGGTGTCCGCGGCGAGCGTGATCAGGTGCGGGCGGCAGGCATTGGGGAAGGACAGGTCGAAGCTGTGCCGGTCGTATACCGGGTCGAAGGCCCGCTCGGAGAGGAACGCCAGATGCTTGCCGTCCGCCGTGAAGGCGGGCGAGAAGTCGTCGAAGCGCAGCGGCGTCGCCTCGGCCACGGCCAGATCGGCGGTCGCGGCCAGCTTCAGCTGCCGCAGGTCCGCGGGCCCCGGATGGGACCAGGCCAGCCAGGCGCCGTCCGGCGAGAAGACCAGGCCGCTCGCCCGGTCGTACGCGCTGCGGTCGACCTCGCGCGACTCCCCGCTCGTACGGTCCACCAGCAGCACCCGCCCGTCGTGCGTGGCGACCGCGAAGCGGCTGCCGTCGGGCGAGACCGCGAGGTCCACCACCCGCCCGAGTTCGCCGCGCGCCAGCCGGCGCGGGGTGGCGCCGGGGGCGAGGCCGGTCGCCGGAGCGGTCTCCAGGGCGTCCTCGCCCTCGGCGTCGGTGACCCAGACGATGTGCTCCTCGGCCGCCACCCGGAACACCCGCGGCAGCCGGGCCCGTACCCCCGGCTCGGCGGCGAGCGCGCGGGCCGGGCCCTCGCGGTGGGTGATCCAGTGCAGCGAGCCGCGGACGAGCACGGCGCTGCCGCGGGCCGTGTGGTCGGGGCGGGCGGCGCCCAGCCAGCCGGCCGGGTCCACGGGGCGCGGGCGCTGGTCGGTGCGCTGGCCGCCGAGGTGGACGGGGAGGGGGCGCGGCTCGGCGCCCTCGTCGAGGCTGTCCAGGACGTGGAGTTCACCGGCGGAGGCGTACACGACGCGGGTGCCGTCGGTGGCGGCGTGCCGGGCGTAGAAGCCGTCGAGCGGGGTGTGCCGGCGCAGGTCCGAGCCGTCCGGGAGGGACGAGTACAGCGCGCCCGTGCCCTCGTGGTCGGAGAGGAAGGCGAGCCGGTCGCCGACCCACAGCGGGCATTCGATGTTGCCGTTCAGCTCCGCGTGGATACGGGCGAACTCGCCGTCACCGTCCGGCAGGGCCAGCCACAACTTGCCCGCCGTGCCGCCCCGGTAGCGCTTCCAGTACGCGGCCTCGCGGCCCATCGTCGCCGACAGCAGCAGGACCCGCCCCTCGGGCCCGGACGCGACATCGCCCACCGGCCCGTAAGGCAGCCACTCGGCCGGGCTCCCGTCCACCGGGACCGCCCACGCCCAGCTGCGGCGCAGCGAGGCCTGCCCGTACGTGCTGATGGCCAGCACCCGGCCGTCCGGGGTCCAGCCGCGTACGGACGTCTTGTTGCTGCCCCAGTGGGTCAGCCGCGTCGCGGGCCCGCCGTCGACCGGCGCCACCAGGACCTCGGGGGCGCCGTCGCGGGTGGAGGTCCACGCGAGGTGCGCGCCGTCCGGGGAGAGGCGCGGGTGCGTCACGGGCACGTTGTCGGCGCTGACCCGCCAGGCGCGGCCGCCGCCGGTCAGCGGGGCCGCCCAGACGTCGTCCTCGGCGGTGAAGGTCACCAGGTCGTCGTGGAGATGCGGGTAACGGAGGTAGGCAGGGTGCGTCACCACCTCATCCCATCACGGGCCTCGGGGCAGGCACTATGGCTTTCCGGGATCTTCGGCTCCCCACTTGGCGGGCACCGGCTCGTCCTTGCGCAGCCGCTCGAAGAGCGCGTTCGCGCGCTTCTTGTCCCACAGCACGCTGCTGCCCTTGTCGGTCCAGTGGTACTTGTCTGCGATCGGCAGCTCCACCCGCTTCCCCTTGCCCTGCGACACCTTCTGCATCGCCTGCGCCAGCTTCGCCAGGTCGGGCAAGCCGGTGTCCTGGTCCACGATGAGCGACTTGAGCCCGGCCTTCGTGGTGTCGCGCATCTTGCCCGGGTCCAGCAGGACCTGCCTGGACGCGGCCCGCTTGGCGAGGGCGCTCAGGAACTTCTGCTGGTTCTTGGCCCGGCCCAGGTCGCCGTCGGCCTCCTGGTGCCGCTGCCGTACGAAGGCCAGCGCCTGGGAGCCGTCCAGGGTCTGGCAGCCCTTCTTCAGGTCGGCGCCGGACTTCTCGTCCTTGATCGGCTTGTCCAGGCACATGTCGACGCCGCCGACGGCATCGACGATGCCGACGAAGCCCGCGAAGCCGATCTCCGCGTAGTGGTCGATGCGCAGGCCGGTGTTCTTCTCCACGGTCTTGACCAGGAACGGGGCGCCACCGTAGGAGAACGCGGCGTTGAGCTTGTTGTGCTCGGCGCCGTACTGCTTGCCGTTCTCCGGCCGGATGAACGACGGCATGTCCACCCAGGAGTCGCGCGGGAGGCTGGTCATCGTGGTGCCGTGCTTGCCGGTGTGCAGCAGGATCATCGAGTCCGTGCGGCGGCCTGCCGGGGCGCCGGTGTGGAGGTTCTTGCGGTCCTTGCTGGAGAGGCCGGAGCGGCTGTCGGAGCCGACGATGAGGTAGTTGGTGCCGTCGCCCGGGAGCGGGCGGTTGTTGAGGCGGTCCAGGTCCGGGCCGCGATTGAGGGAGTTGTCGGCCCAGCTGTAGGCGCCGATCGGGGAGAGGAGCGCCAGGCAGGCGAGGACGACGACCGCGCGGCGGAGGCGGCGCGGGCGGCGACGGCTCTTCGGCGCGGGGCGCCACGGCTCCTGCGGAGGGCCGAGGTCCGGTTCGATGTCACCGCCGTTACCGCCGATGTCGTCGGGCGACAGCGGGGTCGCGGGGGCGTTACGGGTGACGATGACCGTGCCGGTCGCGTTGGCGCGCCAGTGCGGCACCGTGCCGGTCGCGACGGCGGGTCTCGGCATGACGGCTGCATGCGCCGCTCCCGCCGGGGCCGGAACGCCCTGGCCAGGTATGAGCACCTGCCCGGCTATGTGCTGGTGCCCGGACACGGTCTCGTAGCCGCTCTCCCCGGACAGCGCCACCGACCCGCTCACCGCCACCGCCTCCCGCTCCTTCGGCTGCGTGACCTCGATGCCGCCGATCTCCTCCGCGGCGCTGCCCGAGCGCTTCATCCGGCCCCAGTTGAGCCGGATGCCCGCCAGCACGGTGACCATCGACTGGATCACCACCAGGTACATCAGCAGCCGGTACGTGAACAGCTGCAGCGGCATCGACCACAGCGTGCGCAGCCGTTCGCCGTCCAGCTTCAGCGCGTAGCCGGCGACGGCCATCTGCGCGCCCATGAAGGCGATCCACACGCCGGCCGCCTTCATCGGATTGCCGAACAGCAGCCCGTACAGCGCGAAGACGTCGAGCAGCGGCGTGAGCAGCGGCAGCGCGACCTGGAAGACCGAGATGTACGTCAGGCCGCGGCGCGCGAAGCGGCCCGCCTGGCCGACCTCGCGGATCGCGTGCCGGTGCTTGCCCATCGCCTGCAGCGTGCCGTAGCACCAGCGGTAGCGCTGGCGCCACAACTGGCGCAGCGTCGTGGGGACCTCGGTCCAGGCGATGGCGGTCTCCTCGTAGACCACCCGCCAGCCGGCCCGCCACAGCGCCATCGTCAGGTCGGTGTCCTCGGCGAGGGTGTCGTCGCTGACGCCGCCGACGCCGACCAGGGCCGTACGCCGGAAGGCGCCGATCGCGCCGGGCACGGTCGTGATGCACTCCAGCACGTCGAACATCCGCCGGTCGAGGTTGAACCCGCAGACGTACTCCAGGTGCTGCCAGCGCCCCAGCAGCCGCTTGCGGTTGCCGACCTTCGTGTTGCCGCTGACCGCGCCGATGGCGGGGTGGGCGAGGGGCTGGATCAGCCGCTCGATGGCGTCGGCCTCCAGGACCGTATCGCCGTCGACCATGACCACGATGTCGGACTCGGCATAGCTCAGGCCGGTGTTGAGTGCGGCGGACTTGCCGGAATTGGGCTGTTTGACCACCAAGACCCGGGGATCGCCCATTTCGGCGGCCAGTTCGGACGTACGGTCCTCGGAGCCGTCGTCGATGACCACGATCTGCAGCTGCTGATGCGTCGAGGCCAGCAGCGAGCGGAGGGTGGACTGGATGCCCGCCTCCTCGTTGTGCGCGGGCACCAGGACCGTCACCAGGCCGTCGACCTGGCGCAGCCAGGGCGAGCCGGGGCGGAACCGGCCGAGCCGCTTGACGTGCGTACGGGCCCAGAAATAGAGCAGCACCAGCCGCAGCGCGGCGAGGCCGATGGTGATGCCGAGCAGCCAGCCCATCGCGCCGGTGAAGGCGTGGCTGACATTGCGGATGGCGATCAGCGCCATGCCCTGCCAGATCTCGGCACTGGACGCCCGCTCGTCCGCCGGATCGCGGCCCGTGGCCTTCGTCACCGTCGAGAACTTCTTCACGCCGGGCGACTTCAACAGCTGCTCCGCCTGCGCGAATCCCGTCTCGGTCTGCGAGAACTGCCGCACCACACCGGTGTTGTTGTCCCGGTACCACTTGTCGGCGGCGACCACCGTGTAGCCGTCCTCGGTGGCCCGCTTCGCCGCCTCCCCCTCGGCGCCGCACAGCGTGTCGACCGCCGAACTCTTCGGCAGCCGCAGCAGGTTCGTGTGATAGCCGGTGGCGCCCGCCAGCGCCTTCTGGTCCAGCGACAGCTCCATCGAGCGGCGCAGGTCGGAGGCGGTGCCGAGCGGGGCGCCGGTGTAGCTGAGGGTGCCGATCTCGTGCCCGGCCGCGCGGATCTTCTTCAGCAGATACGGGTGTTGAGCCGCCTGCGCGCCGTTCACGAAGAACGTGGCGTGCGCCTTCTTCTCCCGCAGCAGGTCCAGGACGCGCGGCGTCCAGGTCGGGTCGGGGCCGCCGTCGACGGTCAGCGCCATCGTGCCGGCGGGCACCTTGTCGGAGACCTGCCGCCCGTGCTCGTACGAGCGGACCGGGCCGCCGTCGTCGACGGACGCGGGCGCCGGGCTGGTACAGGCCTGCCGGCCGCCCGGGTTGGCCACCTGGTGGGTGGTCCAGCCCTCGAACAGCACCGCCGCGAAGACCAGCGGCAGGACGGTCAGCAGCAGCAGCCAGTGGCCGCGCGGTTCGCGTGGTGCGGCATGTCTGCCCTTCATGATCTACGGCTCCCGCGTCGGGATATGCCGGATCCGGGCATGCATGGCGCGGTGTGGGGGATCGCGTTACGCATGCCTGGCGAGTCTAGGCACCCCGCACCAGTGGTCTCAGCCGAACCCCCGGTGACTTGTGCCACCGCCCTGTTTCGGCTACCTGTCCGTCAGATTGCGGTTACCAGCGCCCGGTCCTGGCCAGCAGCACCGCGGCCGCGGCCGTGCCCGCCGTGGACGTACGCAGCACGGTGGGGCCGAGCAGGCACGGCTTTGCGCCGGCCGCGGCGAAGATGGCAAGCTCCTCCGGAGAGACACCGCCCTCGGGGCCGACGACCAGCACGATGTCGCCCTCCGCGGGCAACTCCGCACGGGCGAGCGGCTCACTGCCCTCCTCGTGCAGCACGGCGGCGAAGGCGGCGCCCTGCAGCAGCTCGGCGAGCTGCTTGCTGGAGTGCGGCTCCGTCACCTCGGGGAAGCGCAGCCGACGGGCCTGCTTCCCGGCCTCGCGGGCCGTCGCCCGCCACTTGCGCAGCGACTTGGCGCCCCGCTCGCCGCGCCACTGCGTCACGCAGCGGGCGGCGGACCAGGGCACGATCACGTCGACGCCGGTCTCGGTCATGGTCTCGACGGCGACCTCGCCGCGGTCGCCCTTCGGGAGCGCCTGCACGACGGTGATACGGGGCTGTGGCTCGGGTTCGTCACGGACCTCGGCGACCGCCACGGTCAGCGCGTCCTTGCCGTCGACGGCGGCCACCTCGCCGTATACGCCGGTCCCCGCCCCGTCCGTGAGAATGATCTCTTCGCCGACGCGGAGCCGGCGGACGGAGACGGCGTGCCGGCCCTCGGGCCCGTCGAGGCGGACCTGCGCACCGGCCTGCGCCGTCGCGAGCGACTCGACCACGAACACCGGCGCCGTCACAGCTTGCTCCCCGACAGCGCCGCCGTCAGCTCCTCGCCGAGCAGCTCCACCAGCTCCGCGGCCGGCAGCTCCCGGGCAAGACCGAAGCCCTGGCCCGCCCACAACGCCATGCCCTGCGGGTCGCCGGTCTGCGCGGCGGCGGCGCGGAGCGGGGCGGTCATGTGGTGAATCTGCGGGTAGGCGGCCGGGGCGTACGGGCCGTGCTCGCGCAGGAAGCGGTTGACCAGGCCGCGGGCCGGGCGGCCCGAGAAGGCGCGGGTGAGCTCGGTGCGGGTGTAGAGGCTGCCGGTGATGGCCTGCTTGTGGAGCGCGTGCGCCCCGGACTCCGGGCAGACCAGGAACGCCGTGCCCAGCGCGGCCGCCTGCGCGCCCGCAGCGAGGACGGCGGCGATCTGCGCGCCGCGCATCAGGCCGCCGGCGGCGATCATCGGCAGCTCGGGGACCGCCTCGCGGACCTCGGTCAGCAGCGTGAGCAGGCCGCGGCCCGCGGAGTCCTGGCGCGGATCGTTGCGGAAGGCCGCCTGGTGGCCGCCGGCCTCCAGGCCCTGCACCACGACGGCGTCGGCGCCCGCCGACTGCGCGGCCTGCGCCTCGGAGGCGCTGGTCACGGTGACGGCGGTGAGGGTGCCCGCGTGCGCGAAGGCCTCGAGGACGGCGCGGTCGGGGCAGCCGAAGGTGAACGAGACCAGCGGCACCGGATCGTCGAGCAGCACGGCGATCTTGCCGTCGTACGCGTCCTCGCCGCCGGTGTGCGGGTCGCCCAGCGGGGCTTCCAGCCAGGTCGCCTCGCCGGCGAGCTGCTCGGCGTACGACAGCAGGGCGCCGTCCTCGGGAGTGCCCCGGTGCGGCATGAAGACGTTCACGCCGAAAGGGCGGTCGGTCAGCGCGCGGAGCTGGCGGATCTCCTCGTACATCGCCTCCGGCGTCTTGTATCCGGCGGCGAGGAACCCGAGCGCACCGGCGGAGCACACAGCTGCCGCCAGCGCGGGGCAGCTGGCACCGCCGGCCATGGGGGCTTGCACGATCGGGTGCGGTGAGAGATCACTCAGCGCGCTGGGCATGGGCACATGTTGTCACGCCATTACGGCGCCTGCGCTCCGGGCCCCCGGCTCTGATCACTCCGGGCTCCGCCGCACGTCACCTTCCGTTGAACGCGTCCTTCAGCCGCGAGAACAGCCCCTGCTGGCCTGGCTGGAACTGGCCGGTCGGGCGCTCCTCGTCGCGCAGCTTGGCGAGCTGGCGGAGCAGCTTCTCCTGCTCCTGGTCCAGCTTCGTCGGCGTGATCACCTCGACGTGCACGATCAGGTCGCCGCGGCCGCCGCCGCGCAGGTGCGTGACGCCGCGCTGGTGCAGCGGGACCGACTGTCCTGACTGGGTGCCGGGGCGGATGTCGATCTCCTCGAGGCCGTCCAGCGTCTCCAGGTTCACCTTCGTGCCCAGCGCGGCCGCCGTCATCGGGATCGTCACCGTGCAGTGCAGGTCGTCGCCGCGCCGCTGGAAGGTGGGGTGCGGCAGCTCGTGGATCTCCACGTACAGGTCGCCGGCCGGGCCGCCGCCGGGGCCGACCTCGCCCTCGCCCGCGAGCTGGATCCGGGTGCCGTTGTCGACGCCCGCCGGGATCTTGACCGTGAGCGTACGACGCGAGCGGATCCGGCCGTCGCCCGCGCACTCCGGGCACGGGCTCGGCACGATGGTGCCGAAGCCCTGGCACTGCGGGCACGGGCGGGACGTCATGACCTGGCCCAGGAAGGACCGGGTGACCTGCGAGACCTCGCCGCGGCCGCGGCACATGTCACAGGTCTGCGGGGAGGTGCCGGGGGCGGCGCCCTCGCCGTTGCACGTATTGCAGACCACGGCCGTGTCGACCGTGATCTCCTTCGTGGTGCCGAAGGCGGACTCGTCGAGCTCCACGTCCAGGCGGATCATCGCGTCCTGGCCGCGGCGGGTGCGCGAGCGCGGGCCGCGCTGGGACGCCGTACCGAAGAAGGCGTCCATGATGTCGCTGAAATTGCCGAAGCCGCCCTGGCCGAAGCCGCCGGCCCCGGCGCCGTTCTGCGACAGCGGGTCGCCGCCGAGGTCGTAGATCTGCTTCTTCTCCGGGTCGGAGAGGACCTCGTAGGCGGCGTTGATCTCCTTGAACCGCTCCTGGGTCTTCGGATCCGGGTTCACGTCCGGGTGCAGCTCGCGGGCGAGCCGCCGGAACGCCTTCTTGATCTCATCCTGGGACGCGTCGCGCTGGACGCCGAGGATCGCGTAGTAGTCCGTCGCCACTGTTATGACTCCGCCAGGATCTGTCCGACGTAACGTGCCACTGCGCGTACCGCTCCCATCGTTCCGGGGTAATCCATGCGGGTCGGGCCGACCACGCCGAGCTTGGCAAGGGCCTCGTTCTGAGGGCCTCCCGCACCGTAGCCGACCGAGACCACGGACGCGGAGGTGAGTCCCTCGTGAGGGTTCTCATGCCCGATACGGACCGTGACGCCCGGGTCCTTCGCCTCGCCGAGCAGCTTGAGCAGCACCACGTGCTCCTCGAGCGCCTCCAGGACGGGGCGGATGGTGAGCGGGAAGTCGTGGTCGAAGCGGGTCAGGTTGGAGGTGCCGCCGATCATCAGGCGCTCTTCGCTCTCCTCGACGAGCGCCTCGAGGAGGACGGACAGGACGGTCTGCACCGTGGGCCGGTCGTCCGTCTCGAAGGCGTCGGGAAGGTCCTGCACCAGCTTCGGGACGTCCGCGAAGCGACGGCCGACGACGCGGCTGTTGAGCCGCGCGCGGAGGTCGGCGACGCTGGCCTCGCCGAACGGGGCCGGGCAGTCGACCAGGCGCTGCTCGACCCGGCCGGTGTCCGTGATCAGCACGAGCATGATGCGGGCGGGGGCCAGCGGGAGCAGCTCCACATGCCTGACCGTGGAGCGGGTCAGCGAGGGGTACTGCACGACCGCGACCTGCCGGGTCAGCTGCGCGAGCAGCCGGACCGTACGGCCCACGACATCGTCCAGGTCGACGGCGCCGTCGAGGAAGTTCTGGATCGCGCGGCGCTCGGGGACCGAGAGCGGCTTGACGCCGGCGAGCTTGTCCACGAAGAGGCGGTAGCCCTTGTCCGTGGGGATGCGGCCCGCGGAGGTGTGGGGCTGGGCGATATAGCCCTCGTCCTCGAGGACGGCCATGTCATTACGGACCGTGGCCGGGCTCACGCCCAGGCGGTGCCGCTCGGTGAGGGCCTTGGAGCCTACGGGCTCCTCGGTGCCGACATAGTCCTGGACGATGGCGCGCAGCACCTCGAGTCTGCGTTCGCTGAGCATGCCGCTCACCTCCAGCCGCTGGTCGCGTCGGTCGTCCCCTTGGCACTCTGCGGGGCGGAGTGCCAGCTTTTCCCCGGCCAGTGTACGGCCGTCCGGTGTCACCCGGGCAAGGCGGTCCGGAGGTCGTCCGGGCGCGGGGTGAGGTGACATCGCATAGCGTCGCGCTATGGACGCGGAGAGGGAAGAGTGCGGGCGCTGGGAAGAGCTTGCGCCGGGTGTCGTGCGCCGGAGGCTTCCGCACTGGGATGCGACGGCTGGGGCCGTGTGTGGTTCCGAGGGGCTGCTGCTCGTCGACTCCGGTGCGTCGCTGCGCGAGGGGGCCCTGCTGCGGGGGCAGCTCCGGGAGCTCTTCGGGCGGCCCGTGTCGCATGTGGCGCTCACTCATCCGCATTTCGACCATGTCCTGGGGACGGCGGCTTTCGCCGGCGTCGAGGTGTACGGGCCGCACGGCATCGACGAGGTGCTGCGGGAGGGAAAGGACGAGCTGCGGGCGGACGCGGTGCGCCATGGGCTCGCCCACCGGGAGGCCGCCGAGGCGGCGGATGTGGTGGTGGCCCCGCAGCATCCGGTGGCGGGGGAGTGGACGCTGGATCTGGGCGGCGGCGTCGAGGTGCTGATGGCGAACGTGGGCCCCGCGCACTCGTCGCACGACATGGTGGTCGTGGTGCGCAGCGCCGTCCCGGCGGTGGTGTTCTGCGGCGACCTCGTCGAGGAGTCCGGCGTGCCGCAGGCGGGCGCGGACGCCCATCCGGCGCGCTGGCCGGAGGTGCTCGACCAGCTGCTGGAGCTGGCGGGAGACGACGCGGTGTACGTACCGGGACACGGCGCCGTGGTCGACGCGGCGTTCGTACGGCGTCAACGGGACGAGCTGGCCGCCGGGTTCGGATAATCTCGCCGCATGCGATACGGCGATGTCGATCTCACCCCTCCGTGGAAGAAGCCCAAGGCCGTGCCGGAGGTGCCGGCCGAGGCGGACCTGGTGGTGGAGGAGGTGACCACCGGTTTCTGCGGGGCCGTCGTGCGCACCGAGAAGACCGCCGAGGGGCTCACCGTCACGCTGGAGGACCGCTTCGGGAAGCATCGTGTGTTCCCCATGGCGCCGCGTGGCTTCATGATCGACGGGAAGACCGTGACGCTGGTACGCCCCGCCGCCCCGGCCGCGCCCGCGCGCCCCTCCCGTACCGCATCCGGCTCGGTGGCCGTGCCCGGGGCGCGGGCCCGGATCGCCCGGGCCGGGCGGATTTACGTCGAGGGGCGGCACGACGCCGAGTTGGTCGAGCGGGTGTGGGGGGACGACCTGCGGATCGAGGGTGTGGTCGTCGAGTATCTGGAAGGCATCGATGATCTGCCGGGGATCGTGGCCGACTTCGGGCCGGGGCCCGACGCGCGGCTGGGCGTGCTGGTCGACCACCTGGTGCCGGGTTCCAAGGAGTCCCGTATCGCCGCCGAGGTCACCAGCGAGCACGCGCTGGTGGTGGGGCATCCGTACATCGACGTGTGGGAGGCCGTGAAGCCGTCGTCGGTGGGGATCGCCGCGTGGCCGCGGGTGCCGCGGGGGCAGGACTGGAAGACAGGGGTGTGCCGGGCACTGGGCTGGCCGGAGAACACCGGCGCCGCGTGGCAGCGGATTCTGGGCTCGGTGAGCAGCTACCGGGACCTGGATCCGGCGCTGCTGGGGCGAGTTGAGGAACTGATCGACTTCGTGACGCAGCCCGGCTCCTAGGCCGCGGGCCAGGGCGGCGCGGGCCGGAGTCCGCTGCGCCGCCCCGCCGCGTAGGCGCCGCCCCCGGCCAGGGTCAGTGCGCTCCCGAGGACCCCGAGAGCCACCAGTACGCGGACATCGGAGCCCTCCTGCACGCGGCCGAGCACCCCGGAGGCCGCGACGCTGCCCGACTGCTCGTCGAGGAAGAACCGCGAGTCGTTCGAGTTCTCCCGGTGATCGCCCAGCAGGAACAACCGCCCGTCGGGCACCCGCACGTCGTACGGACCGGCCGGCGGGGTCGCTCTGCCGCCGCCGCGCATGACGTACGGTTCGGCGACCGGCTTCCCGTTCACCGTGATCCGCTCTCCGTCTGACACCACGTGATCGCCGCCCGCCCCGATGACCCGCTGCAGGGCCGGCCTGCCCCCGTAGCGACCGGGCACATGGATGAGCACGACATCCCCCCTGCGTATCCCGCCCGCCCCGATGTGCTCGATGACCAGCCGCTCGCCCTGCCGGTAGGTGGGCTCCATCGCCTCGCTCATGACCGTGACCCCGCGGTAGTTCGTGAAGAAGTACCCGATGGTCCCCAGCACCATGACCAGCCCGAATGGCGCCAATAACCAGGCCGCGACGCTCAGCCTGGCGCCCGCTTCCCGCTGCCGCATGAACACCCCTCCCCTGAATCGCCCGGCGTCGGGCGATTCAGGGGAGATTAGGGGTCTTGAGGCGGGAGCGCATCGCCTAATCGACGAGGTCCCTGACCACGGCGTCGGCCAGGAGCCGGCCGCGGAGGGTGAGGACGGCGCGGCCGGCCTCGTAAGGGGCGGGGTCCAGGAGGCCGTCCCTTACCGCGCGGTCGGCGGCTGCCTTGCCTGCCGGGTGCAGGAGGGTCAGCGGGCAGCCGTCGGAGAGGCGCAGCTCCAGCAGGATCCGCTCCACGCGGCGGTCCTCGTCCGTCAGGAGCTCGCGGCCCGCGCCCGGGGACCGGCCGCCCGCCAGGGCTTCGCCGTACGCCGCCGGGTGCTTGACGTTCCACCAGCGCACGCCGCCCACGTGGCTGTGGGCGCCGGGGCCCGCGCCCCACCAGTCGGCGCCGGTCCAGTAGAGCTCGTTGTGGCGGCAGCGGGCGGCCTCCGTCGTGGCCCAGTTGGATACCTCGTACCAGGAGAAGCCCGCTGCGGAGAGCGCCTCCTCCGCGATCAGGTAGCGGTCCGCGTGGACGTCGTCGTCCGTCATCGGGACCTCGCCGCGGCGGATGCGGCGGGCCAGCTGGGTGCCCTCCTCGACGATCAGCGCGTACGCCGAGACGTGGTCGGGGGCGGCGGAGAGGGCCGCGTCCAGGGAGGCGCGCCAGTCGTCGTCGGTTTCGCCGGGGGTTCCGTAGATCAGGTCGAGGTTCACATGGTCGAAGCCGGCCGCGTGCGCCTCCGCGACGCAGGCCTCGGGACGGCCAGGCGTGTGGGTGCGGTCGAGGATCTTCAGGACGTGCTGACGGGCGCTCTGCATGCCGAAGGAGATGCGGTTGAAGCCCGCCGCGCGGAGCTCGGTCAGGTAGGCCGGGTCGACCGACTCCGGGTTTGCCTCCGTGGTCACCTCGGCGTCCGGGGCGAGGCCGAACTCGGAGCGGATCGCCGCCAGCATCCGGCCCAGGTCGGCTGCCGGGAGGAGGGTGGGGGTCCCGCCGCCGACGAAGACCGTCTCGACCGGGCGTGGGTCGTCGCCGAGGACCTTGCGGGCCAGCCGGACCTCTTCGATCAGGGTGTCCGCGTACGTATCCCGGGAGGCCCCGCGGACCTCGCTCGCCGTGTACGTGTTGAAGTCGCAGTAGCCGCAGCGGGTGGCGCAGTACGGGACGTGCACGTAGAAGCCGAGCGGGCGGTCGCCGGCCAGGGCGGTGGGCGGGAGGGCGCCGTCGGCGGGCATGGGCTCGCCGTCGGGGAGTGCGGAGGGCATGGGCTCCATTGTCCGGCATCGGGCGGTGGAGCCCGTAACCGGTTCAGATGCCGGTGAGGAGGAGCGTCGCGGTGGCCGCGGCCGCGAGGCCGAAGGCCACGGCGGGCAGGGCGCGGGCCGGAGGGTCGCCGGCCCGGCGCAGGACCAGGACGGCGCCGATCAGGAGGACGACCAGGCCGACGCTCGCGGCGATGGCGGCGGGAGTCCAGAACAGGCCGGTCAGCAGTCCGGCGGCGGCGAGGAGTTCGGCGACCCCGATGAGCCGGTATCTGCCGGCGGTGAAGCCCAGGTGCTGCGCCTCGCGGCGGACGGCGGGGAAGGCGACGATCTTCGCGGCGCCGATCGCCGTGAAGGCCGCCGCCAGGGTCAACTCCATGATCGTGCCGATCGTCATGGTGTCCTCCCGGTGGTGTGGTGTTGCGGGTTCGTGGCCTCGATGACCAGGAACGGAACGGTCAGACTCCCCAGGACCGGCACGGCGAACCCGGTGCCGGCGTCGAAGCGGAGCGGGCTGTTTCGTACGGCGGCCGCGGTGTCGCGCACCGGGTCGCAGCCGTGGTCGAAGAGCCGCGTCCAGGGGCGCGCCACGCGCTGCGCCGCCCTGGCGACGCTTCCCGGCGGGGCGGCGACGTGCTCGGCGAGTACGAGGCGGCCACCGGGTCTGAGGACCCGGGCGATCTCGGCGAGCACCTGCGCCTGGTCGCGGACGCTGCACAGGACGGTGGTGGCCAGGACCGCGTCCACGGCGGCGGCGGGCAGCGGGATGGACTCGGCGGTGGCCTGGACGGGCGGCGCGCGGTGGCCGTGGCGGCGGGCGTTCTCGGCCAGGAAGCGGCAGCGGCGGGGCGAGGGCTCGAGGCCGAGCCACTCGACGTCGCGGTCCAGGGCGGCGAAGTTCGCTCCCCGGCCCGCGCCGATCTCCAGGACCCGGCCGCGCAGACCGCGGATCGCGCGGGTGCGCGCGGCGGTGAAGGCCGCCCAACCCGTCGCCGCGGGTATGTCCGAGAGGGTGCTCATGGCGTCACCAGCCCTCGCTCGAAGAGGTCGGTCAGCGTCTCGGCGAATGCGTCGGCGTCGAGCGCCGGATCGTCGGTCAGCGCCTGCTGGTAGCCCTCGACCGCGCAGAGGATCGTCCGGGCCACCCATTCCTCCTGCACCGGGCGCAGTACGCCCGTCGTCCGGCCCGCGCGCAGCACCCGCAGCAGGGGCTTGCGCAGCGGGGCCTCGTCGAAGGCGGCCGGCTCGCCGGGGCGCTTCCAGCCGGCCGAGAGCCGCCACAGCGCGCCCACTTCGTCGCGGTGGGTGTCCTGCCAGCGGATGAAGGCCTTGAGGTAGGCCGCGAGTCCTTCCGCGGGGCCCTCGGCCGCGTCGACGGCCTCCTCGATCGCGGCCACCAGGTCGTCGAGGAGCGTGTCGCTGAGCACCGTCAGCAGCTCGTCCTTGTCGGCGAAGTGGTAGCTGATCATGCCGGGGCTCGACAGTCCCGCCTCGGCGGCGATGCGCCCGAAGGATGCCTTCGAGAGTCCTTCACGTGCGATCACCCGTACCGCCGCGCCGACGATCTGCGTGCGTCGGGCCTGAGCGGTGAACGACTGTCTTGTTCGCATGAACAAAGAATAGCATGGGTGAGCAAAATCCCGGGCGTGAAAAAGGGCTCCGGCATGCCGCCGGAACCCTTTCCCCCCTGGTCGTAGGACTACTCCTCCGGGTTCTCCTGCAGGGCGCGGACCTCGATCCGGGACCCCAGCGCCGCGGAGCACTGCTCGGCCCAGGTGAGTGCGGCCTCCTCGTCACCGGCCTCGATGATCCAGAAGCCGCCGACGTACTCGGGCGCGTCCACGAACGGCCCCGGGGTGCGCTTCGGCTTCTCGCCGGTCGCGTCGACGGTCACGGCGGTCGACGGCGGGTGCAGTCCGCCGGCGGTGACGAAGGCGCCGGCCTCGTTGAGCGCGGTGTTGAAGCGCTCGACGGCGGCCATCATCGCTTCGAGCTCGGCCGGGTCCATCGCCTGCATGGACTCCATCGTCGGCTCGTCGGCCGTGTCGTGCGGGATGGTCAGGAAGTACTGCGTCACAGTGCTGCTTCCCTTCTGTTTGCGTGAACTGAATTTAGGTCACGTAAACAAGATGGGGCAAGAGCCGCGCCGGGTCAGAAACCGAGGCGCCGCAGCTGCTTCGGGTCGCGCTGCCAGTCCTTGGCGACCTTGACGTGGATGTCCAGGTACACCGGCGTCCCCAGCAGCGCCTCGATGTGCTTGCGCGACTTCATCCCGATCTCCTTCAGCCGCGCGCCCTTCGGGCCGATGATGATGCCCTTCTGGCTCGACCGCTCGATGAAGAGGTTGGCCCGGATGTCGGTCAGCGGCTTGTCCGCCGGCCGGTCCTCCCGCGCCTCCATCTCCTCGACGACCACCGCGATGGAGTGCGGCAGTTCGTCCCGTACGCCCTCGAGCGCCGCCTCGCGGATCAGCTCGGCGATCATCACCTGCTCCGGCTCGTCCGTCAGCTCGCCGCCCGGGTAGAGCTCGGGGCCCTCCGGGAGCATCGGGATGAGGAGGTCGGCGAGCAGCTCGACCTGCTCGCCTTTCTGCGCCGATACGGGGACGATCTCGGCCCACTCGATGCCGAGCTCCTTGCCGAGCTGGTCCACCGCGATCAGCTGGCCGGTCAGCGCCTCGCGGTCGACCAGGTCGGTCTTGGTGACGACCGCGACCTTGGGGGTGCGCTTGAGGGAGGCGAGTTCGTTGCCGATGTAGCGGTCGCCGGGACCGATCTTCTCGTTCGCCGGGATGCAGAAGCCGATCACGTCGACCTCGGCCCAGGTGGCGCGCACCTCGTCGTTGAGGCGCTCGCCGAGCAGGGTGCGGGGGCGGTGATAGCCCGGGGTGTCCACCAGGACGAGCTGGGCCTCGGGCCGGTGCACGATGCCGCGGACGCTGTGCCGGGTGGTCTGCGGGCGGTTGGAGGTGATCGCCACCTTCGTGCCCACCAGGGCGTTGGTGAGGGTGGACTTGCCGGCGTTCGGGCGGCCGACGAAGCAGGCGAAGCCGGCGCGGTGCGGCTGCTGTGCGCCGTGTTCCTGGCCGGTGGAAGGTGCGGTCATGCGTGCCATTCTCGCCGACGGCGGGGTCAGCCCGCGTCCACTGTCGTACGCAGCGTGCCGTCCGGGCCCGCGAGCAGCACCGGCGTGCCGGCCCCGCCCAGGTCCCGTACCGCCGCGAGGTCGCCTTCGGCGGCGGTCTCCGCCTCGGTGACGACCGCGGCCGCCTCCAGGGACTTGGCGCCGGAGGCCACCGCCATGGCGACGGCGGTCTGCAGCGCGGAGAGCTGGAGGGAGGGGAGGGCGACGGTGCCGGCGACGTAGGTCCGGCCGGTCTCGTCGCGCACGGCCGCGCCCTCGGCCACGCCGTTACGGGCGCGGGTGCTGCGGGCCAGCGTGATGATCTTGCGGTCCTCGGGGTCGAGGGTGGTGTCGGTCATGGCTGTGAGCATAGAGAGCGCGGCGGGGTGGTGGCGCGGGCGGCCCGGCGACGCGATCGGACTGATACGCGCTCAGCATCGACACCGTGACGATGGTGCCGCCGGCGCGCACCGTGGCGTTGTCGTACTGCATGGTGACGTACTCCTCGTCCGCGACGTCGAGCTCGAGCCGCAGCCGGCGTGCATCAGCCACGGGCAGGGCCGTTCGGCCCTGCCCGGCGGGCGTGCGGAGGGTCACGCCGCGGAGCCGGCCTTCGCGGCGGCCTTGGTGACCTTCTCGGCCTTTGCGACGGCCGTCTTGATGGCCTGCTCGAAGGCGGCCTGGTCGTCCTTCGTGTAGCTGATCTCGGCGACGTTGACGATCGCGCCGCCGACGCGGGCCACGGCCATGTCGTACTGCACCGAGTACACGTCCGCCTCGGCCGGGTCGAGGAGGACGCGTACGCCCATGGAGCCGTCGGCCAGCTCGGGCACCGCGAGCTCGGAGACGGTGACCTTCACGTCGCCGAGCGACTCGTCGCTGGCGTTGAACGTGTGGCAGCCGGCCGGGACTTCGCTGATGTCGGTCTTCATCAGGTCCGCGGCCTGCTTCTCGGTGAAGGCGGTGACGCCGTGCACGATGGCCGGCGCGGTGTCGGCGCCGCCCTTGACGAAGACGGCCACGTCGGACTCGGCGGGCTTGGGCGTCTCGTCGGAGCCGACGATGCCGTCCAGCAGCGGCTGGCACTGCTTCTTGTCGGCGACGGCGGCCTGGAACTCGCCGGTGCCGGCGTTGTCCGAGGACGTCTCCTCGTCGAAGCTCCAGCCGGCGGGCATGTCCTGTGTGGCCAGCAGGGCCTTCTCGACCTGGGCCTGGGTCAGCGGCTTGGCCGCCGGGGCGGTCGACGGCGTCGCCTTGGCGCCGTCCTTGTCGTCCGCGTCGGCGGAGCCGCCGCAGGCGGCGGTCAGAGCGAGGGCGCCGATCGCGAGGACGGCGGGGGCGGTACGGCGGAGGGCGGTGCGCATGGGCTCTTCCTTGAGCGTGTGGGGGAAATCTGCCCTGCACGCTATGTGGCTCAGGTCAGCCCGGGACCCGCCGGAAGTCCCTGGTCGTACGGACCTTGGTCACGAGGCGGCCTGCGCCTGTCACGAGGCCGACTGCGCCCGTCACGAGGCCGCCTGCGCCGCCACCGCGTGCATCGCCTCCCGCCGGCCCTCCGGCGAGGTGAGGCGGAGGAGCTTGGCCATCGTGTCCGTCTCCGGCACCGCGTTGTGGACCGCGATCGTCAGGTCCGGGCGGGCCGGCACCTTCAGCTGGGTGACCTCGAGGTAGAGCGTGCCGACCTGCGGGTGCTCCATCTCCTTGATCATCTGGCCGCCCGCGGCGACGTCGCCGCGCTCCCACAGCTCGCGGAACTCCTCGCTGAGCCCGGAGAGTTTGTCCACCACCGCGTGGAAGCCCTCGTCGTCGAGCCGCTCCGACATCGCCGCCCGGTACTGCGCCACGATCTCCGGGGCCGCCTCGGCCCAGCGCTTGGCGCGGACCCGGTAGACCGGGTCGGTGAAGAAGTTGACCAGGCAGTTGTCGTCGTTCTCCGGCCGGAAGCCCTGCACCAGGGTGGACGCCTCGTTGTACGTGATGCAGTTCCAGTACTGATCCATGATGTGCGCCGGCAGCGGCATCCACGCGTCGATCAGCCGCTTCAGGCCGTCGCACAGATAGTCCGGGTCGTACGCCGACTCGGCCGCCGGCGGATTGAGCCCCGCCAGTACGTACAGATGCCGGCGCTCGTCGCCGCTCAGCTTCAGCACCCGGCCGACCGCGTCCAGCACCTGCGGCGAGACGGTGATGTCGCGGCCCTGCTCCAGCCACTGGTACCAGCTCGCCCCGACCCCCGCGAGCACCGCGACCTCCTCGCGGCGCAGCCCGGGCGTGCGGCGGCGGGCGCCGCCGTCGGGCAGGCCGGCCTCGGTGGGGCTGACGCGGGCGCGGCGGGTCATCAGGAAGTCGCGCAGCTCCTGGCGGCGATACGACTTGGCGCTGCTGCTCGAGGCCGGACTCGGCATCTACTCCCCCTGCTTCCCCTGGCTGGTGGTGCGGCCACCAGGATAAGTGCCCGCTCCCCAGCCAACCGCGGACGGCCGGAGTCTGTTCCGCATGGCAACAGACTCCGCAACAACCACGACGCCGGAAGGGACCACGACGGCCGCCTCCCCGGCGGCCTCCTCGGCCCTGGCCGGCCGCGCCCGGCTGGTCCTCATGGTCCTGTGCGCGGCCCAGTTCATGGTCGGGCTCGACTTCTCCATCCTCAATGTCGCGCTGCCCGAACTCGGCGCCGACCTCGGCTTCTCCACCGCGAACCTGCAGTGGGCCGTCACCGCCTTCGCGCTGCCGTCCGGCGGCCTGCTGCTCCTGGCCGGGCGTATCTCGGACCTCTACGGCAGGCGCCGGCTCTTCCTGGCCGGCCTCGTCCTCTTCGCCGCCGCCTCCGCGCTGGCCGCGCTCGCCTGGGGCCCGGCGGCCTTCCTCGCCGGCCGGGTGCTGCAGGGCATCGCCGCCGCGGTCATCGTCCCGGCCGGCATGGCCCTGCTGACCACGAGCTTCGCCGAGGGCCCGCAGCGGGCGAAGGCGATGAGCGTGATGGGCTCGATCATGGCCCTCGGCTTCACCGCGGGCATGGTGCTCGGCGGCGTACTGGCGCAGGCCTTCGGCTGGCGCTCGACGATGTGGCTGCTCGGCGGCGCCGCCCTGGCCGTGCTGTTCGCCGCCCCCGGCCTGCTCACCGAGAGCCGCCGCCCCGACCGGCCGCGGCTCGACATCCCCGGCGCGGTCACCGTCACCGGCGGCCTGCTCGCCCTGATCTACGCCCTGTCCACCGCCGCCGAGCACGGCTTCGGACGCGGCGACGTCATCGGCGGCCTGATCGCGGCCGCGGTGCTGCTGCCCGCTTTCGTCGCCATCGAGTCGCGTACGGCCGAACCCCTGGTCTCGATGCGGCTGCTGCGACGGCGCAACGTCGCCTTCGGCGCGGCCGGCGGCCTGATCACGTTCTCGATGATGAGCTCGGTCATCTTCCTCACCACGCTGTACCTGCAGGAGATCCGCGGCATGTCGCCGATGACCTCCGGGCTGATCTTCGGCGTGCTGGGGCTCGCGGCGGCCGCGGGCGGCGCGGTGGCGCCCAAGGTGCTCGCCCGGCTCGGCGCGAAGTCCACGCTGGTCGCCGGGCTCATCGGCCAGGCGGTCTTCACCGCGACGCTGATCGCCATCGGCGACTCGGCGCTCGGCGTGTGGCTGATCCTCGTCCCCGGCTCGGTGGCGTGCTTCTTCCACCTGTTCGCGATCGTCGCGTACCAGATCACCGTCACCACCGGGGTGCCGAACGAGCAGCAGGGGCTGGCCACCGGCATCGTCACCAGCGCCCAGCAGATCGGCCTGACCGTCGGCATCCCGCTGCTCTCCGCCCTGGCCGCGAGCAACACGGAGCTGCTGAGCGGCCTGCGCCTGGGCCTCGGCGCCGACGCGCTCGTCCTCGCGGCGACGGCGGTGCTGGTCGCGGTGGCGCTGCCGCGGGTACGGCGCTGACGCACGGCTGAGAGAGCTCACCCACCACTGACAGGGCCGCCCGCGTCGCCGGGCGGCTTTGTCAGTGGCCTCAGGCAGACTTCATTGCACAGCCCCAGGGAGGTGCCAGGCATGAGCAAAGCAGGACTTGACCCGCTTGCCGGTGCCCGCGGGCCCGACGACCCGGCCGTCGATGTCTATCTCACCGGCCAGGTCTTCCTGGACATCATCTTCACCGGCCTGGACAGCGCCCCCGTCCGTGGCACGGAGTCCTGGGCCCGCGGCATGGGCATGAGCCCCGGCGGCGTCGCCAACATGGCCACCGCCCTCGCCCGCCTCGGCCTGCGCACCTCCCTGTCCGCCGCCTTCGGCGACGACATGTACGGGGACTACAGCCGGGAGGCCCTCGAGCTCGGCGAGGGCATCGACCTCGCCCAGTCCCGTACGGTCCCCGGCTGGCACTCGCCGGTCACGGTCTCGATGGCGTACGAGGGGGAGCGCACCATGGTCACCCACGGCCATGAGGCGCCCGCCCCCGAGGAGCCCGACCCGGCCTGCCCGCCCCGCTCCCGCGCCGCCATCGCCTCGCTCGCCCCCGGCCGCCCGCAGACCTGGGTGGCGCAGGCCGCCAGGCACGGCAGCCGGATCTTCGGCGACGTCGGCTGGGACGAGACAGGGCGCTGGGACCTCGACGACCTCCCCGACCTGGCCCACTGCGAGGCCTTCCTGCCGAACGCGGCCGAGGCGATGGCCTACACCCGCACCGACTCCCCGCGGGCCGCCGCCCACCGGCTCGCCGAACGGGTCCCGCTGGTCGTCGTCACGATGGGCGCGGACGGCGCGTACGCCGTGGACAGCGCCGCCGGGGTCACCGCGGAGGTGCCCGCGATCAGCGTCGAGGCGCTGGACCCGACCGGCGCCGGCGATGTCTTCGTGGCCGGCTTCGTCACCGGCACCCTCGCCGGCTGGCCGCTCGCCGACCGCCTCGCCCTGGCAGGACTGACGGCGGCCCTGTCGGTGCAGGAGTTCGGCGGTTCCCAGTCCGCCCCCAGCTGGGCCGAGATCGGCTCCTGGTGGGACCGGGTCCGCAAGGTGCCCGACCAGGACCCGGTCGCTCTGCGCCGGTATGCGTTCCTGGACGCGCTGGTGCCGTGCACGGCGCGGCCGTGGCCGCTGCGCCGGGCCGTGCCGACGATCGGATTCCGGGCGGGCGGGGTACGGGGCGCCTGAGCGGCGCAAAAGGAGTCGCCGTAGCCCCCGGCCACCCGACTACCATGGCCACTGACCCTGTCGTCGAAGCAGAAGTGGGAAAACAGGCCACAGCGCCGGCCCATGACACAGACACCCTCAGTAGCGAAGATCCGTATCCCGGCGAAGCACCCCATGGTCACCGTCCTGGGGTCCGGGGACTCTCTGTTGCGCGTCATCGAGAAGGCCTTCCCGGACGCCGATATCCACGTCCGCGGCAATGAGGTCACGGCCACCGGTGCCGAGGCCGAGGTCGCCCTGATCCAGCGCCTCTTCGACGAGATCCTGCTGGTGCTGCGCACCGGCCAGCCGATGACCGAAGACGCCATGGAGAGGACCATCGCGATGCTGCGCAAGTCCGAGGAGGGCGCCGCCGGCGGCCACGCCGCCCCCTCCGAGGTGCTCACCCAGAACATCCTCTCCAACCGCGGCAAGACCATCCGCCCGAAGACGCTGAACCAGAAGAGCTACGTCGACGCCATCGACAAGCACACGATCGTCTTCGGCATCGGCCCGGCCGGCACCGGCAAGACCTACCTGGCCATGGCCAAGGCGGTCCAGGCCCTGCAGTCCAAGGCGGTCAACCGGATCATCCTGACCCGCCCCGCGGTGGAGGCGGGGGAGCGCCTCGGCTTCCTGCCGGGCACCCTCTACGAGAAGATCGACCCGTATCTGCGCCCGCTCTACGACGCCCTGCACGACATGCTCGACCCGGACTCGATCCCGCGGCTGATGGCGGCCGGGACGATCGAGGTCGCCCCGCTGGCGTACATGCGCGGCCGCACGCTGAATGACGCGTTCATCATTCTCGACGAGGCGCAGAACACGAACCCCGAGCAGATGAAGATGTTCCTGACCCGGCTCGGGTTCAACTCCAAGATCGTGGTCACCGGAGATGTCACGCAGATCGACCTCCCCGGCGGCACGAAGAGCGGCCTGCGCCAGGTCCGGGACATCCTCGACGGCGTTGACGACGTCCACTTCTCCCTGCTGACCAGCAAGGACGTGGTCCGGCACAAGCTGGTGAGCCGGATCGTCGACGCCTACGAAACCTACGACAACCAGAACGGCCGCGGCTGACGCACATGTCCATCGACGTCAACAACGAGTCCGGCACGGACATCGACGAGCAGGCGGTCCTCGACATCGCCCGCTATGCCCTCGCGCGCATGCGCATCCACCCGCTGTCCGAGCTCAGCGTGATCGTCGTGGACGCCGCGGCGATGGAGCAGCTGCACATCCAGTGGATGGACGAGCCGGGCCCGACGGACGTCATGTCCTTCCCCATGGACGAGCTGCGCCCGCCCGCCAAGGACGACGACGACCCCGCGCAGGGCCTGCTCGGCGACATCGTCCTGTGCCCGGAGGTCGCGGAGAAGCAGGGCGCCGAGGCCCCGACGCAGCACTCCATGGACGAGGAGCTGCAGCTCCTCACCGTCCACGGGGTGCTGCACCTCCTCGGCTACGACCACGAGGACCCGTCCGAGAAGGCCGAGATGTTCGGCCTGCAGAAGGCCATCGTCGACGGCTGGCGGGCCGAGCGAGGCATTGAGGGCGAGTCCCCGGCGCCCACCACGCGATGACCGCGCAGCTCGTCACGATCGCGATCCTGCTGGTCGTGGTCGCCTGGCTGGCCGCCTGCGCGGAGGCCGGCCTGGCCCGTACGACCCGGATCACCGCCGAAGAGGCGGTACGGGCGGGCCGCCGCGGCAGCGCGAAGCTGCTCGCGGTCGCCTCCGACCCGGTGCGCTATCTGAATGTCGCGTTGCTGGTGCGCGTCGCCTGCGAGATGGCGGCGGGCGTCGTCGTCACGTATGTCTGCCTGGAGCGCTTCTCCGCCACCTGGGAGGCGCTGACGGTCGCGATCGGTGTGATGGTGCTCGTGTCGTACGTGGCCGTCGGCGTCTCGCCGCGCACCATCGGCCGCCAGCACCCGGAGGGCACGGCGACGGCGGCGGCCTACGTGCTGCTGCCGCTGGCGCGGGTGATGGGCCCGATCCCGCGGCTGCTGATCCTCCTGGGCAACGCGCTCACCCCCGGCCGGGGCTTCCGCTACGGCCCGTTCGCCTCCGAGCAGGAGCTGCGGGCGATGGTCGACCTCGCGCAGAAGGAGTCGCTGATCGAGGACGAGGAGCGCCGCATGGTGCACTCGGTCTTCGAGCTGGGCGACACCCTCGTACGGGAGGTCATGGTCCCGCGGACGGATGTCGTCACGATCGAGCGCTATAAGACCATCCGGCAGGCGCTGACGCTGGCGCTGCGATCGGGCTTCTCCCGGATCCCGGTGACGGGGGAGAACGAGGACGACGTGGTCGGCATGGTCTACCTCAAGGACCTCGCCCGCAAGACGCACATCAACCGCGACTCGGAGACGGAGCCGGTGTCGACGGCGATGCGGCCTGCGTCATTCGTACCGGACACGAAGAACGCGGGCGACATGCTGCGCGAGATGCAGCAGCAGCGCAATCACGTGGCGGTCGTCATCGACGAGTACGGCGGCACGGCGGGGATCGTCACGATCGAGGACATCCTCGAGGAGATCGTCGGCGAGATCACGGATGAGTACGACCGCGAGCTGCCGCCGGTGGAGCGGCTGGGCGACGACCGCTATCGCGTGACGGCGCGCCTGGACATCGGCGATCTGGGCGACCTGTACGGCCTGGAGCTGGACGACGAGGACGTGGAAACGGTGGGCGGCCTGCTCGCCAAGTCCCTTGGGCGGGTCCCGATCGCGGGGGCTACGGGCGAGGTGGACGTCAGCCATGACGGGGCGGACCCGGAGCTGAGAGCGCTGCGCCTGACGGCGGAGTCGCCTGCGGGGCGTCGGAACAAGATCGTGACGGTGTTGGTGGAGCCGGTGCGGGTGGCGGTGGCGGAGGACGAGTAAGAGCGGCCGGACTTGCGGATGGGTTGGCATCGGATGGCTTGGCATCGGATGGTGACGGCCGCGTCGCCGTCTTCCGCCCGTCCCGGTGCCGGTTGGGTTGGCTGGCTACGGGAGGAGTGGGGAGGCGGGCTGGTCTGGGCTGCCGGGCGGCGGTACGG
>NZ_JAAKZV010000073.1 GCF_011044975.1 Streptomyces coryli | reverse complement strand
GCCGTGCTCAGGGGGCGGTGCGGGCGGCGCGCAGGGCGGCGGTGCGGGCGGCGGTGCTCCGGATCGGCTGTCTTCGGACGTGGGGTGTGGGCGCCAGCGACATGCTGGTTCCTCTCTCCGAATGCGGGAGGTCCGTCCCCTCCTCGCGGCTCTGGTGGCGATGTTGCAAGCCTTGAAGTTGTGGGAGCGCTCCCAAAGTGTTGTATGGGGATGAACCTGTCAAGAGGCTGGACCGGAACTGGCGTATCTGGCGAAATTGACGGCACTTCGGGCCTTACAGATACCGACTCCCCGCCAACACCTGAAGGCTGCGCCAGGCTTCTTCGTCATGTCTTGAAATCGGCGGTCGCCAGAGATGAGGGGGCTTCTCAAGTAGCCTTGACCCAGCGCGACTTCGGCGAGGCGTGGGTCCAGCGGCACTGGGGGGTGCGATGGGCGAGGAGCCGAATCTCAACCCGGGACGCAAGATCACCGATTACGAGTTGGCGCAGCTGCGGAAGCGCGGTCTCGAGGAGCTGGCCGCCGATCCGGATCCGGCGGCGGCGGAGCTGGCCGAGCGCATTGAGCGCCAGGAGAGCGTGGCCGAGGACCGCGAGCACCGGCGGCGGTCCGAGAACACCGCGATCGCCGGATGGATGCTGGGGATGGTGCTGCTGCTCGCCTTTGTGATCAGTTTTGCCCTTGATTAGCCGACGGGCTGTGCGCTGCGGATGTGCTTCAGGCTCTGCATGGCGCTGAGCTTGCGGACGTACACGATCGCGAGGACGGCGGCCAGGATGTCGAGGGTGTCGGAGAGCGTGAGCAGGCCGACGGCCGATTTCACCTCGGTCGGGTCGTCCGCGGAGAGGTAGACGCGGGAGGCCAGGCGTTCGACGAGCAGGTTCGTCACCCAGAGTGCCCACCATGCCGTGACCAGGCCGACGCCGGCCGGCCGCCGGGAGCCGAAGTCGGGTGGCGGGGCGCTCGCCTGCCAGATGTCGTTGGCGATCTTCTTGGGGATCCACAGGTTGGCGAACGGGATGAACCAGGCGCCGACGGCCCAGCCCGAGGAGTGCCGCAGCTCCCCCGCGTTGAACAACTCGGCGTTCTCGCGCGTCCGGTGGAACCAGATGATGAAGACCGCCGCCGTGGCGAGCAGGGCGAGCCACTGCAGCAGGCCGGTGGCGCCGTACAGCGCGTCGGCGGCGTCGAGCTCGTTCCGGCCGGCCTACCGCACGTCCGTCATCAGGCCGCGGATGCGGAATCCGGCGAAGAGGGAGAGCAGGTCCACGGCGACGCACACGCTCAGCAGCACCGTCAGCGCCGTCGCCAGCCCGCCCAGCGGGCGGTACATCCAGCGCGATGCGCCGGGGTGGTGCGCACCGGGCGGCGCCACGGCCACCCCTCTGGCGTCTTCCAGCGACATCTGCGCCTCCGCGACGGAGCAGACGCGGCAGCGGCCGTCCGGCGTGGTCGCAGGTCTGTTGCGGCAGTCGATGCATTGCATGCGCGTTGATCCCCCCGCGGATCCCGCCGGCAGCTCCCCAGCGCCGGGCTCCGGGAGCATAAGCCATTGACGCCGCGGCGCTCCCGCGGGTGGAGTGAGGCGATGACCGAGCAGCGCACCGTTGACTTCTGGTTCGACCCCGTCTGTCCGTACACATGGATCAGCTCGCGATGGCTGGTCGAGGTCACCAAGGTGCGGCCGGTGGCCGTCCGCTGGCGGGTGATGAGCCTGGCCGTACTCAACGAGCACCGCGACGACAATCCCGAGGGCGAGTGGGGGGACTATCTCTGGGCGCCGGTGCGCGTGTGCGCGGCGGTGGCGGAGCGGTTCGGGCAGCGCGCGCTCGGGGGCCTCTTTACGGCGATGGGCACCCGCTTCCACCTGCGCGGCGACTGGGGGAACCTCGAGGCGGCCCTGACGGACGCCGGACTGCCGGAGGAGCTCGGGACGGTCGCCCTGTCCACCACGTACGACGAGGCGATCCGGGCCTCGCATGCCGAGGCCATCGCCCTGGGCGGTGCCGATATCGGCACTCCGGTGATCGGCGTCGACGGGCCCGGCGGCGAGCGGGTCGGTTTCTTCGGTCCGGTCGTCTCCCCCGCCCCCACCGGGGAGACCGCCGGGCAGCTGTGGGACGGCTTGCTGACGATGGCCGCCGTCCCGGGCTTCTTCGAGCTCAAGCGCACCCGGACCGAGGAGCCCCGGTTCTCCGCCTAGGGCCTCCGTGACCCGAAGAGCCCTGTCCGTAATGCCACGAGATGTGGCCGTATGACTCCGCTGTTACCTTGATCACGACCAGGTCCGGCCGGGGGGCTTCTCAAGGAGTTCTGCGTGGGCGTTCTGCGTGACCACCCCGAGCTTGCCCTCTTCCTCTGCCTGGCCCTGGGCTACCTCGTGGGCAAGCTGCGGGTCGGGCCGATCACGCTCGGCGGCATCTGCGGCACGCTGATCGTGTCGCTGCTGCTCGGCACCCGGCATGTGACGGTGAACGACGATGTGAAGACGGTGTTCTTCGCGCTCTTCATCTTCTCGCTCGGCTATATGGCGGGCCCGCAGTTCTTCCACAACCTCAACCGGAAGAGCCTGCGCTTCTTCGCGCTCTGCCTGATCGAGGTCGTCTGCGTCCTGTCCATCGCGATCGGCCTCGCCAAGGCGTTCAACCTCGACGTCGGTACGGCCTCCGGCATCCTCGCCGGCGCCGCCACCGAGTCGGCGGTGGTCGGTACGGCGACCGAGTCGATCGGGCAGCTGAACGGGCTGTCGCAGGACCAGATCAAGACGTACCAGGGGCACGTGGCCACCGCGTACACGGTCTGCTATCTCTTCGGCCTGATCACGATCGTGCTGTTCACCAGCCAGATCATGCCGATGCTGCTGCGCATCAACCTCGCGGACGCCTCCCGCGAGCTGTGGGAGAAGATGCGCGGCGGCGCGAGCGGGAAGTCGCTCGAGTCGGACGAGCAGCAGGCGATGCCGGGCATGGTGGGACGCACCTATCTGGTGACCACGGCGGACGGCCGCAGCGTCGGCGATCTGCAGGCCGAGCTCGGCGGCGACGTCACCGTCGAGGGCATCAAACGCGGCAGCAAGCTGGTGCCACCCACGCCCGATACGAAGCTGACCCTCTCCGACCTCGTCCTCCTGGTCGGCCGCCGCGCGGAGATGATCGACGCGGCCCATGTCATCGGCCCCGAGACCCCCGGCATCCCGGGCCTGGACACCCCCCTGGCGACCCAGCAGGTCGCCATCACGGACAAGGACACGCACGGCAGGACGATCGACCAGCTCCGCGAGTCCCACCCCGAGTTCCGCAAGGCCGGCGTCTACGTCACCGAGGTGCTGCGCAGCACCGACCAGAAGATCCCGGCCACGCCGGAGACCGTGGTGCACCGCGGCGACGTGATCACCCTGGTCGGCGCCCGCTCGGGCCTGGACAAGCTGGTCGCCAAGATCGGTGCGGCGGTCAAGAACGACGCCACCGACTACATCTATCTCGGCCTCGGCATCGTCGCCGGGTCGCTGCTCGGGCAGATCGTCGTACGCGCCGGGGACGTCCCGATGTCGCTCGGCACCGGCGGCGGCTGCCTGGTGGCAGGGCTGCTGTTCGGCTGGTTCCGCTCCCGCAAGCCGACCTTCGGCGCCTTCCCGCCGCAGGCCGCGACCACCATCAAGGACCTCGGGCTCGCCGTCTTCATCGCCTGCACCGGGCTCGCCGCGGGACCGCAGGCCTGGCCGATGCTGAAGCAGTACGGGCTGCTGCTGCCGTTCGCCGGCATCGCGATGGTGCTGGTTCCGGCCACTATTTCGCTGATCGTCGGCCGGAAGCTGCTGAAGATCGAGAAGCCGCTGCTGCTCGGCGCCATCGCGGGCCAGCAGTGCTCGACGCCCGCGATCACCTCGATCACCCAGGTCGCCAAGAGCTCGGTCCCGATGCTCGGCTACACGATCACCTACGCGCTCTCCAACTTCCTGCTGCCCCTCACCGGCCCCATCCTCGTCGGCATCCTCGGCGCCTGACCCGGCCCGCCACGATCCGTAAGACAGGCCCTTAGGAGTCCCCGTGCCCAAGACCAGCTTCAGCCGCGAGGAGATCAAGTCCCTCGCCCAGCTCAGCCCGTTCGAGCTGAAGGACAAGTTCATCCAGATCGCCCAGGAGGTCCAGGCCGACAAGCCGGGGCAGAAGGACAAGTCCTCCGTCCAGATGCTCAACGCCGGGCGCGGCAACCCCAACTGGATCGCCGCGGGACCGCGCGAGGCCTTCTTCGCGCTCGGTTACTTCGCCCTCGCGGAGTCCAAGCGGGTGTGGAGCGCGGACAACCTCGGCGGCATGCCGGAGACCAAGGACATCGGCGAGCGCTTCGACCGCTGGCTGCACGCCCACCCCGATCTCGCCGGCACCGACATGCTGCAGCGCTCCGTGGAGCTGGCGATCGAGCGGTTCGGCTTCGACAAGGACGCCTTCCTGCACGAGCTCGCGGACTCGATCATCGGCGACAACTACCCGGTGCCAGGGCGCATGCTGGTCCACGCCGAGCAGGTCGTACGGGGCTATATCGGCGACGAGATGTGCGACAAGCGGCCGCCGGAGGGCAACAATCTGAGCCTCTTCGCCACCGAGGGCGGCACCGCCGCGATGTGCTACATCTTCGACTCGCTGATGAAGAACGGCATCCTGCACAAGGGCGACCGGATCGCCCTCATGACGCCGGTGTTCACGCCGTATCTGGAGATCCCCGAGCTCGACACCTTCGAGTTCGACGTGGTGCATGTGAGCGCCAGCCTCTTCTCCGAGGCCGGGGTGCGGGAGTGGCGCTACCCGACCGAGGAGGTGGCGAAGCTCGAGGACCCGAGCATCAAGCTGGTGTGCATCGTCAATCCCTCCAACCCGCCCTCGCTCGCGATGAGCCAGCGGGTGATGGACCAGATCAAGGACATCGTCGCCACCAAGAACCCGAACCTGATGCTGGTCACCGACGACGTCTACGGCACCTTCGTCGAGGGCTTCCGCTCCCTCGTCGCCGACCTGCCCCGCAACACGCTGCTCGTGTACTCGTACTCCAAGCACTACGGCTGCACCGGCTGGCGGCTCGGCGTCATCGGCCTGCACGACGACAACGTGATCGACGAGATGCTCGCGGGCCTTCCCGACGACGAGAAGGCGCGGCTGGCCAAGCGCTACGGGACGCTGACGCTGGAGCCCGGGAAGATCAAGTTCATCGACCGGCTGGTCGCCGACTCCCGCGAGGTCGCCCTCAACCACACCGCGGGCCTGTCGCTGCCGCAGCAGGTGCAGATGACGCTGTTCTCGCTCTTCAACATGCTCGACGAGGGCCAGGCGTACAAGCAGAAGGTCCGCTCCATCGTCCAGCAGCGCCTCGACCTGCTGCTGGAGGGCGCCAAGATGAAGATCTCCGAGGACCCGGGCCGGGCCGGCTACTACATCGAGCTCGACCTCCTCGCCGAGGCCGAGCGGGTGCACGGCAAGGAGTTCGCGGACTTCCTGCAGGCGAACTACGAGCCGGTCGACCCGCTCTTCCGGCTCGCCGAGCAGACGCACGTGGTGCTGCTCAACGGCGGCGGCTTCGACGGCCCGCAGTGGTCGGTCCGCGCCTCCCTCGCGAACCTCGACGACCTCGACTACCTCAAGATCGGCCACCATCTGCGGGCCATCTTCGACGACTACGCGGCGGAGTGGCAGGCGTCGCTCAAGAGCTGAGCGGGTCCGGTCAGCAGTTCATCGCCCATACGTGGGCGTCGCCGCGGTCGTTGGCGCCGGCGTTGTGGCCGATCTCCTGGCCGGGGGCGAGGCAGATGGTGCGGGCGCCGCCGTCGGAGGGGCCTTCGATGGCGGATTCGTAGACGATGACGTGGTCCTTGACGCCGGGCGCGGAGACGCCGTGGTTGGCCCAGGAGGAGTCCTCGTCCGCGATCCAGCTCTCCCACCACTCGTCGTCGCCCGAGGAGGCGAAGACGCGGCCCTCGGGGTCGGTGAAGTTGACGTCGCGCCAGACGCAGAAGTTGCCGCTGGCGCAGGGGGCGGCGGTCGCGGTGGGGGCGATGGCGAGGCCGCCGACGGCCAGCAGGGTGGTGGCGAGGAGGGTGAGGGTGCGCTTCATGGGCGGGTGCCTTTCGGTGCGGGTGGTGCGCTGGTGAGGAGGGTCCGGGCGCGGTGCAGGGCGTGGGCGCGCAGCTGGTCGTATGTGTCGCGGTCGGCGGCGGGGGCCGCGGACTTGAGGTTGCCGACGGTGGTCGAGGAGCGGAACCAGCGGGGCTGGTCGCCGTAGAGCTTCCGCTGGGCCTGCGCGAGGCAGCCGTCGGTGTGCTGGCTGATGACGTGGCCGCTCGGGAGCTCGAGGGAGAGCTCGGCGCGGCCGGTGCCGTAGAGCGCGTCGGCGAGCTGCTGGGTCCTGGCGGATGACGCTGCTTTACGGGCGGCGCCCGGTCTGGGCGGGGTGAGGCCCTGGTCGCGCAGGCAGCGGTCGGTGAGCTGCTGCTGGGCGGCTTTGATCGTGTCCTGCGGGCTCAGCGCGGTGCGCTGGGCGGGGGTGGCGCAGCCGGTGAGTAACAGCCCGGCTGTGAGGACTCCCGCGGCGATACGGGTGACAGGTGGCACGCCCGCCTCAGCCCTGCTGGCAGTCGGTGGGCTTGTTGCGCTGGACGCCGTCGAACTTCTCCCACCACTCCCAGTTCCCCGACCAGTCGCCGCCGTAGATGGTCCGGTAGAGGCAGGGGCCTTCGCGCGGGAAGCTCAGGGCGTAGAAGGTGTCCTGGGTCTGATTGCTGAACGACTTGGCGTGCCGCTTCACATCCGGCCGCGCCTCGGCGTAGCCGGCGCCGTTGTAGCACCAGCCGCCCTGGGGGCCGTGCTCCTCGGGCTCGGACCAGAAGCAGACGTAGCCCGGCAGCGCGGCGGAGCTCTTCGCGGGCAGGGTGCGGACCGGATCACCGGCGGCCGAGGCCGCGCCGGCGGTGGCGGCGAGGGTTGCGGCAGCGAGCAAGGCTGCGTAAAAGCGGCGCAATTGATGCCCCCAAGGGCGCTGGACGGATGATGCGCCAGCAACCTCCCCCGGCATCTCCCCAGCTAGGCGCCGCACCACCCGCAGCGGTGACTAGTCGTACCGCGGCGGCCCGTGGTGGGGAGCCGGTCAGTTGCGGCCGCCGACATCACGCGGGTGCGCGCCCGGCAGCGGGAGCTCGGGGTGCCGGAGGCGTTCGAGTGGCTGGCTGAGGTGGCGCCGGACAGCACTCCCCTGGCCGTCGGGCAGTATCACCCGGCGGGCGGCGCCACCGAGATCGGTGGTGTCGGCACGCTGCCCAGTGCTCGGCGGCGGGGGCTGGGCGCCGCGGTCACCGTGGCTCTGGTCGAGCATGCTCGGGAGTGTGGGGTGCGTACGGTCTTCCTTGCCTACGCGCAGGACGCCGTCGCGCGCATTTACGCCCGGCTCGGTTTCCGGGCCGCCGGGGCCACCCTGCTGATCGCCAACCAGCCCGCGCGGTCCTAGGCGCCGCCCCCGGTCCACACACGTAGAAGGTTAGGCTAACCTAAGCGCTCGTGAGAGTCGGAGAGAATGCGCACGGGCACGCCCTTTCCGCCACGGACGTCACCGTGGCGTACGACGGCGTCGATGTCGTGCACGAGGCGGCGCTGAACCTGCGGCCCGGTGAGGTGACCGTGCTGGTCGGCCCCAATGGCAGCGGGAAGTCGACGCTGCTGCGGACCGTCGCGCGGCTGCAGCGGGCGCGGGAAGCCAGTCTCGTCCTCGATGGTGAGACCGATGGTCTCGCGCTCTCCTCGCGCGAGTTCGCGCGGCAGGTCGCGCTGCTCACCCAGGGGCGGCCGACGCCCAGCGGGCTGACGGTGCGCGATGTGGTGGAGTTCGGGCGGTATCCGTACCGGGGCCGATGGGGCAAAGCGGACCCCGGCGGGCGGGCCGCCGTCGATCGCGCGCTCGCCATGACCGGTGTCACCGAGCTCGCCGAGCGCGGCGCCGAGCACCTGTCCGGCGGGCAGCTGCAGCGCGTCTGGCTGGCCGGCTGTCTCGCGCAGGACACCGGGGTGCTGCTCCTGGACGAGCCCACCACCTATCTCGATCTGCGCTATCAGGTCGAGCTCCTCGATCTCGTACGCGACCTGGCGGACGACCACCGGATCGCGGTGGGCGCCGTGCTGCACGACCTCGACCAGGCGGCGGCCATCGCCGACCGGATGGTGCTGCTCGACTCGGGACGGGTCGTCGCCGAGGGCCGCCCCGAGGACGTGCTCACCCCCGAGCAGCTCACCAAGACGTACGGCATCCGCATCGAGGTCGACGACGACCCGCTCACCGGCCGGCTGCGCACCCGCGCGATCGGCCGCCACCACACGCGAAGCGAAAGGCTCAGCACCCCCTCATGAGACGCTCCATACCGGCCGCGGCCGCCCTCGCCGCCGCCGCCCTCGCCCTGACCGCCTGCGGGACCACCGAGCCCGCGGAGAAGGACGCCGGCAAGGGCGCCCAGAAGATCACGGTCACCGACGCCACCGGCGCCAAGGTGAAGCTCGACGGGCCCGCCAAGAAGGTCGTCGGGACCGAGTGGAACGTCGTCGAGGACCTGATCTCGCTCGGCGTCGACCCCGCCGGCGTCGCCGACGTCAAGGGCTACAAGACCTGGAACAAGGCCGCCCCGCTGACGAACGACGCCAAGGACATCGGCACCCGCGGCGAGCCGAGCATGGACACCATCGCCTCCATCCGCCCCGACCTCATCGTCGCCACCGACGACCTGAAGCCGGCCGCCGTGAAGCAGCTGCGCGAGGTCGCCCCGGTGCTGCAGATCAAGTCGGCGAACGCCGCCGACCCGATCGGGCAGATGAACAAGAACCGCGATCTCATCGCGGAGGCGACCGGCACCACCGAGCAGGCCGGGAAGCTGAAGAAGGACTTCGAGGCGAAGGTCGCCGAGGGCAAGAAGGCGCTCGCCGACGCCGATCTCGCGGGCGCGGACTTTGCCTTCGCCGACGGCTACGTGCAGGCCAACCAGGTCTCGATCCGGCCGTTCACCTCCGGCTCGCTGCTCGGCGCGGTCAACGAGCAGCTCGGGCTGAAGAACGCCTGGAAGGTCAAGGGCGACAAGGCCTACGGGCTCGGCGCCACCGACGTCGAGGGGCTCACCAAGCTCCCGGACGACGTCCACTTCGCCTACATCGGCAACAAGGACGACAAGAGCAGCACCCCCTTCACCGGCGCCCTCGCCAAGGACTCGGTGTGGAAGTCACTGCCGTTCGTCAAGAAGGGCAATGTGCACCGGCTGCCCGACGGCATCTGGATGTTCGGCGGCACCAAGTCGATGAACCAGTACATCGACTCCGTCGTGAGTGAGCTGACCAAGTAACCGAGATGGCCGTCACCGCACCCACCACCCCCGCCACCCGTCCGGATCCGCAGGCGGCACCGTCCCCGTCCCGGACGGGCGCGGCCGCGGTGACGGCCGTACTGGCAGCTCTCGTCGCGCTCCTCGCCGTCGTCGACCTCACCCAGGGCACGTCCGGCGCGGGCGCGGCGGAGGTCTGGAAGGCGCTCACCGGGCAGGCCGACGCCACCGACTCGTCGGTCGTGATCTCCTCCCGGCTGCCGCGGATGACCGCGGGCCTGCTGGTCGGCGCCGCGCTCGGGATGGCCGGCGCCATCCTGCAGTCGGTCAGCCGCAATGTGCTCGCGGCGCCCGACACCCTTGCCGTCAACGCCGGTTCGTACGCCGCGCTCGGCATCGCCGCCGCCACCGGCGCCACGCTGCCGCTGCTCGCGTCCTCCGCGGTCGCCTTCGCCGGCGGCCTCGCCGCTGCGGTGGTGGTGCTGGGCCTCTCCGGGCTCGGCACCGGCACGGTGCGGCTGGTGCTGGCCGGCAGCGCCCTCACCCTCGGCCTGACCTCGGTGACCGAGGGGCTGCTGCTGCTCTTCCCCGAGGAGACCGAGGGCCTCTACGACTGGAACCAGGGCAGCATCGCGCAGAGCGGCTTCGACGGGGTGGTGCGGCTGGCCCCGCTCGTCGCGGTCGGCCTGATCGGCCTGCTGCTCTACGCCCGCCGCGTGGACGCCCTCGCGCTCGGCGACGACGCCGCCCGCGGCCTCGGCGTCCCGGTCCGTAACACCCGGATCGTCACCGTGCTGCTCGCGGTGCTGCTGTCCACGACGGCGGTCACGCTGGCCGGGCCGATCGGCTTCGTCGGGCTGTGTGCGCCGGCGATCGTACGGCCGCTGGCCCGCCGGTTCCGCGCGTTCGCCCGCACCCGCGGGACCGTGCCGGTCGCGGGGCTCACCGGCGCGGCGCTGGTGCTCGGCTCCGACGTGGCGCTGCGTGCGCTGGTCGACTCGGACTCCGCGGTCCGGGTGCCGACGGGCGTCGTGACCAGCCTGGTCGGCGCGGTCTTCCTGATCGTGCTGGCGACCCGGCTGCCGGACGCCGCGGGGACGACGGCGGTGGACAAGCTGCGGCTGCGCAGCCGCGGCACCTTCCTGACCACGACGGCCGTGCTGGCGGTCGTGGTGGTGGGCCTGACGATCGCCGCCGTGCTGCTGGGCGACAGCAAGCTGCTCCTCGGCGATGTCGTCAACTGGGCGTCGGGGCAGGCGGGTCAGACGGTCGGCTTCGTCCTCGATACGCGGGTCCCCCGGGTGCTCGCGGCCCTCCTGGCGGGCGCGGCCCTCGCGCTCTCCGGGACGATCACGCAGGCCGTCACCCGCAACCCGCTCGCCGAGCCCGCCGTGCTCGGCGTCTCCGGCGGCGCGGCGCTCGGGGCCGTACTCCTGGTGACGACGACGTCGATGGCCGGCTCCTGGAGCCTGGCCGGCGCGGCCTGCGCGGGCGCCGCGGTGGTCTCCGCCGCCGTCTTCGGGCTCGCGGCCCGCGGCGGCTTCCAGCAGAACCGGCTGGTCCTGGTCGGCATGGGCTTCGCCGTCGCCACCACCGCGCTGATCAGCCTGCTGATCGTGCTCACCGACCCGTTCAACGCCACCAAGGCGCTGACCTGGCTGTCCGGTTCGACGTACGGGCGGACGATGCCGGACGTCGTGCCGCTGGCGATCGTGCTGGCCGTGGGCGTGGCGGTGGCGGTCGCCCGCCGCCGGGAGCTCGACCTGGTCTCGCTGGACGAGGACACCCCGCGGCTGCTCGGCCTCGACCTCGGCCGCAGCCGGCTGGCGCTGCTGACGCTGAGCGTTCTGCTGAGCGCCGCCGCGGTGGCCGCCGCGGGCACGATCGGCTTCGTGGGCCTGGTGGCCCCGCACGCCGCCCGCGCGCTGGTGGGCCGGCAGCACGTCCGGGTGATCCCGGTCGCGCTGCTCCTGGGCGCCGTCCTCGTCTGCCTGGCCGACCTGCTCGGCCGTACGGTGATCGCGCCGGCGCAGCTGGGCGCGGGCCTGATGACGGCCGTCATCGGCACGCCGTACTTCCTGCATCTGCTGGTGCGGAGCCGCCGGTAGTACGGGCTTCGCGCAGACCCTAACTCCAGGGGTCCGTACGGCCGTCGAGGAGCGCCAGGCCCATCGGGGTGAGCGAGTGCCGCACCGTGTTGCGCTGCCGGGTGCTGGAGACCAGGCCCGCGGCGCGCAGCACGGCGGCGTGTTCGCTGGCCGAGGAGAGGGAGACGCCGGCGCGGCCGGCCAGTTCGCTGGTGGTGCAGTCGCCGGCGAGGGTCTGCAGGACCGCGGCCCTGGTGTGGCCGAGGAGGCGCGCGAGATGCGCGCCCGCGGGGTCGGTGCCCGGCGCGGCGGCCGGCGCCGGACGGTTCCGCGAGACCGGGTAGACGAGTGTCGGCGCCAGCGATGGGTCGGCCAGCGCCACCGGCTTGGCGCTGCAGAAGTACGACGGGATCAACAGCAGCCCGCGGCCGTCCAGATGGATGTCCTTGTCCACCGGATAGTCGGCCTCCAGCACCGGCGCGCGCCAGCGGATGCCGGGGCCGAAGGTGCGCAGCATCGCCTCCGTACCGCTGCACCACTGGACGCGGGCGCGCCAGGCGCGGTCGTCCTCGGTCCGCGCGCGGACCCGCTGCCAGGACCGGCCGAACGCGATCCGCCGGTAGTCGCGCAGCGCGTCGGCGAGCCGCCGCAGCGCGGGGGCCCGGCCCTCGCCGACGGAGCGGGCCAGGCCGCGGGGCGCGGCGCCGTCCGCGGCCAGCCGGCCGATCTGGGTGTGCAGTTCACGCCGCGGCGTGGACAGCAGCGCGTCGAGGCCCGCCTCGAAGCCGTCGGCGCTCGCCGCGGGCGTGAGGAAGTCCGGGAAGTAGCCGCGGGCGGGCACCAGCGGCAGCAGCAGGCTCAGTGGCTCCCTGGCGTTACGGAGCACGCGCCCGCGCCAGCCGGTAAGTTCGGGCTGGGCGCGCCGCTCGCGGACCCGGTGCAGGCTCAGTACCGCCTCCCAGAAGGGATCAGGTCCGTCGGCGACCCGCGTTCTGGCGATATCCCCCGCGCTGAAGTGCATGCGCAGCATGTTGTCGTTCCCCCGTTGTCAGAGCAGTGCACTGGTGACTTTGCGCTTCCCTCTGGTTCCGTGGCAAGAAGATCTGGGGAGATGGGACGGTGGGACGGCGGTACGGGTTCCAGCTGCGGTTTCGCGCGGCGGTGGGACGGCGGGAAGCGGCGGTTGGGGAGGGGGTGTGATGGCGTCGGAGCTGGCGGAACTGCTGGAGGAGCTCAAGCAGCGCAGCGGGCGCAGCTATTCGGCGCTGGCCCATCGCACAGGGCTCAGCCGGTCCACGCTCCACCGCTACTGCCAGGGCATCACCGTGCCGGGCACCTTCGGCGCGATCGAACAGGTGGCGCGGGTGAGCGGGGCGAGCCCGGAGGAGCTGGACCGGCTTTACCGGGCTTGGTACCGGGCGACTGCTGGAGAGGCGGGACAGGGGGATGAGCCGCCGGAGCGGGGGGTGGCGGAAGCGGGCGGGGCGGCGGAAGCGGCAGAGTCGTCGGAGTCGGCCGGGTCGTCGGGACCGACCGAGTCGTCGGGACCGGCCAAGTCCTCGGATCGGGCCAAGCCTTCGGATCCGGCCAAGTCCTCGGAGCCGACCGAGTCCTCGGAGCCGTCCTCGTCATCGCCGGCCCCCGAGCCCGCCGCCCGGCCGCCGTGGTGGCGGCGCACCCGGCCGCGGCTGGTGGCGCTGCTGGTCGTGCTCGTCACGCTGGCCGGCGGCGCCCTCGCGTACGACGGTGACCGGAAGCGCACCCCCGCCGGACGCGCGCCCGCCACCGGCGGTGAGCAGCGCCCCGTGGGGCCGGAGTGGCACGAGGCCCCGCGCCGCATATCCCCCGAGTTCTTCGGCATGACGATCAACAGCGACACCGGCCTGATGCCCGGCTTCCGCACCGGCTCCGCGCGGCTGTGGAACAGCGAGACCCGCTGGGCCAACATCGAGCCCAAGTCCCGCCAGTACCGCTGGCAGACCCTGGACCGGCTGGTACGGGCCGCCGAACGGGACCGGCTGCCGGTCCTGTTCACCATCGGCGGCACCCCGTGGTGGGCCGCCCCCGACGGCAAGAAGTCCGGCTTCGCCGACTCCTCCGCCTCACCCCCGGACGACCTGAAGGTCTGGGACCGCTTCGTGACGAAGCTCGCCACCCGCTACCGGGACCGCATCGGGTCGTACGAGCTGTGGGACTACCCGAGCCACCGCCTGATGTACGCGGGCAGCCTCGACACCCTCGCCGAGATGGTCGAGCGCGCCGCCCGGATCATCCGCCGCATCGACCCCGAGGCGCGGCTGGCCTGCCCGTCCTTCGGGGTGCTGTGGACGGCGAAAGGGCGGCAGCTGCTGCGGGAGTTCGCCAGGACCGGTGCGTACGAACACTGTGACGCCGCCGCCCTGAAGATGCCGCCGCGCACCGGGGACGGCAAGCCGGAGGAGATCATCGAGCTCACCCGGCGGATCGCGAACCTCCTCCACGAGGAGAACGCCAACGACGTCGAGCTGTGGAACACCGGACCCGAGTGGGACATCGGCTCGACCCCGCCGCTCGACGCCCGCCGCGCCCGCGACTACGCGGCGCGCTTCTTTCTCGCCGGGCTCTACAGCAGGCATTACGGCATGCGGCGGATGTACTTCTACAACTGGGGCAGCACCCACGTGCCGATCATCGTCCAGCCGGTGGGCGGCCCGCCCGCGGAGCCCGGAAAGCGCGTCGGCCGGCTGATGACATGGCTGGACGGGGCCCGGATCAGCGCCTGCGGCCAGGGGACCCGGATGGGCCTGCCGCCCCGGCTGTATTCCTGCCGCTTCGAGCGGGACGGCAGCCCGCTCACCGTCACCTGGTCCACCGACGGCCGGGCCGACGTACCCCTGGACGAGGGCGCACACCGCGTCCACCGCTTGAACGGCAGCACGGCCCCCGCCCGCCCCGGCGAGCGCATCGACGTCGGCGAGGAGCCGGTCCTGGTCGAGCACCGGTGACTTTCGGAGGCCGCCGAAAGTGGGTGACTCGGGACAGTAGGGCGGGGATCGTAGTCATGGTGCAGCAATCCTGCTGCATCATGACCAACGGGGGCAGAACATGCGCAAACGCACCATCGGCACTCTCGTCACGACCATCGCCGCCGGAGCGGCCCTGATCACTCCCATGGCCCCGGCAAGCGCCGACGACTCGGCCTCGGTGAGGGCAGGGACGGTCAATGGCTGCAAGCGGGGCTACGTCTGCGTCTGGACGACGAAGTCGTGGGAACACGGCAACCCGCCCTCCCTGAAGTTCTACCGCTACGGCGTCCACAAGCTCAGCGGCCAGCACGGCGAGCGGGTCATCTACAACAACCAGACCGGCGGCGCGACAGCCCAGACGTGCCGCACCTACTCCGGCACCAACTGCAGCAGCAAGCTGAAGCCCGGCAAGAGCTGGTACTTCAACATCTCGCCGATCAACTCCATCCGCCTCAACCAGGGCTGAGCAGGGCGCGCTTGGCAGAGTCGCCCGGAATGGCCCGTTCGGCCCACGTCGCCCAGGGTCGCGGGGCGTTACGCTCCGTGCACTGTCGCAGTGTGCTGGGGGGAGCTGCCATGACCGATGGTGCCTATACGGCCTACCGGGGGGCGCTGCGTGATGTTTTCGCCGGGTGGTGGGTGGCGTGGCCGCTGTCCCAGACGGTGCGGGTCGGCGAGGTGCGCAGGCTGCACGGCGGGGGGTCGGTGACGGCCGGCGAGCTCGGCAAGTGGGGCGTCGAGGTGGCGGAGCGGACCACGGGGGCGCCCGGTGATGTCACGTACGACGCCGGGGGTTCGGTGTCCGTGCAGTTCAAGGCGGTGGGCGGCACCGTGCCCGGCATCGCCACGCTGCTGCCCGCCGACGCGGGCGCCCTGGTGGAGTTCAAGGACGAGCGCAGCGCGCTGATCGTCTACTCCGGGCTGCGGCAGCGCGGGCTGCCGGATGTCGCCGGGCTCACCGACGGGCTCGTACGGAAGATGTGGCGCGGGGAATGGGACCCCGCGCTGCTCGTCGTCACCGACGTCATCCACGCACGGGCGGGGACCGTGCTCACCTCCGAACGGGACGGCGCCGTCGCCGAGTTGCGGATGACCGCGGGCGGGGCCGGGCCGCTGCAGCTGATCGACCTCGCCGGGCGGGTCACCTTCAGCCGGGCCAGCCACCTCGGGCTGAACTGGACTGGCACCGATATCACCCCGGTCTACCGGGTGCTGCGCGTGCGCAAGGGCTGGTGGCGCGGCTTCAAGGCCGAATACGGGACGCCGCAGCCGGGGCGCGGCGCGGCGGCGGAGCCCGTACCGGAGCTGCTGCTCGACGAGGCCCGGGAGGATCCGGGGACCGTGCTGGAGCAGCTGGACGGCGGCGAGCAGCCGCCACCGGGAGTGGACGAGGCGCCATGACCGGGGCCGTCGTCACCATCACGGCGAGCCAGGTCAGCCTGCGGCACGGCGGCCGCACCGTCGACTGGCCGCTCGGGGCCGAGCTCGCCGCGCTCGCCCGCGGCGCCGAAGGGGCCGAGGGCGCCGGCGAGTTCACCAGGGCACTGGAGCCCGAGGCGGATTCCGCGCTGCGGCGGGACGTCGGACGGCGGCTGTACACGGGGGTGTTCGGCGGCGCGCCCGCCGACAGCTGGCCCGCGCTGGTGGCCGCGGCCGCGCCGGAGAATCTGTTACGGGTGCGCCTGGACATCGAGGACCCGGTGCTCGCCACGCTGCCCTGGGAGCTGATGCACGACGACGGGCAGCACGCCCTGTGGCGCAACGGGCGGGTGCTGCTGCGCCGCGGCCGCGCCCGCGGCAACCCCGTCGCCCCCGGCGAGGAGAACGGCGCGGACCGGGGCCCGCTGCGGGCGCTGCTGGTGGTCTGCAACCCGGCCGACCACACGCTCCTCGCCGACCACGAACTGGCCAAGATCGGCGCCGCGCTGGCCCAGCTGCCCGGCCGCATCCACACCGAGGTGGTCGACGGACCGAGCCCCACGGAGCTGCGCGCCGAACTAACCGCTGTGAGACCGCACGTACTGCACTTCATCGGCCACGGCATGCGCGCCGTCGAGGGCGACCTGCCCGGCCTCGACTTCAACGTGGAGCCGCAGAACGGCGCCAAGGACGAGCGCAACGAGCAGCGCCGCTGGGGCGCCCCCGCGAAGGGCCAGTGGACGCTCGACCGGGACATGCTGGAGATCCTGCTCGGCGACGGGCGGGCGCCGCGGCTGGTGCTGTTCAACGTCTGCCGGCAGGCCGGCGCGCCCGCGGGCGACTTCGGGAGCCTGGTGAACGTCTGCCTGGAGCAGGGCGTCGGCGCGGCCGTCGCCATGCAGGGCGACATCGAGTCGCCCGCCGCGGTCGAGTTCTCCTACGAGCTGTACCGCAGCCTCTCCTGCGCCAAGCCGATCGACGAGATCATCACCGACGTACGCAACCACCTCTACCTCACCGACCCGGGCCGGCCCTCCTGGGCGCTGCCGGTGCTGGAGTGCGCGGTGCCCGACCCGGCCGAGGTGACCCGGCAGCGGTGGGGGCACGCGGAGCCGGAGCTGTCCTCCCGTAACCGCAAGTGGCCGTTTGACGAGCTGCCGATGTTCCTCGGCCGCGCCAAGGAGCGGCGGACCGGCTGGTGGCACCTGTGCGAGGGGGCGCGCGAGGCGGCGGGCCCGGCCGAGCGGCTGCTGGCGATCACCTCCGGGCAGCCGGCGTCCGGCAAGACCTGGCAGGCCAAGTGGTGCCTGCTCACCTGCATGCTGCTCGGCGAGGACGTCACGTACGCCGACCTCGCCGCGCAGGCCGGGCGTGGTGACGGGGACGACCACAAGACGCTGGGCTGGCTGTCGGTCCTGCGGTCGCTCCGCAACGCGTGCATGGACGAGCGGCAGCCCGATCCGATGGCCGCGGCCGACTTCATCCGCTTCAACCAGGTGCTCAACCGGGCGACCCGGGGCGGGCCCGAGTGGAGCCGGGGGGTCGAGACCGACGGCGAGGACCAGAACTACCCCTTCAATCCGGAAGAGGGCCGTGCCGACGACCGCCGCATGGCGATCTTCCAGGAGTTCCTCACCACCCTGAAGAACCGCGCCGCTGCCCGGCAGCGGCCGCATCTGCTGGCCCTCGACCACGCCGAGTGCGTCATCGACTCGGACGTCGGCGGCGTGCTGAAGCCGCTGCTGTTCGACCCGGTGCGCAAGGTGGCGCAGCCGCCGGAGCAGTTCCCGGTACGGATCCTGGTGGTGGCGTCGCAGAGCTGGCGGGGCTTCAAGCATCTGCAGGACGTGATGCCGGTCAGCCCGGTGGTGCTCGGCGACTTCCCGCCGCACGAGTACCGGCGGCTTTCCCGGGAGTTCTGGGAGCGCACGGTGGTCGCGCGGCCGGCGCTGCGGGAGCTGAACTTCGAGGCCTTCGAAGAGATCGCCACGGCGCTCCGCCGGGACGCCGAGGGCCCCTTCCCCATCCACGTCTTCCAGAAAATCGTGAATCTGCTGCTGACGATGAAGGCCACGCAGACGCGGTCCTGACCCACGAGGAGCGAGCATGCCGGAGCCCATCTCGCTGGCCCAGGCGGCGGCGTCGCTGGCCGCGAAGCTCAGCCGCGGCGAGTCGCTCGACGACATCGGCCGCCAGCTGCTGCCCGAGCACTGGACTCCGGCACTGCAGGCCGCCTCGGTGGCGCGCTACTTCGACGCCAAGACCTACCGCGCGGTGCTCGTGGAGTTCGCCGGCGACCGGCCGCCCGCGCTGTCGGAGCTGATGGCGAACAAGGCCGTGGAGGAGCTCCCCGGCGGCCAGCTGCAGGTCCCGGACGCGCACCGGTCCGCGTACTTCCTGTCCTGGCTGGGCGATACCGGCGGCACCGGGCCGCTGCCGGCGAAGCTGCTGGAGCTGGAGATGCGGCTCAGCGAGCACTGGCACGCCCGCGGCCGGCCGGCCGAGCGGCTGCGGCATCTGATCCTCGCCGACCCGGAGTCGGCGGGCGCCTACTTCGAGCGGCAGTTCGCGGCCAACGACGCCCGCCGCGACTTCGGCCGCTGCCAGGACCTGATCCTCGTACTCGCCGACCCGGACCGCGCCCCGCTGACCAAGCGCACCCTGCTGCGCCGGGCCGAGACCCGGGCCGGCTATCTGCGCGCCCGCACCCACTGGGCGCAGGACTACGCCCGCTCCGCGCAGTTCCTGCAGCCGGACGGGCTGTGGGGACAGGCGAAGGAGCTGCTCTACGGGCCCGGGCCGCGGGTGTGGCAGATGCACGGCCCGGCCGGGTCGGGCAAGACCATGCAGCTGCGCTGGCTGGTGTCCCGGCGGTGCGTGACCCCGGAGCTGGACGTCACCTGTGCCCGGATCGACTTCGACCACGTCGACCCGCTGAACGGCGCCCGCTGGCCCTGGCTGCTGCTGCTGGAACTCGCCGACCAGCTGGAACTGCGGCTGCCCGCCCGGGCGTTCACCGGCCTCGACGAGTACGCCGCCTACCGCTCGCTGCTCGCCGACCCCAACTCCCCCGCCGCCGCCGAGGCCGCCCGCGGCATCCGCACCCAGGACGAAGCGCGGATCCGCGACGAGGCGGTGGAGGCGTTCATCTCCCGCTTCAACCAGTCCTTCGCCGCCGACCTGCCGGTCCTGGTGGTCGTCGACACGATGGAGGAGGTGCTGCTGCGCAGCCCCTCGCACGCGGACGGGCTCTTGCGGCTGCTCGGCGAGGTGCTGGAGCGCTGCCCGGCGATCCGGCTGGTCGTCGCCGGGCGGGCGCCGCTGGCCGGCGGCCGGCACGATGCCGCGTTCGCCGCGCTGGGCCCATATCAGGACATGCCGGTGCTGCCCTTCACCGAGGGCGAGGCGCAGCGCTATCTGCGGGAGATCCGCGGCATCAACGAGCCCGAGCTGCTGCGCGTCGTCATCGACCGCAGCGCGGGCATGCCCTTCCATCTGGCGCTCTTCGCCGACGATGTGGACCAGAACCCGGACGTCTCCCCGGAGGAGCTGCAGACCCTGCGCACCCCGCTGCTGAGCTACCTGGTCAACCGGGTCGTCCGCCGCATCGACGACCCGGTGGTGCGCTGGCTGCTGCGTTACGGCGTGATCCCGCGCCGGCTGCGCCGGGAGCACGTCGAGTCCATCCTCAAACCGCATCTGGAGCAGATCACCGACGACGACGATCCGCGGCACGACGCGCACCACCTGCCGGGCCGGCAGGACGTCTTCCCGGCCATCGCCCCGCCGAGCACCAAGCAGCTGGAGGACGCCTGGCGGAAGCTGCTCGACTACGCCGCCACCTCGTCCTGGATCACCGAGGTGACCGAGGACGAGCGGTCCGTGGTCTTCCACAGCGCGGTGCTGCAGCCGATGCGCGACCTGATCTCCGACCGGCCGGTCTTCGCGCAGCTGCACCGGAACTTCGCCGAGCGGTTCGAGCAGCTGGCCGGGGAGACGACGCACCCGGAGCGGCGCATCCGCTATCTGCGCGAGGCGCTCTACCACCGCTTCCAGATGCGCGACTCCGACGCCCCGCGGCGCTGGCGCGAGGAGCTGGAGCGGGCCTGGGCGGCGGGCGACACCCAGGGGCTGCGCGGCCTGGCCGAGGAGATCCTCGGCGACGAGTACGTGGAGCGGGACAGCCCGCGCCGGATCCCCGGCGGCGACACCCTGATCACGTACGAGCTGATGGCCGAGGCGCAACTGAACCTCGCCTACGCGCTCTTCCGCGAGGGCATGACCGACGGGGTGCCGTCGGCGGCGCACGACCACATCTGGTCCGATGTCGAGCTGTGCCTGGCCAAGGCCGACGACCTGTACAAGCAGGCCGGCATCACCGAGCGGGCGCACTCGGTGCGCGAAGAGGTGCTGCAGGCCACCGTGCTGGCGCTGGGCGACCGGGCCGGCGAGGCGGTCTACCGCCTCGAGCACCGGGTGCTCGCCTACGAGGGGCTGCCCGAGCTGGAGCGGCTGTGGGCGCTGAGCATCCGCGCCGCGTCGCTGCGGCTGCTGCACTCCGCGGCCGCCGCGCAGGCGTATCAGGAGGTCGTCGCCTTCGCCCGGTCCGCGCGCCGCCCGGACATCGCCGCCAGCGCGGCCGCCACCGGCGCCGGCGAGCACCGGCTGCTGGGCGAGGTCGACGCGGCGACGGAACTGTACGCACTGGCCGCGGAGTTGCGCACCGAAGCCGAGCTGCCGGTCTTCCCGGCCCTCGCCCAGCAGGCCGGGCTGCTGCTGCGCTGCCGTCGCCCGGCCGCCGCCCTCGCAATCCTCGACCTGCCCAAAGAACGGGCCCCGGCCCCGCCCGCGGACCAGGCCGCGCTGGCCCGGCTGCAGGCCAAGGCGCAGCTGCAGCTGGGCCGCGAGGCCGAGGCGCTGGCCGCGCTGCAGCGCGCCGACGCCGTGGCCGGGCTGCTGCACGGCGCCCAGCGCTACCGGCAGCTGGCGCTGACCGCCCAACTCCGCGGCGTGGCCCTCGGCGAGCTGCAGGAGATCGGCTCCGCCGACGACTGCTTCACCCGGGCCACCGGGCTGTGGACGGAGCTGGGCTATCTCGCGGGCGAGCCCGAGTGCCACTACCTCTACGCCCGCTTCCTGCTGCGCGACAGCCAGGACCTGGCGGCGGCGCACCGGGTGCTGGAGCCGTACGAAGCACCGGGCCAGGAGCCGGAGTTCGCGCTGCGACTGCAGCTGCTCATCCAGGAGTGGGCGGTCCGCTCCGGCGTCCCGCGCTCCGGACAGGCCCCGCCGCTGTCGTACGGGACGCTGCCCGGGCTCGTACGGCCGCTGCACGCGCTGTGCCGCATCGCCGGCGACGACGGGCCGGCCGCGGACCCGGACGCGATCCGGGAGCTGGCCGACGCCCTCGGCGACATCCAGCCGGTGCAGGCCCGGCTGGCCACCCTGCGCGACCTGGCGGACAACCCGGCGCTGCGCGGGCGGGTCGACTGGGCGGAGCTGGAGCCGTACTTCGGCGCCTGCGTCCCCGACCCCGGCGCGTACGGCCCCGACGACGCGCTGGCGCAGCTGATGATCGCGCAGGTGCGCGGCCACGCCGACGCCGCCGGTCTCGAGCGGGCCGCCCGCGTGCTCATCGACAGCGCGCACGGCAACCGCCAGATCGTCTGGCGCTGCGCCCGTATCGCCGCCCGCCTCGGCCACCCAGGGCTGGCCTGCACCTGGCTGGCGGAGGTGCCCTGGACGCAGCCGCCGAAGGTGGCCGGCGGCGCGCCGCGGCCGCCGCACGTACGGCTGGCGCTGTCCGCGCTGGTCATGGACGCGGGCGTGAATCCGCGCCCCCGGGAGGCGGAGGACGCGCTGCGCCGGGCCATCCAACTGGCCGAATCCGGCGGCGTGGTGCGGCACAGCGTGCCCGTCACGCTGCTGGACTGCGCCCGCCGGGTGCAGGTCACGGGCGTCGTGGAGCGGGTGGAGGAGCTGCTGCGGCGGCTGCAGCGCCCCGCCTTCGACGGTCCCGACGCCGACGGCCAGCGGCTGTTCCAGGACTGGCCGGGCGAGCAGGTGCTGCAGCTGCACCGGCAGCCCGGCATCGACCCGGTCGACGACGCCGCGCCGCCGCGCCCCGGCAAGCTCGCCGCCTGGCACGAGCAGCAGCGGCCGCTGCGCGACGAGCTGTCCCGGCCGCAGCTGCGCCGGCCCCGGTACGTACGCCTCGACTCCGACGATCCGGCGGCGCACGCGCTGCCGTGGGAGATGACGCTGCAGCCGGCGCTGGAGGTGGCGGGCAAGGACGATCAGCCGGTCATGTACCGCACGCTGCCCGGCGCCGCCCGGCAGGTGGACGTGTGCTGGCTGCAGCACCGGCTCAACCGGCTGTACCGGCTGCGCCTCGACGTGGACGGCATCGTGGGCCCGGAGACCCGGCAGGCGCTGGACCGACTGCAGCCGGGAGCGCTGACCGCGGGCTGGCCGCTCGTCGCCCCGGAGACCCGGCGCGAGCTGCAGCGGCTGCAGCCGCACGACCCCGGGCCTCACCGGGTGCTGGTGGTGTCCACCAAGCCGGACGCCCCCGCTTCCGGGGCGACTTCGGGGGGACAGTCCCCGCTGACGTACTGGCTGCGCGGCCGCCGCCCGTCGCTCGGCGGCTATCCGGCGCGGCTGCTGACCTTCCAGCCGGACGCCGAGCTGGCCGCGCAGCTGGGCCCGCCCCCGGAAGGGCTGGACATCCTGCACCTCGCGGCGCCGCTGCGGCAGCGCGGCGGGGTGCCGTATCTGGAGTTCTCGCCGGCCGGGCACGCCCGCCGGCTGGCGGGGAAGGCGCGCGGCTCCGACCTCTTCCCGGTGCATCTGTCCCGCTGGCTGGCCGAGTTCGATCCTGGGCGGGTCCCCGTCGTCGTGCTCGACCCGCCGTATCCCGGCTCCGAGGTGGATACGGCGGTGCAGCTGACGCTGCGCAATCTGTTCGCCGCGCACCTCTTCAGCCATGGCAACTGCCCGGCGGTGGTGTGCACCGGCGTCTTCCCGGAGGGCGGCCTGGAGCACCTGCTCGGCTTCTACGCCGACCTCGACGGACACGCGACGCTGGCCGAGGCGACCCGCAAACTACGCTCCACCGCCCGCGGCTCCGGCACCACCGCCTTCGCGGACGACGACGACGCGCGCCGCGCCACCGCCCTGTACGCGGCCGCCTCGTCGCTGCTGCACCGGCCCAAGGGCCCGCCGCCCGTCACCCCGGTGCGCACCACCGTGCGGCAGGCCGGATTCCGTAACGTGGCCGACGGACTGGCCCGCGAACTGGAGACCTGGATCAGGCTGTCGGAGGGCGAGGGCGCGGAGCTGGAGAAGCACCACAGCCAGCTGCTGGCCGTCTCCCGGATGCTCGGCTCGGGGCTCGAGCTGGCGCGGGAGAGCCAGGCACTGCCACTGGTGCTCGATCTGCACCACGTCTGGGACTACTTCCGCGGCAAGTTCGCGCTGCGCCGGCTGCCGGAGTCGCGCGACTTCCTGGCCGCGGCGGACGAGCTGGCGTGGGCCTGCTACCGGGCCCCGCTGCAGGCGGCGCTGGCCGCGGACGGCGCGGCGGGGACGCCGCCGAAGGAGCCGCCGCTAGTGTCGTTCAGCCGCACCGCGGCGCCGCGCGCGCACCGGCGCGGCGACCAGTACCGGGAGCTGCTGCCGCGCGGCGGCATCCACACGGGCGAAGGCGCACGGGCGGCCCGCAATCTGCCGTTCCCGGTGATCGACATCCCCTGGTATTACGCCTCCCACCTCCCCGCGCTGCTGACCGTGGCGCACGAGGTGGGCCACCACATCGAGGACGACTTCGGGCTCACCGGCGAGCTGCGCGAGCGGCTGGCCGGCTGCGGCCTGCCGGCGGCCGAACTGCCGCGCTGGCAGGGCTGGCTGGGCGAGGTCTTCGCCGACGTGTGCGCGACGCTGGCGTGCGGGGTCGCGTATCCGCAGGTGCTCGGGGACGTACTGGCGGCGCTGGAGCCGCCGGAGGACGCGGGCGAGGCCGGCGACGCGGCCGAGCACCCGCCGGCGGCCGTCCGGTTGCGGGTGTGCGAGGCGACGCTGGAGGCCGCCGGGCATCCGGCGGTGGACCTGGCCAGGGCCGATGCGGCCGGCTCCGCGGAACTGGTGGCCGAGGCCCTGGTCGGGCGGGGCTACCCGCAGTTCGGGGGCAAGCGGCTGCCGGAGCTGCTGCCGGTCCCCGGCGACCTGCGCCTGCTGCGCGACCGGCTGATCGCGGGCCGGGCCACCGGCAGCCGTCAGGTCACCGGCGTCCTCGCCGCGGCCGCGCTGGCCTTCGCGGCGGACCCGGACGGCTACGACCGCCGCCGGGTCGCCGGCCGGGCGGTGGACGAGGTCCTCGCCCTCCGCCCGGTCGGCCGCCGCGCCTCCCCGCCCACGCCCCCCGGTGCGACGGAGGAGCGGGACGCGGAGGCGGGCCGGCGGCTGTTGCTGGCCCTCGGGGGTGGTTGATCAGCCGGTCAGCCGCGGGCGACCGCGATCGCGCCGCCGAGCCGCTCGCCCGCCTCGTAGATCATGTACGGGACGCCGTTCTCGGTGCCGAAGACCGGCGAGGCGGCGCGGCCGTTCTCCGGGGCCGCGCTGCCCGAGTCGTAGAAGACGCCGAGGTGGTCCCGCTGGGAGAAGTCGCTGCCCACCTCGGTGATGAGGATGTTGCCGCCGCTCTCCTTGTCGGTGTTGTAGACGACGTACGTGTGGCCGTTGCGGGTCAGCAGGTGCGGCCCGCCGACGTTGTTGGCCCCGACCGCGGCGTGGTCGATCAGCGGCTCCGCGGCGAACTCCCAGTCGCGGCCGTCCGCCGACCAGCCCCAGGCGATGTCGCGGTGGTTGGACTTGTCGTTCCGCATGTGCAGCATCACGTAGCGCGCGCCGCGGGAAGGCAGGTCGTAGCGGAAGACCCGGGCGTACGAGGTCTCCGTCGTGCCCGCGGGGTGCATCGACGTCGTCAGCACGGTCTTGTCGTACGTGAAGGTGATGCCGTCCTTGGAGCGGGCCAGCCGGGTCGTGGTGTTCTCGCCGTGGAAGTACAGCCACAGCTCCCGCTCGTCCGCGTTCCACATCACATGCGGAGACGAGACGTGGCTGACGCTGTAGTGCGGATCCCAGACGTTCTTGACGATCGGGTTGCCCGGGTACTCCGTGAACGGGCCCTCCAGGCTGTCCCCGTACGCGAGGCAGATGCCGCCGGGGGCGTCGTGCGGCGCGTAGTAGAGGTAGTAGCGGCCCAGCGGGTCGGCGAGCTTGTCGTAGACCCCGCGGATGCTGGGGAAGATGATCTCGCCGGTGGGGTTGTACGCGAGCTTGTCCGGGGTCAGCAGGGTGCGGACGTAGTGGTAGTTCGGGAAGCCGCCGGGGGCGGCGAGGGCGGGCCTGGCGCCGAGCCCGCCGAGGGCGAGCGCGGCGCCACCGGCGGTGGCGGACTGCAGGAAGCGGCGGCGGTTGAACGCCATGATGTGCGGCTCCTTACGGTGGGGGGTGGGGTCAGAGGTACTGGGCGGCCGTCACGCACATCCCGCCGAGGCACACGCACCACACGTACGGCATGGTGCGGATCATGACCTGCTGCGGGCTGACGCCGGAGTACTGCGCCGCCCACACGGTCTGCGTGCTGGTCGGGTCGGCGACACCGAAGACCTGGTTGTACGAGGTGGTCATGCCGAGCACCGCCACGGCCGGATAGATGCCGGCGGCGATCAGCACGCCGGCGATGCCGGCGCCCAGGCCGTAGATGTTCAGCGGCCCGCGGTACAGGCACAGCGGGGCGAGGAGCGTGAAGACCAGGACGAAGACCACCGGGTTGTGCGGGGTGATGGCCTTCACCAGCGGCTCCAGCGCGGCGATGGAGTCGGGCAGCTTGACCGCGGCGAGCAGGATGCCGATCGCGATGAAGAGCACGATGGGCGGGGCCGCGACGTCGAAGGCGGCGTACACGGTGCGCAGCATCCGCTTGTTCATCTCCCGCGGCTTCGTCGTGGTGACGAGCGCGTAGAGCACGCCGGCCAGCAGCGACGGGATGATCGCGAGCTCGAAGCCGAGCGCGAGGATCAGCGGGATCGCGGGCGCGAAGAGCGAGTACCAGGGCGCGTCACCGAGCCGCTGTCGCTTGCTCGGGGCCTTCGGGGCGGCGGCCGAGGACAGCGACCAGGAGTGCTCGACGCCCTTGCGCCGGGTCTCGATCAGGACGTAGGCGATGCCCGCGACGAGGGCGAACGGGAACAGCTTCAGCATGAAGCTCTTCACGGTGTCGATGGGCAGATCGAGCGCGGTGGAGAAGAACTGCCAGGAGGGCAGCTCGAACGGCACGCCAATGGCGATGCCCATCAGGATCGTTCCGGCCGCGGTCACCTTCGGCACGCCGACCGCGATCATCGCGGGGATGCCGATGATGCCGGCCAGCATGGCGGCGGGCGCGGAGCCCGTCACCGTACCGACGAGGGCGGAGACGGCGAGCACGCCGAGCGCGACGACGGTCGGCCGGTCGCCGCCGAATTCGACGATCTTACGGACCAGGGTCCCGGCGATGCCGGTCTCCTCCAGCAGCTTGCCGAGCCACGAGCCCATCAGCACGGCGAGCATGGTGGCCGCGAGCATCACCGAGCCCTCCTGGAGCACGGTGTCGATGATGCTGTTCTTGCCCTTGAACGGGGCGCCGGTGACGACCGCGATGGCGACGCCGATCAGCACCAGCGCGAAGGCCGTGGGCAGCTTGCGGGCAAGGATCAGCCCGACCCCGGCCAGCATGAGCAGGAGTATGACGATTCCCATGGCGGGCCTCAGTTCTCTCTTACAAAGTCGGCGGCGCGGGCGAGCGCGGCGGTGAGCAGGAGGGGCGAGCGGGGCAGGCCGAGGGCCTGCTGGGCGGCGGCGTGGGCGGCGAGTTCGTCGGCACCGGCGACGTAGGCGGGCATGAGCCCGCCGAGGATCCGGTGTCCCACGCGCTGCTTGAGCGCGGCGCGCTTGGCCTTGTCGTGGTGCAGCCGCTCGTGCGCTTCTTCGTGCACGATCGCGGCCTGCCGGGTGCTGCCGGCCGGGAACCACGCCTGCCAGCCGAGCAGTTCGACGACCTCGTCGGCGAGCGCGAGGGTATCGGTGAAGAGCTCGACGGTGGGAGTGGGCTTGGAGCGGAAACGCGCGAGGAGAAGCCGGTCGGGGTCGAGGCCCCCGGTGCTCTCGACGACGCGAACGCCTGCGGCGTGGCCCGCCCGGCCGCCGGCTTCCTCTCCCCTGTCACCTTGTGCCGCGCACCCATCTCCCGCCGCGGAGCGGGCATCGTGGCCGCGGAGCGGCCGGAGGCTCCCGGCGCCGAACTCCATCGCGGCCACGGCCCAGCGGCGCAGCAGCTCCGGATCCCGGCCCTCGTGCGTCGGCGTGTTCGCCAGCAGCCGGACACCGAACTCGACGTCGTCCAGCGCCGCAAGCGCACCGCACTCGGCGCGGAGCGCCTCCCGCTGCTCGGGCCCGAGCCTCCCGAGGAGGCTCCCCGTGCGCGCGACGGCCCTCATGCCCGTACCTCCACAACCGCCACCACCGGCTCGTCCGCCGCCCGCGAGCGCAGCTCGCTCCGGGCCAGCGCCAGCAGCGGCTCGGCCTCCAGCACGCCGGAGAGGTCGGCGATACGGGAGCCGAGCAGCAGCCTCAGCGCGGGGGCGCGGACACCCCCGTCCCCGTACGACGTGGACTGCCGCACCAGCTCCGACAGCAGCTCAGGCGCCTGGCCGACCGTCGTCGTCTCCACCCGCGCGTCCGACGCGTGCAGCCGTACGACGCCGTCCGCGTCGAGGACCCGCACCGGGTGCTGCGGCTTGCGGAAGCGGCGGCGGCGCTCGGCCCCGTAGACCGTGTGGGCGGGCGTGGACGCCAGCACCTCGACGGCCGACTCCGGGGACTTCAGGCTCGCGGCGGCCGCCGTCAGGCGCTCCGCGTCGTCCGTGCGGTGCGCCCGGTCCTGGGTGCGCAACTCCGTTGCCCCGGTGGCGATGGCGCGGACGGTGTTGGTCTGCGGGTCGACGGTCACCTCGACCTCGACCGCGCCGGGCGCCGCGCCCTGCTCGACGACGGCGGCCTCGGCCTCGTTCCGTACGCCGAGGATCTGCTCCTGCGTCGCGCCCGGGATGATCCGCTCGATCTGTTCGCGGACCAGCGCGAGGGCGACGCCGATCGGGCTGATCACCTCGGCGTTGGCGGCGATCCGGCCGGTGAGGCCGGAGGTCTCGGCCAGGTGCGGGGTGACCGCGGCCGCGCCGCCGCCACCGCCGACCAGCACCGCGGCGTCCTCGTCGAGGCGGTAGTCGCGGATCATCGCGTCCACGGTCTTCTTCACCTCGCGGATGCCCGCGTCGAGCAGCTGCGTCGCGGCGCCCGCGACATCCGTGCCCAGCGCCGTGGCCAGCGGCTCCAGCGCCAGCCGCGCCGACTCCGGGTCGCAGGCGGCGAAGTCGCCCTCCGGGACCCGGCCGAGGGCGTTCGCGGCGCAGGTCATCGTCACCGCGTAGCGGCCGCCCGCGGCGTCGATGACCGCGTAGTCCTCCGGGTCGCCGGCGAGCGGGCTGATCGTGACCAGCTTCGCGTCCGCCAGGTCACTGGCCGGCGCGAAGCACGCGTACGGCAGCCCGGCGATGTGCGCGCTGCGCGGCCCGGCCGCGGTGACCTTGCCGCCGCCGATACGGACCATGGAGCCGCCGCCGACGCCGACCGTGCGCACGTCGAGCGCCGACAGATACGACGACTTGCCGAGGATGGTGGCGTGCCGGACCGCGACCTTGCCGCGCCGGATGACGCTGATGTCGGTCGAGGTGCCGCCGGTCTCCAGGAAGACGCCCTCGCTGACCCGCTCCTGCATCAGCGCCCCGGCGACACCCGCCGCCGGGCCCGACAGCACGGTCAGCAGCGGCCGCCGCCGCATCTCGTCCAGCGACATCACGCCGCCGTCGCAGCGCATCACCATCAGCGGCGCGGTGACGCCTGCCGAGGCGATGGAGGTGTCCACCAGGTCGGCGGTGGCCAGCATCTTCGGCAGGATGGCCGCGTTGACGACCGCGGTGCGGGTGCGCTTGCGCAGCCCGTACAGCGAAGTGATCTGGTGCGCCGCCGTCATCGGCAGCCCCGAGTCCTCGGCGGCGGACAGCACCGCCTCCTCCCCCTCGGGCGAGTCCACGCTGAACGGCTCGCTGGCGACCAGCACTTCCGCCCCCTGCGCCCGTACCTGCTCCACGGCCGAGCGCACCGCGGGTCCGTCCGCGGCGTCGGCTATGTGCGCGTAATGCAGCGGGAGCCGCTTGCCCGGGGTGAGCTCCAGGTTCGCAAGTCCCGCGAGCCGCTTGGTGGGTACGGCCCCGGGGCCCGCCCCGATGCCGAGCAGCCCGACGGGCGCGACATCGCCTTCCAGCAGCGCGTTGGTGGCCTGGGTGGTGCCGTGCGCGAGGAACGCGACGTCCTCCGCGGAGCGGCCGGTCTCCTTCAGCAGCCTGTCGAGGGCCTCGACGATGCCGTGCGCGACGCCGTCCTCGTGATGGTGGCTGGTGGGGACCTTCACCTGGCCGACGATCGCCAGAGTGGCGGAGTCGACCGCCACGGCGTCGGTGAAGGTACCGCCCACGTCGATGCCGACGCGGATGCGGGGATGGTCATCTGTTGGGGTTCTACTCATTGAAGCCAGAGCTCCTCACTGAGTGTCAGCGGGTAGGGAGTTGTCAGTGGCAGCCGATAGGTTGATCAGGTGAGCCATAAGCAGGGATTTCGGGTCGAGTTAGCCCCTGACGAGCAGCAGCAGGCCTCATTGGGCCATCACTGCGGGTTGTCGCGGGTGGTGGAGAATTTTTGCCTGGAGACCGTTCGCAAGAAGTGGTCCCAACGTGCAGCCGAGGAGTCCTACGGCATCACCGGCGAGAACCTGACCAAGGTGCCGTGGTCCGCCCCGGCGCTGGAGCGGGAATGGCGCGCCGCGCATCCGCGGCGCTACCCGTGGTTCGCGGAGAACAGGCTGTCCTCCCGAATTCCGAAAGAAGCCTGCCGAGTGCGGGCAGCCGGGTTTTCCAACTACCTCAAGTCGAGGAAAGGTGACCGGCGAGGGCCGACGATGGGTTTCCCGGTGTGGCGTAAACGCAAGCACGGCTCCCGCTTCCGATACGACGCCGACCGCGCCAAGCCACTCGGCTCCCGCACCGTCCGCCTCCCGGCGATCGGAGACGTGGCCACCCGTGAGGACATGTCCTGGCTCACGGACCGCATGGCCACCGGCCGCGCACGGATCCTCGGTGCGACCGTGCGCGAGCAGGCCGGGCGCTGGTGGATCTCCTTCCAGCTCGAGATTGACCGGGACGACATCAACGAGCGTCACCAGACCGACGACGACGCGCCGGCGTGCGGCATCGACCTGGGCCTGAAGACATTTGCCGTCATCAAGAACAGCGATGGTCGCAGCGAGGAGATCCACGCCCCCAAGCCCCTCAAAGCCGCGCTGCGTGCCCTCAACCGCGCCAATCGCAAGCTCGCCCGGTCCGCCGAGGGTTCCAACAACCGGGCCAGGGCGCGTCGCAGGGTGGGGCAATTGCACCTGCGGGTGGCCGACCGGCGGCGGGACTTCCTGCACAAGACCACCACCAGGCTGACGAGAACCAAGTCCGCCATCGCCGTGGAAACCCTCAATGTCCGAGGGATGGTCAGAAACCGCAGGCTGGCCCGCGCCATCTCCGACGCCGGATTCGCCGAGTTCGTGCGCCAGCTCACCTATAAGGCCGACTGGTACGGCTCGACCCTGTGGAAAGCCGACCGGTGGTTTCCGTCGTCCAAGACGTGCGGCGACTGCGGGCGGATCAACCGCGCGCTGGTCCTCGCGGACCGCACCTGGATCTGTCCCGGCTGCGGTGGCATCCACGACCGAGATGACAATGCGGCCGGGAACCTCCTCGACGCCATGCTCTCCGATACGAGCGGCTGACCTCGAAACCCTCGCCGGGAAGTTGCCCGGAGAGGAGAAACGCCTCGTGGAGACCGCGTAAGACCCCGCTCTTCGGAGTCGGCAGCGGTCAATGAAACAGGAAGAAGACCAGCGAGACATTCGCTGCGATTCGCTCAACGGACACCTCCTTGTGTCGTCTCAGGCCAAGCCGATGGGGCGGGTGGTGCGTCGGGCGGGACGGCTGCGACCGTCCCGCCCGGATGAAGATCAGTAGCCGCGGACGTCCGGCCAGTGGCGCTGGACGCCGGAGCGGTCGAGGACGCGGGCGAACTCTTCGAAGCGCTTGTCCTCCTCCTGCACCTGGTGCGGCTGCACGCCCTCGTCGAGGCAGTGCGCGGCCAGCGCGCCGGCCGCCTCGCCGACGTTCCACTCCGCCGGGTGCAGGCGGTAGCAGCCGTTGGTGATGTGGGTGGTACCGATGTTCTTGCCGGCGGGGAGCAGGTTGCGGACGCGGCGCGGGATGAGCGCGCCGAGCGGGATCTCGTACGGGACCGAGCCGATGTCGATGTAGTTGTCACCGCCGGTGGAGGGGTGCAGGTCGATGCGGTAGTTGCCGACGCCGACGGAGTCCCGGTGCTTGGTGCCGCCGTACGGGCCGACGATGTCGATGGACACGTCGTGCTCGGTGACCGTGGTGACGGCCTTGATGCGGCGGGACTCGCGGACGTACGCCGCCTTGGCGAGGCCGTCGGCGGTGCCGGTGACGTCGGGGCGGAGCTTGAGACCGGGGAAGCCGGTGCCGCCGTCGCCGCGCGGGGCCTCGGTCTGCAGCCAGTACAGGACGGAGAGGGAGAGCTGGCGGGCCTCGGCGAGGGCCTGGCGGGAGGTCTCCTCGCCTGCGCCGATGAGGGGCTTCAGCCAGTAGTCGTTGAGCGGCCAGTTGACGAGGGTGATGTCGGAGTCGAAGGCGCCCGGGCGGTACAGCTTGCGGGCCAGGATGCGGCGGAAGCCCCACAGCTCCTTGTCGCCGGCGTCGGCGCTCTGGTCGGCGTTGACGTCGAGCGGGTCGATGGTGGGGTTCGGCTCGAAGGTGCGCGGGACCGGCGCGAGCGACCGCGGGTCGGGGGCGAGGAAGCCGAGCAGCGGGCCCGGCCAGAAGTCGGGGCGGTACTCGCGCCAGAAGCCGTAGTCGGCCGGGCGGTCGATCGTGTGGTCCTCGTCCTCGTGGTGGGAGAGGGCGAAGCAGACGGTGATGCCCTGCTGGTTGAGCGGGTCGGCGGTGCGCGGGGCGTGCGGCTCGTCGAATTCGCTCTGGGCTTCGGCGCCGAGGCCGTATTCGACGCCCGCGAGCTCGAGCAGCTCGCCGGTCTCGGTGGCGTCGATGACGTAGGTGGCGGCGACGGTGTGGCGGTCGCCGTCGCGGACGTCCTCGATGGTTACGGCTCGTACGAAGTCGCCCTCGGTGGCGGCGGAGACGGGGCGGTGGTCAGTGAGGATCGTCAGCCGGCCCGCGCTGCGGTGCGGGGCGAGCATCTCCTCGATGACGGCCAGGGCGACGCGCGGCTCGTGGCAGAGCTTGCTGACGCGGCCGGCGCCCGGGTTGAGCTGCGGCAGGTCGAGGGCCTCGGCGCGGAGGGGGAAGGTGCGGCGGTAGTGCTCGCGGATGCCCTCGCGCAGGGCGCGGTAGGACGCGGTGGTGCCGAACTGCTCCACCCACGGGTGCTCGTCCGGCGGCACCGCCTGCGAGGTGAGCTGCCCGCCGAGCCAGTCGGTCTCCTCGGTGAGCACGACGCGGCAGCCGGCCCGGCAGGCGGCGAGGGCGGCGGCCACGCCGCCGAGTCCGCCGCCCACGATGAGGACGTCGGTCTCGGTGGGGGTGGCTATGGGGG
>NZ_JAAKZV010000072.1 GCF_011044975.1 Streptomyces coryli | reverse complement strand
CCAGCAGCCCCCGCCTACCCGGAAACCGACCGCGAAGCGGTCCACCGCGTGATCCGCGAACGCCGCGACATCCGCAACGGCTTCCGCTCCGACCCCGTCCCCCACGAGGTCCTCCTCCGCGTCCTGGAAGCCGCCCACACCGCCCCGAGCGTCGGCCACTCCCAGCCCTGGGACTTCCTCGTCATCAAGAACGAGGCCACCCGCCGCCGCGTCCACGAACTCGCCGAGGCCCAGCGCGACGCGTACGCGCAGTCGCTCCCCAAGGGCCGCGCGAAGCAGTTCAAGGAACTCAAGATCGAGGCCATCCTCGACACCCCGGTGAACATCGTCGTCACCGCCGACCCCACCCGCGGCGGCCGCCACACCCTCGGCCGGCACAGCCAGCCGCAGATGGCCCCGTACAGCTCCGCCCTCGCCGTCGAGAACCTCTGGCTCGCCGCCCGCGCCGAAGGCCTCGGCGTCGGCTGGGTCAGCTTCTTCGACGAGCGCGAGCTGGTCCAGGCGCTCGACCTCCCCGAGCACCTCGAGGTCGTGGCGTATCTCTGCGTCGGTTACGTCGACGAGTTCCCCGGCGAGCCCGAGCTCGTCCAGCACGGCTGGTCCAAGCGCCGCCCGCTCGCCTGGGTCGTGCACGAGGAGTCGTACGGCCGCCGCGCGCTGCCCGGCGAGGACCCGCACGACCTCCTCTCCGAGACCCTGGAGCGCATCCGCCCCCTCGATGCCAAGGCGCTCGGCGAGGCCTGGGAGCGGCAGAAGCGGATGACCAAGCCGGCCGGCTCGCTCGGCATGCTGGAGATCATTTCCGCGCAGCTGTGCGGCCTCAGCCGCCAGTGCCCGCCCGCGGTCCCCGAGCCCGCCGCCGTCGCCATCTTCGCCGGCGACCACGGCGTGCACGCCCAGGGCGTCACCCCCTGGCCGCAGGAGGTCACCGGCCAGATGGTCGCCAACTTCCTCGGCGGCGGCGCCGTCTGCAACGCCTTCGCCGCCCAGGTCGGCGCCGAGGTCTGCGTCGTCGACGCGGGCGTCGCCGGCGAACTGCCCGCCACCCCGGGCCTCGTACCGCGCAAGGTCCGCCCGGGCACCGCCGACTTCACGCAGGGCCCGGCCATGTCCCGCGAGGAGGCGCTGCGCGCCATCGAGGTCGGCATCGATACGGCCCGCGACCTGGTCACGGCCGGCAACAAGGCGCTCCTCACGGGCGAGATGGGCATCGCGAACACCACGTCCTCCGCCGCGATCATCTCCGTCTTCACGGAGATGGACCCGGCCGAGGTCACCGGCCGCGGCACCGGTATCAACGACGAAACCCACGCCCGCAAGGTCGACGTCGTCCGCCACGCCCTGGAGCTGCACCGCCCGGACCCCTCCGACCCGATCGGCGTCCTGGCGGCCATCGGCGGCCTGGAACACGCCGCCCTCGTCGGCTACATCCTCGGCGGCGCCTCCATGCGCACGCCGGTGATCCTCGACGGCGTCAGCGCCGGCGCCGCGGCCCTGATCGCCCGCGCGATCGCCCCGGAGGCCCTGGCCGCCTGCATCGCAGGCCACCGCAGCTCGGAACCCGGCCACGCCGCCGCCCTGACGAAACTGGGCCTGCGCCCGCTGATCGACCTGGACCTCCGCCTGGGCGAGGGCACCGGCGCGTTGCTCGCGCTCCCGGTCGTCCAGAGCGCGGCACGCGCTATGCGCGAGGTGGCAACCTTCGACGCGGCGGGAGTCACGGAAAAGAACTGAGAGACCTCCCGGTCTCTCGTCTCTCGGCGGCGAAGCGTCCCGCAGGGCGGGACGGGGCGGGCCCGGACGTTTCCGGCGCCCGCCGACGCGGCTTGCCCGGGCAGCACTCGCGCTGGCGGCGCACCCGCGCGCAGCGCACCGTGTTGCCCCCACCACATCCCCATTCCCGCAGGTGAGCCGCGCGCCGTAGGGTTGCGCTACGCACCGTCCGCCCCTCCAGAGAGAGCGCGCCGAGATGACCGAGACGCACCCGGACCCCGCCCCCGCCTACCCCGTAGGGCTGCGCCTCGCCGGCCGGCGCGTCGTCGTGCTCGGCGGCGGCCAGGTCGCCCAGCGCCGCCTGCCCGCGCTGCTCGCCGCCGGCGCGGACGTCACGCTCGTCTCCCCGTCCGCCACCCCCTCCGTCGAGGCGATGGCCGACGCCGGCGAACTCACCTGGGAGCGCCGCCCGTACCGCGAAGGCGACCTCGCCGACGCCTGGTACGCGCTCGTCTGCACCCGCGACCCCGAGGCCAACGCCGCCGCCTCCGCCGAGGCCGAGCGGCATCGCGTCTGGTGCGTCCGCAGCGACGACGCCGAATCCGCCACCGCCTGGACCCCGGCCACCGGCCGCAGCGAGGGCGTTACGGTCGCCGTCCTCACCGGCCGCGACCCGCGCCGCTCGGCGGCCGTCCGGGACGCCATCGTCGAAGGCCTGCGCGACGGCACCCTCGTCGCGCCCCGGCACCGCGCCCGTACGCCCGGCGTCGCCCTCGTCGGCGGCGGCCCCGGCGACCCCGACCTGATCACCGTGCGCGGCCGCCGCCTCCTCGCCGAGGCCGACGTCGTCATCGCCGACCGCCTCGGCCCGCGCGACCTCCTCGACGAACTCCCGCCGCACGTCGAGGTGATCGACGCCGCGAAGATCCCGTACGGCCGCGCCATGGCCCAGGAAGCCATCAACAACGCCCTCATCGAGCACGCCAAGGCCGGCAAGCAGGTGGTCCGCCTCAAGGGCGGCGACCCCTTCGTCTTCGGCCGCGGCATGGAGGAGGCCGAGGCGCTCGCCGAGGCGGGCATCGCCTGCACCGTCGTCCCCGGTGTGACCAGCGCGATCAGCGTGCCGGGCGCCGCGGGGGTGCCGGTGACGCACCGCGGGGTGGCGCACGAGTTCACGGTCGTCAGCGGGCACGTGGCGCCCGACGACGAGCGCTCCCTGGTCGACTGGACGGCCCTCGCGGGGCTCACCGGCACCCTCGTCCTGCTGATGGCGGTGGAGAACAGCGGCGCCATCGCCGCCAAGCTGATGGCCGGCGGCCGCCCGGGCGACACCCCCGTCGCCGTCATCCAGGAAGGCACCATGGCCGCCCAGCGGCGCGTGGACGCCACGCTCGCCACGGTGGGGGAGACGGTACGGGCCGAGGGCGTCCGTCCGCCCGCCGTCATCGTCATCGGCGACGTCGCCGCCCGCGGACGTAACCAGCGGTAACCGATCTCCCCGCCCTCGTTGGCACTTCACCGCTGGGAAGGCAGTATCACCCTGTGGCCGAACTCATCACGATCGACGACCCCGAAGACCCCCGGCTCGCCGACTACACCGACCTGACCGACGTCGAGCTGCGCCGCCGCCGCGAGCCGGCCGAGGGCCTGTTCATCGCCGAGGGCGAGAAGGTGATCAGGCGCGCCAAGCAGGCGGGCTACGAGATGCGCTCGATGCTGCTCTCGGCGAAGTGGGTCGACGTCATGCGGGACGTCATCGACGAGGTCCCGGCCCCGGTGTACGCGATAGAGCCGGCGCTCGCCGAGCGGGTGACCGGCTATCACGTACACCGCGGCGCCCTGGCGTCGATGCAGCGCCGCCCGCTGCCGGACCCGGTCGAACTGACCACCGGCCACCGCCTCGCCATCTTCGAGGACATCGTCGACCACACCAACCTCGGCGCCGCCTTCCGCTCCGCGGCCGCCCTCGGCGTGGACGGCGTGCTGCTCACGCCGCGCTGCGCGGACCCGCTGTACCGGCGGGCGGTGAAGGTGTCGATGGGCACGGTGTTCCAGGTCCCGTGGACCCGTATCAGCCCGTGGCCGGAAGGCCTGGAGACGCTGCGGGCGGCCGGCTTCACGACGGCGGCGCTGTGCCTGAGCGAGAAGTCGGTCCCGCTGGAGGAGCTGGCGGCCCGCCGCTACGACAAGCTGGCGCTGCTGATCGGCACCGAGGGCGACGGCCTGACGACGGACGCGCTGCGGGCGGCGGACGAGTGGGTGCGGATTCCGATGGCGGGGGACGTGGATTCGCTGAACGTGGCGGCGGCCGCGGCGGTGGCGTTCTACGCGACGCGGCGGGCGTAGCCGAAGATCGTCAGGGGCGGCACCCCCGCTTCACTCAAAAATGTACAACTCCCTTCTGCGGGCAGCGTGTCCCGCGCGACCTGCGGGTTCGTCGGGTTCTCTGGCCGAGTTACCGCTAACTCAGAAGGGACCCCCATGCAGCTCCGTGGAGCCGTTTCCGGGGCGATCGTCAGCGCCCTCGCCCTGGGACTGACCGTCGCCGGCTCAGCCACCGCCCATGCCGACACCCCCGGCACGGTCACCGCCCCCGACACGCTCACCGTACGGTCCGAGCCCACCACCTCGTCCGCTCCGCGCGGCTCGTACTCCGCAGGCGAGCGGCTGTCGCTCAAGTGCCGGACGATCGGCCAGAGCGTGTACGGCAACAGCGCCTGGTACGAGCTCGGCAGCCGCGCGGGCTACGTCGCCGCGCATTACGTGTCCGCCGACGGCGCCGTACCCACCTGCGGCCCGGCCGGTCCGCGCGGACCCAAGGGAGCGCGAGGCGAACAGGGCGCCCCCGGCAAGGACGGCAAGGACGGCGTGAACGGCAAGGACGGCGTGAACGGCAAGGACGGCGCCACGGGTCCGCAAGGCCCGCAAGGCCTGAAGGGAGACAAGGGCGAGACGGGCGAGAAGGGCGCGCGCGGCCCCGCCGGCCCGCAGGGCGATCCCGCCATCCCGGAAACCCAGTTGGCCACCAAGGAGGTCACGCTGTCGAAGGACCAGGAGACGGAGGTGGTGGCCAAGTGCCCCGACACCCACCCGCGGGTGCTCTCCGGTGGCTACTACTACAGCCGTGACCGGATCGCCGGCGCCGAGTACGAGGTGACGGCGAGCATGCCCACCGAGGAGACCAAGCCGGCAGCCTGGCTCGTGTCGGTCGTCGCCGATGACGACGACGCGCCCTTCACCGGTTACGCCCTCTGCTCGAAGTAAGAGCCGGGGTATGCGGCGGCCCGCGTACGAACACGCGGGCCGCAGGCCATGCGCTCCGGCCTAGGTCGGCCCCTGACACCCCTGCGCGGCCGCGATCCCCAGCGCCACCACCACCGTGACCAGCACGAACACGATCAGCCGCTGCCGCAGCAGCCGGCTGTCCGCACCACCCTGCCGCCGCGCCGCACCCGGCGCCGCGGCCTTGGCGTTACGGCCCTGGGCCCGGGCCCCGGACGGCGACCGGGGCGCGGGCGGCCGCGATCCGTTCGTACCGGGCCCGCCGACCCGCCCACCGTTCGTACGCGACGTGCTGGAGCGCGCGCCGTTCGTGCCGCGCGCCGCGGGGCCGCGGCCACCCGAGCCGCGCGCGGGCCGGGGCGCGGCGCTCCTCCCGGAGGCGGACGCGGGCGGCGCCGCGGGCTCGGGCTGCCGCTCGGTCGGCCGGGCCGGGGCCGGGACCTCGGCGGCGTGCACCTGCCGGCCCTCCGCGGGCACGGCGCCCGCGCCGCGCGCCTCGCGGGCCGCGATCTCCTTCAGCCGCACCGACAGCTGCAGCGTCGTGGGCCGCTCCGCGGGGTCCTTCGCGAGGCACGCGAGCAGCAGCGGCGCCAGCGCGTCCGGGGCGCCGTGGATCTGCGGCTCCTCGTGCACCACGCGGTAGAGCATCACTTCCGAACTGCCCTGTCCGAAGGGCGAGTCCCCGGTCGCCGCGTAGGCGAGGGTGGCACCCAGCGAGAAGACGTCACTCGCCGGCTTCACCGCGACGCCGCGCACCTGCTCGGGGGAGAGGAACCCGGGCGACCCGACGGCCGTACCGACATGGGTCAGGGTCGAAGCGCCGGTGGCCCACGCGATCCCGAAGTCGATGATCCGCGGCCCCTTGGGCGACAGGAGGATGTTCGACGGCTTCAAGTCCCGGTGTACGACGCCCGCCTCGTGCACCGCGACGAGGCCCTCGGCGAGCGCGGCGCCGATGGCGGCGACCCGGGCCGGCGGCAGGATGCCCTCCTCCTGCACCTTGTCGTGCAGCGAGGGCCCCGGCACGTACTGCGTGGCGAACCACGGCCGGTCGGCGTCGAGATCGGCGGCGACGAGCCGCGCCGTACAACCGCCGCGGATCCGCCGCGCGGCGGACACCTCGCGGGCGAACCGCGACCGGAACTCCTGATCCTCCGCCAGATCGGGCCGGATCACCTTCAGGGCGACCCGCTGGCCGCGCCGGTCGGAGCCGAGGTAGACGACGCCCATCCCGCCCGCGCCGAGCCTTCGATGAATGCGGAACGATCCGACAGCCCGCGGATCCTCGCGCCGGAGCCGCATCATCGCCATCAACCGTCCCCTGCCTGCCCTGACAAACCAGTTCGCCCGTCGTTGTGCTGCCCCACAGCTTACGGACTTGACGCCGCTTCGCGCTGAACAGGCGCCACATGTACGGCCCGCGCCGCCTCACGAATGTCAGTGCCGAGTGGGATCCTGGAAGGGTGGGCGAGGCCAATTCACGGCGTCAGAAGGGGGATTGATCAGCGATGAAGGGAGACCGGGTGGAGATAGTCGTGGACGCGGGGGACACGACGCGCACGTACCAGATGGTGGCCTCCCGGGCGGGCCGCCGGGTGGAGACGTCGGTGCGCCGCGGGGTGGTCGAGGTGAGCGAGGTCACGCGCAGCGGATCCGTCGTGCGCACGGCCCGATTCATGTCGACCCGGGTGCTGGCGCTGGTGGAGCATCCCGTTCCGCGGTGGGAGGAGTCAGAGCAGCCCCTGGGGGATGTCCCCAGGACGTAGGTCCTCTTCTCCAACCACGGGAGTATCCGAGCGGGCCCCGGGTCATCCTCCGGGAGGCCCGGGATTCAGCACCCGGGCATGACGTCCGGCGCGATTTGCGGGCCTAATGTTGTTGTCAAGCGGCGGGTGCAGCACTCGTCCCCCGAGGTCAGACGCCCGCCGCCCTGAATCGGACAAGGAGAAGGCAGCATGACGATCTACACGCCGGAGCGCCACGGCTCCCGGACGCCGGGGCAGACGGTTGCCCACGGTGCCCGGGCGGTCGCCGGCCTCGGCGTGCAGCCGTCGGGCCGTCGCCACCCCGCGGTGGCGGTGGCCATGGTGCTGCCTCTGGCGATCGTCCTGGCCGTCGTCTTCGGCGGCTGGGAAGCGGTTGTCACCAATGCGTCGTCCGTGGCCGGTCTTATGGGGCGGTAACTCGCTTCTAGGCCCGGGAGAGCGGCCCGGGCCGGGGACAGCCGGCTGACAACCCCGTGGGGACGGGGGTGCGGCGGACGGACGGAAAGTGCCCGGGCAGCAGGGGAGCTGCCCGGGCGCTTTGCGTTTTGTACGCTCAGTCGGGTGCACGCAGATCTGGCCGGGCGCCTGTCCGGTCCCGCGGAGATCATCTCCGACCGACCCGACGGCCTCGTCCTCGGGGATGACGACGCCGTCGTCAAGGCGCACGGCCCCGATACGGACAGCCAGGCCCTGGCCACCCGCCTGCGCATCGCCGCCCACCCGCTCCTCCGCGGCATCCTGCTCGCGCCGCTCCCCGCCCCGCAGCCGCCCCTGGACGGCCGCGTCGTCACCGCCTGGCCGCGCGGGCGCACCGTGGATCCGGAGGACCCCGACGCCGCACCCTGGACCGCCGCCGGACGGCTGCTCGCCCGGCTGCACCGGACGCCGGCCGCGGCGCTGAACGCGTCCATACCCCCCATGCGCGGCCCGGCGAAGGTCGCCCGCGCCCTGCACCGGCTCCGCAGCGCCGACGCCCCCGGCGCCGACGCCGTGCTGCAGGCCGCGGCCACGCTCCCCGCCTGGGCCCGAGGCGAAGCCGCCGCACCACCCACCGGCATCCTCTGCCACGGCGACCTGCACCTCGGCCAGCTCGTCCGCCACCCCCGGCCCGACGGCCCGTGGCTCCTCATCGACGTGGACGACCTCGGTCTCGGCGACCCCGCCTGGGACCTCGCCCGCCCCGCGGCCTGCTACGCGACCGGACTCCTCATCCCGGAGGACTGGGACGCGCTGCTGAGCGCCTACCGGGACGCCGGCGGCCCCGTCGCGGGCCCGCCCGGCACGCTCTGGCCCGACGCCGTCGATCTGCCCGCCCGCGCCCTCACCGTTCAGCTCGCCGCCCTGGGCCTCGCCCGCGCGGCGGCGGCGCGCCGCGAACCGGACGACATCGAGCGCGACCTGCTCGCCGCGTGTGTCCGTATTGCTGAGATACCGGCAGGTCCGGGGGAGTGGGACACGCCTTAGGCTGTCCGGACCATCGCCGGTTTTCCAGGGGAGTTGAGGCGATCATGCAGTGTCCCAAGTGCCGTGCGCCCATGCACACGTACAACCGCAACGGAGTCCAGATCGAGCAGTGCAGCGGCTGCCGCGGCATCTTCCTCGACTACGGCGAGCTCGAGTCGCTCACCCGCCTCGAATCCCAGTGGACTCAGCCCGCGCCGCCCCCGCCGCCCGCGGCGCAGCAGCACGGCGGTTACGCGCAGCCCGCCCCGGCCTGGGGGCATGGCGGCGGGCACGGTGGTCACTACGGCCACGGCCGCCGCAAGAAGGGCTTCGGGCAGATGCTCTTCTCGTCCTGAGCGCAGCCCGTACGCACCAACGACGAGGGCCCGGGTCATCGACCCGGGCCCTCGTCGTGGATGGTGCGCGATACTGGGATTGAACCAGTGACCTCTTCCGTGTCAGGGAAGCGCTCTCCCGCTGAGCTAATCGCGCGCGGCGTTGCGGGAAGAGAATGACACGGCCGTGACCTGCAATGCAAATCCACCCGCCCGCCGAGGCCTTGGTCGGCTCAGAGCTTCTCCATCCCGTTGTACGGGCTGACGATGCGGGCTTGGCGGGAGCCGAAGTCGACGAGCATGGCGGTGCCGTCCTCGACGCCGACGATCCGGCCCAGGCCGTATCGATCATGGGAGACACGGTCCCCCAGGGCGAAGTCCTTGACCTCGGGGACGACGGGAGCTGCGAAGGGGCTCGTGGCGAGGTGGCGCGGAGGCGCGGATCGTTTAGTCATCGTGTAGCCAGTATGTGGCCTCCGGGCGGACTCCGGCGCCGTCGGTCGCTCAGTTGGCCACTCCGTTACACGTCAGAGGCCGTCTCCCGCACCGGGGAAACGGCCTCTGACCAGCGTGCGCGATACTGGGATTGAACCAGTGACCTCTTCCGTGTCAGGGAAGCGCTCTCCCGCTGAGCTAATCGCGCGTGAGGTGGAGACGGGATTTGAACCCGTGTAGACGGCTTTGCAGGCCGTTGCCTCGCCTCTCGGCCACTCCACCACATCGAGGGCTTCAAGACCCCCTTCGAGCGGACGACCGGGTTCGAACCGGCGACCTCAACCTTGGCAAGGTTGCGCTCTACCAACTGAGCTACGTCCGCAATGTCAAGATCCAGTAGGCGCTACCCGCGCCCCGCCTGACGTCATGAACTGTAGCGGATTCCGTCCCCAGCTCAAATTCCGTTTCACCGTCCTAGACTCATGACGTGCCCGACCTCCCGCCCCTCGCCCGCTTCGGCGGTGTGATCGCCAGCGATCTTCGCGACGTGACCACGGACCCCGCCGCGCTGGACTCCAGCGGCTGGTGGGCGGTGGTGGCCGACTTCGAGGGCAAGATGCTGTGCGCGCGGTTCGGGGACGTGCGGGCGGCCTCGGGCGCGCGCCCTGAGCCGGCCCCCGGGCGGTGGCGCGGACCGGACCCCGGCTCCTGGTGGTCATCCCTCGACCGGGACGCGTACATGGCGGGTGTGCGGCGCATCCGCGAGCACATCGCCGCCGGCGACGTCTACCAGGCGAACCTCTGCCGGGTGCTCAGCGCGCCCCTCCCGGACCCGGACGCCGCCGACGTCGACGCCCTCACCGCCCTCCTCGCCCGCGGCAATCCCGCCCCGCACTCCGGCACCGTCCGGCTCCCCGCACACGGCGTGGAGGTCGCCTCCGCGTCGCCGGAGCTGTTCCTGCGCCGCGCCGGGCGTGTCGTGGAGTCCGGGCCGATCAAGGGCACCGGGCGCACCGCCGCCGACTTCGGGGAGAAGGAGCGGGCCGAGAACGTCATGATCGTGGACCTGGTCCGCAACGACCTCGGCCGCGTCTGCGCCACCGGCTCCGTCACCGTCCCCGCGCTGTGCGCCGTCGAGGAGCACCCGGGCCTCGTCCACCTCGTCTCCACCGTGCGCGGCGAGCTCGCCCCCGGCGCCGGGTGGCCGGAGCTCTTCGCCGCCACCTTCCCGCCGGGCTCGGTCACCGGCGCCCCCAAGAGCAGCGCCCTGAAGATCATCGACGCGCTGGAGACAGCGCCCCGCGGCCCGTACTGCGGCGGCATCGGCTGGGTCGACGCCGACCGCGGCACCGGCGAGCTGGCGGTCGGCATCCGCACCTTCTGGATCGACCGCGACGCCGTCGGCGGCCCGGTGCTGCGCTTCGGCACCGGCGCCGGGATCATCTGGGACTCCGACCCCGAGAAGGAGTGGGCGGAAACCGAGTTGAAGGCAGCACGCCTGCTCGGGATAGCGTCGCAGGAGCACGCGAGAACCGGAGGAACGCACCACTCATGAAGATCTGGCTCGACGGCGCCCTGCACGAGGCCGCCGACGCACGCGTCTCCGTCTTCGACCACGGCCTCACGGTGGGCGACGGCATCTTCGAGACCGTCAAGGCGACCGACGGGCGCACCTTCGCCCTCACCCGGCACCTCGACCGCCTGACCCGCTCCGCGGCAGGCCTCGGCCTGCCCGCGCCGGACCTGGACGAGGTACGGCGCGGCTGCGCCGCCGTGCTCGAGGCGAACCCGATGCCGCTCGGCCGGCTGCGCATCACCTATACGGGCGGCCTGTCCCCGCTCGGCTCCGACCGCGGCAAGCACGGCCCCACCCTGGTCATCGCCCTCGGCGAGGCCAAGCGCCGCCCGGACAGCACCGCCGCCGTGACGGTGCCCTGGACCCGTAACGAGAACGGCGCCCTCGCCGGCCTGAAGACCACCTCGTACGCCGAGAACGTCGTCGCGCTCGCCCGCGCCCACGAGGCCGGCGCCACCGAGGCGCTCTTCGCCAACACCGCGGGCCGGCTCTGCGAGGGCACCGGCTCCAACGTCTTCGTCGTCCTCGACGGCGAGCTGCACACCCCGCCGGTGGCGTCCGGCTGCCTCGCCGGGATTACCCGGCGGCTGGTCGTGGAGTGGACCGGCGCGCAGGAGACCGACCTGCCGCTCGCCGCCCTGCGCGAGGCCGAGGAGGTCTTCCTGACCTCCTCGCTGCGCGACGTCCAGGCCGTGCACCGGGTCGACGACCGCGAGCTGCCGGGCCTGTCCGGATCGGTCACGGCCAAGGCGATGCGGGTCTTCGAGGAGCGGTCGGCCGCGGACATCGATCCGTAAGCACAGAACAGAACAGAGGGGGAGCCATGACGACGACGCTGCGGCCGGCGGGACCGGAGACCCGCGACGAGAGCGGAGTGCGGCGCAGATCGTACGAGGTGTGCGTCAACGGCCGCCCCGTGGGCACGGTCGCGCTCACCACCGATGCCAGGTGGGGCTCGTCCGCCGGCCGGATCGAGAACCTGCGCATCGACGAGCCCGACCGCCGCCGCGGCCGCGCCACGGTCGCCGCGCTCGCCGCCGAGGAGGTGCTGCGCGGCTGGGGCTGCGGACGCGTCGAGATCTCCGTACAGGCAGGGGAGGACGCCGGGCTGCGCCTGGCCACCGCGCTCGGCTACGTCGAACGCAGCCGCAACATGATCAAGCAGCTGCCGGCCACGCCCCCGTCCCTTCCGGAGGGTTCCCGCCCCCGCCCGATGACCCGCGCCGAGTACCAGGCCTGGGCGGCGGCCGCGGCCGGTACCTACGCGCAGGACTGGATCGACCGCGGCGTGCCGGCGGCCGAGGCGCGTGCGAAGGCGGAACGGGACCATGCCGAGTCGCTGCCGGACGGCCTGGACACGCCGGGCGTCCACCTGGGCGTGCTCGAGCACGACGGGGCGGTCGTGGGCATCCTCTGGATCGACCCCGGCGGCGCGAAGGAATCGGGCGTCCGCTGGGTCTACGACGTGGAGGTGCGGGAGGAACACCGCGGCCGCGGCCATGGCCGCACCCTGATGCTGGTGGCCGAGCAGGTGGCCCTGGCGGCCGGCGCGGACCGCCTCCGCCTCAACGTCTTCGCCGGCAACACCCCGGCCCTGAAGCTCTACGAGTCACTCGGCTACGAGCCGACCGCCTGGCACCTCTACAAGCCGCTGCTCTGAGCGGCTAGGACCCCGCGCCCAGCAGCCCGTCCGCGATCTCCTCGATCCGCTCCCGCAGCCCCGTCTGGTCCTTGCTGCCGTCCAGGATCTTGCCGCCGATCTCGTACGTCGGTGTGCCCTTGACGCCGATCGCCCGCCCCTCGGCCTCGTCCGCGTCCACGGCGAGGAAGTGCCGGCCGTCGATCAGCGCGGTCTCCATCTCCTCCGCGTCGAGGCCCTGCTCCCTGGCGACCTCGAGCAGCACCGGCTCACCCTGCTCGGCCAGGTCCTTCACCCGCGCCAGCACGGCCTCCACATACGGCCAGGCCGTCCCGCTCCCCAGCTGCGCCGCGGCCTCCTCGGCCGCCTGCGCGGCAGCGGCGGCGTGCTGGTGCTTGTCCAGCGGGAAGTGGCGCAGCCGGATGTCGAGCCGGTCGCCGTAGCGCTCGCGCAGGGCGTGCAGGTCGGCCAGCGCGGAGCGGCAATCGGGGCACTGCAGCTCGCACCAGACGTCGAGGGTTACGGGAGTGATAGCTGGGTCGCTCATGGGCGCCAGTCTTTCATCGAGTGGCACCTGGGGAGGATTCACGACCCCGACATCTCCCTGAGACCGGGATGGACCATGGCAGGCCGGACCTCCGCGGGTGCAGGATGGAGTCATGTTCACCACGACCGTGTGTGCCGCTCTGTCCGCGGCGGGCCTGGCCATCGCGCTGCTGACGGCCTACCGCCGCCGTTTCCTGCGGGCGACGAAGATCGCGGCCCTGTCGCTGCTGCCCGTCGGCCTTGCCATGGCCGGTCTGGTGAAGCTCGGGGGCAAGATCGGCAAGGCATCGGGGGAGTGGGCGGCGGACCTGGTCTTCAAGCCGACGGTCTGGGCCGGCTTCGGCGTGCTCGCGGTGGCCGTGGTGCTCTGGGTGATCGCCCGCATCGCCGGCGGCCGGGCCCCGACCCGTAAGGAGCGCAAGGCCGCGAAGGCCGCACGTCAACCTGCCGCCGCGCCCGCCGCCTCCGATCCCGCCGCGATCGCCCCGGCCCCGAAGCCCGCCGGCAAGAAGGCCGCCGGCGGCGGCGACGAGGACTTTTCCGACATCGAGGCGATCCTCAAGAAACACGGGATCTAGTGGACTGCCCGCCCCGGCGGGCGTGTTGTGACCCTGGCGTGCCCCCGGCTGCGCCATCATCGGCCCCGTCATGAGCACAGAACCCAATGCGGCCCCGGCCCCGTCATCCGAGCGGGGCTGCCTCTTCGCCCTCTCCCAGCCACCCCTGATGCTGTTTCTGACCGTGGTCGGGGGTCTGATCTTCCTTACGGGCGTGCACGACCTCATTCGATGGTGAGCTCCCGCTGCCGCGCCCGGTACGCGGCGACGTGCAGGCGATTGCCGCAGGTGCGGCTGGAGCAGTAGCGCCGGGAGCGATTGCGGGAGAGGTCCACGAAGGCGCGGCCGCAGTCCGGGGCCGTGCACCGGCGCAGGCGCTGGTGCTCGCCGTCGGCGACCAGGAACGCCACGGCCATGCCGCAGTCCGCCGCCAGATGCTCGGCGAGCGTGGCGCCCGGGGCGAAGTAGTGCACGTGCCAGTCGTAGCCGTCGTGGTCGGTGAGCTGCGGCGTGGTGCCGGCGCTCGCCACGAGGTCGTTGACCAGGGCGGCCGCGGCGCGGGTGTCCGGTGCGGCGAAGACCTGCGCGAAACGGTCCCGGACGGCCCGTACGGCCGCGAGATCCGCCTCGTCCAGGGTGCGCGCGCCGCTGATGTCATGCCGCGCCACGAAGCCGCGGAGCTGGGCCAGGTCGGCCAGCGGTGCGTTGAGCAGATCCGTGACGATCTCCAGGGACAGGCGGGTGTCGTGGTTGATCAGCACGGGTTTCGCTCCCCCTGGGCCGGTTCGGGTCGCCAGTGGGTACGAGCCTACGGCAGCACGGCGCCGTCGCCGGTGCGGACCGCCGCGGACGACGGCACCGTGTGCTGTGTGGCCGGTCTATTCGGTTGTCCGTAACCGCGCCGTCTCCCCGAGTTGGACGGCGCGGTCCGCGTCCTCAGCTCTCCGCGAGGATGTGGGAGAGCTCTGTGTCGAGATCGAAGTGCCGGTGTTCGGTGCCCGGTGGCACGGCGGCGTCCGTTCGCTTCAGGAAGGACTCCAGCGCCCGCGCGGGGGCTTCCAGCAGCGCCTCGCCCTCCGGGCTGCTCAGGGCGATGCAGACGACGCCCTGACCGTGGCTTCGGGATGGCCAGACCCGCACATCACCGGTGCCCGTGGGGCGGTGCAGCCCCTCGGCGAGGAGATCGCGGGCGAACACCCATTCGACCGTCTCCTCGGCTCCGGTGTGGAAGGTGGCGTGTACGGCGTAGGGGTCGGCGGTGTCGTATCGCAGACCGGCGGGGACAGGCAGGGATGATTCGCTCGACACAACGAGGCGCAGGTGCAGCTCGCAGCTGACCGTGGTGTTCATAAGCGCCAGGGCCTTTCGCTCAGTGTGCGCTCGGGGATTCGCACGTCGGCGAAGTCGACATGCCACCTACCGGGGGGTTGTAAACCCCTCTGACGGTTTTGTAATGATTCGAGGCCTTCGTATGGCCTAGTGGCGGTTTGTGCCATTGGGCCATTCCGGTGAACTTCCCGGGTCGGGTAGTTTGGGCTGCATGAATGCGGAGAGTAACGGAGACATGGGTTCCGGTAGGGGAGGCGCGGCCGATGGCGCGGCAATGGCGCCGGACCATGACTCCGGTGGGGTGAAAGAGAAGGTAGAGCGGGTGTCGAAGGCCCCGCAGTTCGTGCAGGCGCGGCGGGCGCTGCACCTCAGCTGGCAGGTCGGGGTCTTCGTGGTGGGCCTGGCCGTGGTGGTCGCGGGGATCATCATGCTGCCGCTGCCGGGCCCCGGCTGGGTCGTGATCTTCGGCGGCATGGCGATCTGGGCGACGGAGTTCGTCTGGGCGCGGCTGGTGCTCCGGTGGACCAAGCTGAAGGTCACGGAGGCGGCCCAGAAGGCGCTCGACCCGGCGGTGCGGCGGCGGAACATCATCCTGACGTCGGTCGGGGTGACGATCTGCGCGGTGCTGCTGCTGGCGTACCTGTCGAAGTACGGCTTCGAGATGCCGTGGAACGTGCAGCGCTGACCGTCGTCGTGAGTGCGGCCTGACATGGGGTAACGTTGGGCCCGCACCCGGGCGATTAGCTCAGCGGAAGAGCGCTTCGTTCACACCGAAGAGGTCACTGGTTCGAACCCAGTATCGCCCACATGGAATCGAGGGGCGTCGGCTCAGGCCGGCGCCCCTCGCTGCATCGGTACCGGTTCCGCAGCGTCTGGATGATCGCGGCGCCCAGCGGCGACGTGTTCGAGGTGCTGGCCCGGGCCGAGGAGTATCCGGGGTGGTGGCCGCAGGTGCGGGAGGTGCGGCGGATCGATACCAGCTCGGGGACGGCGGCGTTCCGGTCGGTGCTGCCGTACACGCTGCGGGTCGGGGCGCGGGAGGCGCGCAACGATCGTACGGCCGGGGTGCTGCAGATCGACCTGAGCGGGGACCTGGAGGGGTGGGCGCGGTTCACCGTGGTGCCCGGCGGCGCCCGTACCCGCGTGGTCTTCGAGCAGGAAGTGGTCGTGCACAAGCGGCTGTTGCGGTGGCTCGCGGTGCCCGCGCGTCCGCTGCTGCGGGCCAATCACGCGTGGATGATGCGGGGCGGGCGGCGCGGGCTGCGGGATCGGGTTTGAACCTCGGGCCCCACGACCTGTATTGTTCAGGTCGCCGAGGGCGATTAGCTCAGTGGGAGAGCGCTTCGTTCACACCGAAGAGGTCACTGGTTCGAACCCAGTATCGCCCACCCTTGGCAGAGGGCCCGAAAGGGCCCTTTTTGCTGTTCGGAGCGGTCTTTACGCCGCGTCCGCCAAGCCGCCCGTACGCAGCGGCCACGCCGGATCGCAGGTCTCCGTCGAGCCGGTGCGGGTGAACCAGGACTGCAGGCCGCGGGCCTGGGCCGCGTGCCAGATCGCCTGGCGGGCGTGCAGCTCCGCCGCCGTCATCTCGCCGAGCCGCTCCGTGTACTGCCGGCCGATCGCCCGTACCAGCTGCAGCGCCGCGCGCGCGTCCGCCGCCGCCTCGTGCGCCTCGGACAGCTCGACCCCGTAGTGCGCGCACAGGTCGCCGAGCGTGCGGCGGCCCTTGCGGTAGCGGTCCAGATGCTTGTCCATGACGTACGGGTCGAGCACGCACAGTGGCGCCGAGCCCAGGTAGGCGTTGAGCGACGAGGCGCGATGGCGGCGCAATTCGCGGTCCAGGATGGTCAGATCGAACGGCGCGTTCATGATGACCAGCGGCACGCCCGCCGCGCTCTGGGCGGCCAGCGCGCGGCCGACCTCCTCCATCACCGGCGCCGGCCAGCGGCCGAACTGCTGCAGATGGAGATTGGACAGGCCGTGTATCGCGGTAGCGGCCGCCGGCACCTCGATGCCTGGTGAGACCAGCCAGGACGTGGTGCGCGGGGCGGCGTTGGCGTGGGTCTGCACGACGAGCGCGGCGGACACGATGCGGTCGTTCTCGACGTCTATGCCCGTGGTTTCGGTGTCGAATGCTGCGAGTGCGCCCTCGTGCCAGAGTGCGACCTTCTGCACGGTGGACTCCCTGCGTTCATAAGCGAGTTGATGTGTTCGTGTCCGTACCACCGTGTGATACCCGCTGAGTACGCTCCGTGAACGGATGCTGTTTGGGCGGCAGTTGCTGCGGTCACAACCTCAATAGAGTTGTTCGAACTGGCACACCCCGGAAGGCAGTCGCAGCGATGGCGCTGGCGCAGCCGGAACCCGGCGGGCTGCTGTCCGAGCGGTACGCATCGCTGCGCGGAAGCCTCGCCACCACGGCATGTATGGAGACGATGCAGGTCGGTTACCTGCACGCGGTGGCAGCCGCGGCCGGCTGCTCGCTGGCCCAGCCCTTTCCCGACAACGGGATCGACTGGCACGTCAGCCACAGCGCCCCCGGCCATGCGGTCGATGACGAGGTCACCATCAAGGTGCAGCTCAAATGCACCTACCAGGTGCCGCCGCGGGCAGCGGGCAAGCCGTTCTCGTTCACCCTCGACAACGCGCACCTGACGAAGCTGGCGCGCACGCCGGTGAGCGTGCACAAGATCCTGGTGGTGATGCTCGTGCCGCGTACGCAGGAGGAATGGTTACGGGCCGGGCATGACCGGCTGGAGCTGCGGCACTGCTGCTACTGGGTCAATCTGGCCGGGCATCCGGTCACGGGGCGCAACCGTACGAACGTGCGAGTCCCGGTGAACCGGATCTTCGACGACCGGGCGCTGTGCGAGATCATGACGCGGGTCGGGCGCGGGGGAAAGCCATGAGCGCCCTCCCCGGCCTGGTGCCGGACCCGGCCGCGGTCGACCCCGCCGTGCTCGGCGCGCTGCTCGCGCGGCACGGCTGGCGCTCGCGCGGCGGCGCCGCCGCCCGTGGGTACGCGCGGTGGACGCCGCCGGCGGAGGGGCCCGGCGGGATCAGCCTGCTGGTGCCGGCGGACCGGGCGTATCCCGACTGCGACGACCTGCTCGCGGAGGCGCTGACCGCGCTGGGCCGGAGCGCGGTGCCGTCGGCGACGGACATCCTGGTCGCGCTCGCCGCGCCGGCCGACGAGGTGCGGTGGGAGCGCGACACACCTGCCGGCGCGGGGTGGCCGGGCGAGGAGCTGTTACGGGCCGGGGGCCGGGCGATGCTGCTGGCCGCGGCGCTGGGGGCGCGGGAGCGGGCCGGGTATCACGGGGCGCGGCACCGGGTGTGGGCGGCGGACGAGGTGGCGCGGGTGGTACTCGGACCCGGAGGCGGGAACGGGTGCGGCGGGGCGCGGCTCACGGCGTTCGTACCGGCGCCCGAGGGGCGGGCCGCGGTGGCGGTGCTGGTGCGGTCGCTGCATGCCGTACGGGACGCGGCGGATTACGCGCGGGCGACCGGCGGGATGGAGGCCTTCGACGCGGCCGTCGAGCTGGGGGCGTGTGCGGAGCTGACCGGGGCCGTGGTCGGGCTGGTACGGGGGACCGAGGGGGCGCGGGTGAGTGTGGCCTGGGCGCCCGCGGTCGGGGTGCCGGAGGGGTTCGCGGAGCGGCCGGAGCCGGTGGAGTTCACGCCCGGTGACCTGGACGTACTGCGGCGGGCCGGGCAGCGGTACAAGCGGGACGAGCCGTCGTATCCGGTGCGGGTGACGGGGGTCGTGGTGCGGCTGCGGCGCCGGTCGGCGGCGGGGGACGGGGATGTGCGGCTGCGGGTGATCGCGGGCGCGGAGGTGGCGCAGGTGCGGTGCGTCCTCGGCGAGGACGCGTACCGGATCGCCGGGCACGCGCATCTGGTCGGGATGCCGGTGCGGGTGAGCGGGCGGCTGGAGAGCCGCGGCGGGTTCCGGCGGGTGACCGGGGTGTCGGAGGTGGTGCCCGTGGAAGTGGATGAGGCGGAGCGGGACCGGGCGCTGAAGTCGCTGCACGAGAATCTGGACTTCTTCGAGGAGGCCTGCGGCAGCTGACGCCGCCGGGCGTTTCGCACCACGCCCCGCTGCCTCGGTACGATTCACCGCGGGCCCGATCGAGGCCCGCGACGAATCCCTCCGAAGGAGCACCCGTGTCAGACGTCCGTGTGACCATCAGCCGCGATTCCGCCGAGCGGGAAGAGCGCACGGTGACTACGGGCACGACGGCCGCCGAGCTCTTCGAGGGGGACCGCAAGATCGTCGCCGCCCGGGTGGGCGGCGAACTCAAGGACCTGGCGTACGAGGTCGCCGACGGCGATGAGGTCGAGGCCGTCGAGATCTCGTCGGAGGACGGCCTGAACATCCTGCGGCACTCCACCGCCCACGTGATGGCGCAGGCCGTGCAGGAGCTCTTCCCCGAGGCCAAGCTCGGCATCGGGCCGCCCATCAAGGACGGGTTTTACTACGACTTCGACGTCGAGACGCCGTTCACGCCCGAGGACCTCAAGCGCATCGAGAAGAAGATGCAGGAGATCCAGAAGCGCGGGCAGCGGTTCTCGCGCCGGGTGACCACCGATGAGGACGCCCGCGAGGAGCTGGCCGCGGAGCCGTACAAGCTGGAGCTCATCGGGCTGAAGGGCTCTGCCGCGGAGGCCGCCGAGGGCGCCTCGGCCGAGGTCGGGGCCGGCGAGCTGACGATCTACGACAACCTCGACGCCAAGACCGGCGAGCTGTGCTGGAAGGACCTGTGCCGCGGGCCGCACCTGCCGACGACCCGGTTCATTCCGGCCTTCAAGCTGATGCGGTCCGCCGCCGCGTACTGGCGTGGCAGCGAGAAGAACCCGCAGCTGCAGCGGATCTACGGGACCGCGTGGCCGTCGAAGGACGAGCTGAAGGGCTATCTGGAGTTCCTCGCCGAGGCCGAGAAGCGGGATCACCGGAAGCTCGGGTCCGAGCTCGACCTCTTCTCGATTCCGGAGGACATCGGGTCGGGCCTGGCGGTCTTCCACCCCAAGGGCGGCATCATCCGCCGGGTCATGGAGGACTACTCGCGCAAGCGGCACGAGGAGTCGGGCTACGAGTTCGTCTACACGCCGCACGCGACGAAGGGGAAGCTCTTCGAGAAGTCCGGGCACCTGGACTGGTACGCCGACGGCATGTACCCGCCCATGCAGCTCGACGAGGGCACGGACTACTACCTGAAGCCCATGAACTGCCCTATGCACAACCTGATCTTCGACGCGCGGGGCCGTTCGTACCGCGAACTGCCGCTGCGGCTCTTCGAGTTCGGGACCGTGTACCGGTACGAGAAGTCCGGCGTCGTGCACGGGCTGACGCGGGCGCGCGGCTTCACCCAGGACGACGCGCACATCTACTGCACCAAGGAGCAGATGGCGGACGAGCTCGACTCGCTGCTGACCTTCGTGCTCAACCTGCTGCGCGACTACGGCCTCGAGGACTTCTACCTGGAGCTGTCCACCAAGGACCCGGAGAAGTTCATCGGTTCGGATGAGGTGTGGGAGGAAGCCACCGGGATCCTGCGCAAGGCCGCCGAGAAGCAGGGGCTCGAGCTGGTCATGGACCCGGGCGGCGCCGCCTTCTACGGGCCGAAGATCTCCGTGCAGGCGAAGGACGCGATCGGGCGGACCTGGCAGATGTCCACGATCCAGGTCGACTTCAACCTGCCGGAGCGGTTCGACCTCGAGTACACGGCGGCCGATGGCTCGCGGCAGCGTCCGGTGATGATCCACCGGGCTCTGTTCGGGTCGATCGAGCGCTTCTTCGCTGTGCTGCTGGAGCACTACGCCGGGGCCTTCCCTGCGTGGCTGGCGCCCGTGCAGGCGGTCGGGATCCCGATCGGCGATGAGCACGTGCCGTATCTGCACGACTTCGCGGCCGAGGCGAAGCAGCAGGGGCTGCGGGTCGAGGTCGACGGGTCGTCCGACCGTATGCAGAAGAAGATCAGGAACGCCCAGAAGGCCAAGGTGCCGTTCATGATCATCGCTGGCGACGACGACATGGCGGCCGGCGCGGTCTCCTTCCGCTACCGCGACGGGACGCAGAAGAACGGCATCCCCAAGGCCGAGGCGATCAAGGAGATCGTGGACGCGGTGGAGCGCCGCGTGCAGGTCTGACCATATGCTGGCCCGCATGAACAACGAGCCGGAGCAGCAGATCGGGGTGGGGTCCCCGGACGCGTTTCAGCGGCTGTGGACCCCGCACCGGATGGCGTACATCCAGGGAGAGAACAAGCCGAGCGGCCCCGGGGCCGAGGACGGCTGCCCGTTCTGTGCGATTCCGGCGAAGTCCGATGAGGACGGGCTGGTTGTGGCCCGCGGCGAGTCCGTGTACGCGGTGCTGAACCTGTATCCGTACAACGGCGGGCACCTGATGATCGTCCCGTTCCGGCACGTCGCCGACTACACCGAGCTGACCGCCGAGGAGACGGTCGAGCTCGGTGAGCTCACCAAGCAGGCGATGGGCGCGCTCCGGTCCGCCTCCGGCGCGCATGGCTTCAACATCGGCATGAACCAGGGGTCGGTGGCGGGCGCGGGCATCGCCGCGCATCTGCACCAGCACATCGTGCCGCGGTGGGGCGGCGACACGAACTTCATGCCGGTGGTCGGGCACACGAAGGTGCTGCCGCAGCTGCTTGCCGATACGCGGCGGATGCTTGCCGAGGCGTGGCCTCGGGGGTAGCCGGTTGGTCCTGGCCCCGCGCTGCGCGCGGGAATCGCGCCTGCGGCGCTCGTCCTCAAACGCCGGACGGGCTGGGATGTGGTCCCTCGCGCCTTAGGCCGCCGCCTTTGCCAGGGCCTGCTCGATGTCCGACCACAGGTCGTCCGGGTGCTCGATGCCGACCGCGATGCGGATCGTGCCCTCGGCGATGTCCATTGCGGCCAGGGCGGTTCGGTCCAGTTGGCGGTGGGACGTGCTCGCCGGGTGCATCACCAGCGTTTTTACGTCGCCGAGTGACGGGCTCAGCAGGGCCAGCTGTACCGACTCGATGAAGGTCCGGCCCGCCTCGCGGCCGCCTGCGATGTCGAAGGACAGGACGCCGCCTGCGCCGCCCGACAGCAGGCGCTGGGCGCGCTCGTACGAGGGGTGGTCCGGCAGACCCGCGTAGTGGACGCGGGTGACGGCCGGGTGTGCGGCCAGGCGTTCTGCCAGGAGTTGGGCTGTGGTGCTCTGCCGGTGTACGCGCAGGGCCAGGGTCGACATGCCGCGCAGGGTCAGCCAGGCCGCGAAGGGGTCCAGGGTGGCGCCCTCCTCCACGACGTGTTCCCACACCCGGCGGCGGAGCGCGGTGTCGCGGAAGACCGCCGCGCCGCCGAGGATGTCGGCGTGGCCGCCGAGGTACTTCGTCGCCGAGTGGATGACGATGTCCGCGCCGTGCTCGAGCGGGCGGCAGAGCAGCGGGGTCGCGAAGGTGTTGTCGACGATGCCGGTCACGCCGGCCTCCGCCGCCACCGCGAAGAGGGCCGGGAGGTCGCTCACGGCCGTGGTGGGGTTGGCGATGGTCTCCAGGTAGAGGACGCGGGTGCGCGGGGTCAGCGCCGCCCGTACCTCCTCGGGGTCTGTGCCGGAGACGTACGTGACCGTCACGCCCCAGCGCGCCGCCAGGTCCTCGAAGGTGGCGTACGTGCCGCCGTACAGGCTGCGCTGCGCGATCACGTGGTCGCCGGAGGAGACCAGCGAGCGCAGCACGCCGGTGATCGCGCCCATGCCGGAGGCGAAGGCGAGGCCGCCCGTGCCGCCCTCCAGGTCCGAGATCGCCTGCTCCAGGGTGCGGACGGTCGGGTTGCCGAAGCGGCTGTAGAGGAAGGCGCCGTCGGGGTCCTGGAAGGCCGCGGCCATCTGGTCCGCGGTGTCGAAGGAGAAGACGTGGCTCTGGTGCAGCGGCACGCCGACCGGGGTGCTGCCGGTGGCCGGGGGAGCGGGCGGGTGGACGGTGCGGGTGTCGGGGTGAGTTGCCATGGCCGCGAGTCTGCCGGGAATTGGATTGCCGGGGCAGAGCCAATTCTGCGAGATTGGTTTGTCATGGAGCAGGGTGAGGACATGGACCATCTCGTCGGCGCCCTCGGGCTCTGGTCGACGGGCCGGGGGCCGCTGTATCTGCTGCTGGCCAGGCGGATCCGGGAGCTGATCGACGAGGGGCGGCTGCGGCCCGGTGCGCTGCTGCCACCGGAGCGGGCGCTCGCCGCGGCGCTGGCCGTGGGGCGTACGACGGTGGTGGGCGCGTACGGGACGCTGCGCGCCGAGGGGCGGATCGTCCGGCGGCAGGGGAGCGGGACCCGGGTCGCCGAGGCGGCGCTGGTGCCGGGCGATGTGGCCGAGACCGACAACCCGATCTTTCTGCACCTGCTGCAGCCGCCCGCAGGCGTCATCCTGCTCAGCTGCGCCGCCCCCGACGGGCCACCGCCCGAACTGCGGGCGGCGTACGCGCGGATGGAGCTGCCCGCGCGCGGGCTCGGCTATCACCCGGCGGGGCTGGACGGGCTGCGTGCCGCCGTGGCCGCCCGGTACGCGGCGCGCGGCGTGCCGACCGATCCCGGGCAGATCCTCGTCACGACCGGTGGCCAGCAGGCCCTTTCGCTGCTGACCCGGCTGCTCGTGGGGCCCGGCGACCGGGTGCTGGTCGAGGCGCCCACGTATCCGGGCACGCTCGATCTGCTCCGCGAGGCGGGTGCGGTGCTGCGTCCGGTGGCGGTGGGGCCCGACGGGGTGGATCCGGAGGCGGCGATACGGACGTTGAGCGAGGAGCGGCCCGCCCTCGCCTGCCTCGGCTCCGTGTACCAGAACCCGACCGGGAGCGTGCTGCCGCCGCTCGTCGGGCGGCGGATCGCGGCGGCGGCCGCGCGGGCCGGGGTGCCGCTCATCGACGACGAGGTGCCGGCCGAGCTCTCCTTCTCCGGTGAGGCGCCGCCGACGGTCGCCGGTTATGTCGACGACGGCGCGGTGATCAGCGTCGGCTCGCTCAGCAAGGTCGTGTGGGGCGGGCTGCGGATCGGCTGGGTGCGGGCGCCGGCCGCCATGGTCACGCGGCTGGCGCGGCTGAAGGCGGTGCATGACCTCGGCACCGACGTGCCCGCCCAACTCGTCGCCACGGACCTGCTGTCCGGCCTCGACGCGCTGCTCGCCCGGCGGCGCCGTGAGCTGCGGCACGGCCACGACCACCTGCGCGAGCTGCTGGCCAGCCGGCTGCCGGAGTGGGACTGCCCGCCGGTGCAAGGCGGGCAGACGGTGTGGGTGCGACTGCCGTACGGCGACGGGGTGGCCTTCGCCCAGCTGGCGCTGCGGCACGGGGTCGGCGTGCTGCCGGGCGTCTGCCTGGACGCGGCCGGCGGCAGCCGCCCGTATCTGCGCCTGCACTTCGTGACGTCCGACGCCGAACTCACCGAGGCCGTCGACCGGCTGGCAGCGGCCTGGGCCGCCTACGACGGACGCGGCGCACTGGAAGGCACCGGCGCCGCGCTCGGCGGGATTACGGTCTGACGCTCAGGCTTCGTACAGGTCCGCGCGGGACGGGGTGGCGCCCTGGACCTGGGCGGAGAGGAACTTCGAGCGGTTGTCGAAGCGTTCGATGTCGGCGCCGTTGTCCTCGAGGACCTTCATCGCCGCGGCGTGCACGACGCGCAGCACCGGGGTGGCCGCGCGCAGCGCGTCGTCGGCCATGAAGCGGTGCCGCCACGGCTTGTCCGCCCATACGTGGCGCAGCCCGAACGGCTCCGGCAGCTTCAGCTTGCCGCCGAGCCAGTCGCCCAGCGGCGGCACCCACGTGAACGGGGCCCGCGCGGTCAGCCGGACCACCTCGTTGACCTTCACCAGCGGCAGCGTCTTGGTCTTCGTCTCCCAGAACTTCACGCTCCGGGAGACCTCCCGCTCCTCCGGCTTCGGCTTCGTCGTGAAGAGCGAGTGGACCGGGCCGAGCGCGTGCCCGGTGACCTCGATGCGCAGCGTGTGGTGCAGCACCGTCACCGTGATCATCAGGGTGATGACCAGCTGGCCGTCCCAGAGGGTGAACTGCACGCCGAGGTAATGCCTGTTGCCGCTGCCGAACTGCTGCTCGTTGCAGATCCGCTGGATCTCGAAATCCTTTATCTGATACCCGTCGACCTCGGCGCCCTTCGGCCGCTCCACCTCCGTCGCCTTCTCGCCGACGGGAGAGACGATCCAGTGCTTTATTGACGGTGTGGGGAAGCCCCCGGAGTGCAGCGGGCCGCGCTCCAGCATCCGCAGCTGGTCGTGGATCGACTTGATGACATCCCAGCTGCGGAACGGGTGGATCTCGGAGTCCGGTTCGCGCGGGACGAGGTCCTCGGCGAGCTGCCAGGCGCCCCAGCGCGTGCCCATGCCCAGTATTCCCTTGGGGCCCGCGTAGAAGACGATGTTGCTCTGCTGTTCGGCGGAGAGCTGCGCGAGGCTGCGGCGCAGTTTCTCGGCGCTGGATTCGCCCGGAGCGCGGGGCACCGCCTCCGGGATCTTCGCTGGCACGCCGCCGCCGGAGAGCAGTCCGCCCCAGCGCGAGCGCAGGTCCTTCGCGTACTTCTCGCAGACCTGCTTCGCCCACAGCCAGCCGACCACCGGGGCGATCAGCGCGGCCCGCGCGTAAAGCCCCCAGAAGCCGCTGAGCGGGAAGCGGACGAAGAGGAGCAGCGCCAGCACGCCGAAGGCGACCAGCGCGGCGACGCCGAGCGCCCCGGCCCGCTTGTCCTGGGCGCCCGCGATCGTACGGCGCAGTTGGAAGGCGCCGAGCCAGAGCAGGGTGCCGGGGAGGAAGAGCAGGCCGAAGACGGCCATCAGCGCGGTCAGCCGGGCGTCCCGCTCGCGGCGGATGCGATTGGCCGCCAGGCAGTGCTCGACGACGGACTGCGGCTCGGTGCCGAAGGACTGGATCATCTGCTTGCGGGCGCCGCCGAGCATCCTGACCTGGACGGCGCGGGAGAACGCCTCGCCGAGGTTGGGCTCGAAGAGCGACAGCTTGCCCTTCTTGAACTCCGACTTGGCCCAGTCGTTGTCGGCCTTCATCAGGCCCTGGACGGGGCCGTCGCGGTAGGCGGCGGAGGCGAGGGCATGGGTGGCAGCGGTCTGGCCCGCGGCACCGGAGAGCGGAACTTCCGCACCGGGCCGCAGGTCCAGATCCATGCCGTCGAATGACGTCGCCACTACCGCCCCCACCGGATTCAACTATCGCTGTGCCTGCACACCTTGTGCCCAAGGCTAGCGAGAGCCAACCTCAGTCGCCCTCCTGTTCACGGATCTTCGCGGCCAGCTGCGGCGGCATCGGCTCGTGCCGGGCGTAACTCCGGTCGAACCGACCGGTGCCGTGCGAGATCGAGCGCAGGTCGACCGCGTACCGGCCGATCTCGATCTCCGGGACCTCCGCGCGCACCAGCGTGCGCCCGCCCGGGGACTGCTCCGTACCCACCACGCGGCCGCGCCGCCCGGACAGGTCGCTCATCACCGGGCCGACGTATTCGTCCGCCACCAGCACCCGCAACTCCGCGACCGGCTCCAGGAGATGGATCTGCACCTGGGCCGCCGCCTCGCGCAGCGCGAGCGCGCCCGCCGTCTGGAAGGCGGCGTCGGAGGAGTCCACCGAGTGCGCCTTGCCGTCGAAGAGGGTGACCTTGATGTCCACCAGCGGGTAGCCGGTCGCCACACCCTTGGCGGCCTGGGCGCGTACGCCCTTCTCCACCGACGGGATGAACTGCCGCGGCACCGCGCCGCCGACCACCTTGTCCACGAACTCGACGCCCGAGCCCTGCGGCAGCGGCTCCACCTCGATCTCGCAGATGGCGTACTGGCCGTGGCCGCCGGACTGCTTCACATGCCGGCCGCGCGCGGCCGCCTTGCCGGCGAACGTCTCGCGCAGCGACACCTTGTGCGGTACGGCGTCGACCTGTACGCCGTAACGCGTCCGCAGCCGCTCGAGCGCGACGTCGATGTGCGCCTCGCCCAGGCACCAGAGCACGACCTGGCCGGTGTCCTGGTTCTGCTCCAGGCGCATCGTCGGGTCCTCGGCGACCAGCCGTGACAGGCCCTGGGAGAGTTTGTCCTCGTCCTGCTTGGTGTGCGCGGCGATCGCCACCGGGAGCAGCGGATCCGGCATCACCCACGGCTCCATGAGCAGCGGGTCGTCCTTCGCCGAGATCGTGTCGCCGGTCTCCGCGCGGGTCAGCTTGCCGACGCAGGCGATGTCGCCGGCGATCGCCTCCGGCAGCGTGCGCTGCTGCTTGCCGAAGGGGGAGGTGAGCGCGCCGATGCGCTCGTCCACGTCGTGGTCCTCGTGGCCGCGGTCCTCCAGGCCGTGCCCGGAGACGTGCACCGTGGCGTCGGTACGCAGCGTGCCGGAGAAGATCCGCAGCAGCGACAGCCTGCCGACATACGGGTCGGACGAGGTCTTCACCACCTCGGCGGCCAGCGGGCCCTTCGGGTCGCAGGTCAGCGGCGGCCGCGGCTTGCCGGCCGGCGTCGCAACGGCCGGGATCTCGCGCTCCTCCGGCGTCGGGAACCCGCCGGTGATCAGCTCCAGCAGCTCTACGGTGCCGAGCCCCTGGGTGCCGTCCTCGGGGGCGGGCGCGGCCGCCAGCACCGGGTGGAAGACGCCGCGCGCGACGGCCTTTTCCAGATCGTCGATCAGCGTCTTGACCTCGACGTCCTCGCCGCCGAGATAGCGGTCCATGAGGGTCTCGTCCTCGCTCTCGGCGATGATGCCCTCGATCAGCCGGTTGCGGGCCTCCTCGATCAGCGGGAGGTGCTCGTCGTCCGGCGGGCTCTCCGTGCGGGCGCCCGACGAGTAGTCGAAGATCCGCTGGCTCAGCAGGCCGATGAGGCCGGCCACGGGCGCCGTGCCGTCGGGGCCCTCCTCGCCGTGCAGCGGAAGGTAGAGCGGCAGCACCGCGTCGGGGTCGTCGCCGCCGAAGACCCGGCGGCAGATCGCGTTCATCTCGTCGAAGTCGGCTCTCGCCGCGTCCAGATGCGTGACGACGATGGCGCGCGGCATCCCGACGGCCGCGCACTCCTCCCAGACCATGCGGGTCGCGCCGTCCACGCCGTCCGCCGCCGAGACGATGAAAAGGGCCGCGTCCGCAGCCCGCAGACCGGCCCTCAGCTCTCCGACGAAATCGGCGTATCCCGGGGTGTCCAGCAGATTGATCTTGGTGTCCTTCCACTCGACCGGCACCAGGGACAGCTGCACGGAGCGCTGCTGCCGGTGCTCGATCTCGTCGTAGTCGGACAAACATCCGCCGTCCTCGACCCGGCCCGCCCGCTGGACCGCTCCCGCGGTCTGCGCCAGCGCTTCGACCAGGGTCGTCTTCCCGGACCCGCTATGGCCGACCAGCACCACGTTCCGAATGGAGGAGGGCCGGGCGGCCGCCGCTGCCCTGCCGGCGGCTCCGGGGTGTGCACTCGATTTGTCACCCATGTGTAGTCCCGCCTTCCGAGGTTCGACACCTTCGGGACTTCGAGCTTTGCACCGTGATCACGGTGCGTCCATAGCTGGCACACGCACCGGCACGGCCGGGGGTACCCGTACGGCGACAAGCGCCGGGTCGTGGCTACGATGGGCCAGCCCAGCAGCGGAAAACGCTGCCCTCGCCGAACCTCGGGAAGGCCATGCTGAACAAGTACGCGCGTGCTTTCTTCACGCGTGTCCTCACTCCGTTCGCCGCTTTTCTCCTGCGCCGCGGAGTGAGCCCCGACGCGGTCACCCTGCTGGGGACGCTCGGCGTGATGGCCGGGGCGCTGATCTTTTATCCGCAGGGCGAATTCTTCTGGGGCACGGTCGTCATCACGCTTTTCGTGTTCTCGGATCTCGTCGACGGGAACATGGCCCGGCAGTCCGGCGTCTCCAGCCGGTGGGGCGCCTTCCTCGACTCGACGCTGGACCGGGTCGCCGACGCGGCCGTCTTCAGCGGCATCGCGCTCTGGTACGCGGGCCGCGGCGACAGCCTCGTGATGTGCGCCGTCACGTTGTTCTGCCTCGCGAGTGGGCAGGTGGTCTCGTACACGAAGGCGCGCGGGGAGTCGATCGGGCTGCCCGTCAACGTCAACGGCCTCATCGAGCGGGCCGAGCGTCTCGTCATCACGCTCGTCCTCGCCGGGCTCTCCGGGCTGCACAAGTTCGGCGTCCCGCACATCGACGTGCTGCTGCCGATCGCGTTGTGGATCGTCGCCGTGGGCAGCCTCATCACCCTGGGGCAGCGCGTGGTGACCGTGCGGCGGGAGTCTGCCGAGGCCGACGCCGAGGGGGGAGAGGCCGCAGCATGAAGGAACGCCTCACCGACGGGCTCTACGGCGCCGGCTGGGCCGGCGTGAAGAAGCTGCCGGAGCCCGCCGCGCGGGCGCTCGGCCGGCAGATCGCGGACACGGCCTGGCGGCGCGGCGGCAAGGGCGTGCGCCGGCTGCGCTCGAACCTCGCCCGGGTGCGCCCGGACGCGACCGCGCCCGAGCTCGCGGAGCTGACCCGGGCCGGGATGCGCTCGTACATGCGCTACTGGATGGAGTCCTTCCGGCTGCCCGCCTGGTCGAAGGACCGGATCCGCAATGGCTTCGATCCCAAGGACATCCACCTGCTGGAGGACGGCCTCGCGTCCGGCCGCGGCATAGTGCTGGCGCTGCCGCACATGGGCAACTGGGACCTCGCCGGCGCCTGGGTCACCACCAAGCTCGGCGTCCCCTTCACCACCGTCCAGGAGCGGCTGAAGCCCGAGACGCTGTACGACCGCTTCGTGGCGTACCGCGAATCCCTCGGCATGGAGGTGCTCCCGCACACCGGCGGCCGCGCCTTCGGCACCCTCGCCAAGCGGCTGCGCGACGGCGGCCTGGTGTGCCTGGTGGCGGACCGCGACCTGTCGTCGTCGGGCGTCGGGGTCGACTTCTTCGGCGCCACGGCCCGGATGCCCGCGGGCCCCGCGATGCTCGCGCAGCAGACCGGGGCGCTGCTGCTGCCGGTCACCCTCTGGTACGACGACTCGCCGATACTGCAGGGCCGCGTGCACCAGGCCGTCGAGGTGCCGGAGACCGGCACCCGGGCGGAGAAGACCAAGGCCATGACGCAGGCGATGGCGAACGACTTCGCCTCCGGCATCCGCGACCACCCCGAGGACTGGCACATGCTGCAGCGCTTCTGGCTCGAGGACCTCGAGCCCGCCCACCGCGAGGCGCTACGGGAGCCGCGGTGAGGATCGGGATCGTCTGCCCGTACTCCTGGGACGTGCCCGGCGGCGTCCAGTTCCACGTGCGCGACCTGGCGGAGTGGCTGATCAACGCCGGGCACGAGGTGTCGGTGCTGGCGCCCGCGGACGACGAGACGGTGCTGCCGCCGTATGTCGTCTCGGCGGGGCGGGCGGTGCCGGTGCCGTACAACGGCTCGGTGGCCCGGATCAACTTCGGCTTCCTGTCGGCCGCGCGGGTACGGCGCTGGCTGCACGAGTGGGACTTCGACGTCCTGCACATCCACGAGCCGGCCACCCCGTCGCTGGCCCTACTGGCCTGCTGGGCGGCGCAGGGCCCGATCGTCGGCACCTTCCACACCTCGAATCCGCGGTCGCGGAGCATGATCGCGGCGTACGGCATCCTGCAGTCCGCGCTGGAGAAGATCAGCGCCCGGATCGCGGTGAGCGAATACGCCCGCCGGACGCTGGTGGAGCACCTGGGCGGGGACGCGGTGGTGATCCCGAACGGGGTCGACGTCGGCTTCTTCGACCAGGTCGACCCCAAGCCCGAGTGGCAGGGCGGCACGATCGGCTTCGTCGGCCGCATCGACGAGCCGCGCAAGGGCCTGCCGGTGCTGATGGCGGCGCTGCCGCGGATCCTCGAGGAGCTGCCGGACACCCGGCTGCTGGTCGCCGGGCGCGGCGACGAGGAGGAGGCCGTGGCCGCTCTCCCGCCCGAGATGCGCGAGCGGGTCGAGTTCCTCGGCATGGTGAGCGACGAGGACAAGGCGCGGCTGCTGGCCAGCGTGGACGTGTACGTGGCGCCGAACACCGGCGGCGAGTCGTTCGGGATCATCCTCGTCGAGGCGATGTCGGCCGGGGCGCCGGTGCTGGCGTCGGACCTGGACGCCTTCGCGCAGGTGCTGGACGGCGGCGAGGCGGGCGAGCTGTTCGCCAACGAGGACGCGGACGCGCTGGCCGAGAAGGCCGTGGCGCTGCTCAAGGACCCCGCACGGCGGGACGAGCTGCGCGAGCGGGGCTCCCGGCATGTGCAGCGCTTCGACTGGTCGACGGTCGGGGCGGACATCCTCGCGGTCTACGAGACGGTGACCTCGGGCGCGCCGCCGGTGGCGGCCGAGGACGAGCGCTCGGCGGGCCGGTGGGCGACGCGGCTGGGGCTGGCGCGGGACTAGGGCCGGGCGCGCGACCGCGGGGAAGCCCGTAACCGCTAGCCTTTCGCCACGTGACCACCCTCATCGCGATCGCGGCCGCACTCGCCGTCATCGGCATCTACCTCAGCTGGACCGCCGGCCGCCTCGACCGGCTGCACGCCCGTATCGACGCGGCCAGGGCCGCGCTGGACGCGCAGCTGGTGCGCCGGGCGTCGGTGGCGCAGGAGCTGGCCACGAGCGGGCTGCTGGACCCGGCGGCGGCCATCGTCGTCTACCAGGCCGCGCACTCCGCCCGGCAGGCCGAGACCGAGCAGCGCGAGGTGGCCGAGAGCGACCTCAGCCAGGCGCTGCGGGCGGTCTTCGAGGAGCCGCAGCAGGTCGAGGCGGTACGGGACGCGCCCGGCGGCGAGGAGGCGATCACGGAGCTGGCGGCGGCGTCGCGGAAGGTGCCGATGGCGCGGCGGTTCCACAATGACGCGGTCCGGGCGGCGCGGGCGCTGCGGCGGCACAAGAAGGTGCGGCTGTTCCGGCTGGCCGGGCACGCCCCGTTCCCGCTGGCCGTCGAGATGGACGACGAGCCGCCGGCGGCGCTGATGGAGCGGGTGTCGGCGCGGTAAGGACGCCACGGCTTTGCGATTGGCTCTTTCCCGGGCCGGGCGGCCTGCGCTTGGCTGGGTGTGGCGTAGGGCCTCCGACCTGCGGTCGGAGTTGCGTCCGAACGCGCCTACGATAGATACATCGCTTCATCCGTCACCGTAGTGAGGTCACACCGTGTCCACCGAGAACCAGTCCCCGAACCCTGAGACCGGCACCGCCCGCGTGAAGCGCGGCATGGCCGAGCAGCTCAAGGGCGGCGTGATCATGGACGTCGTCACGCCCGAGCAGGCGAAGATCGCCGAGGACGCGGGTGCGGTCGCGGTGATGGCGCTCGAGCGCGTCCCCGCCGACATCCGCAAGGACGGCGGCGTGGCCCGCATGTCCGACCCGGACATGATCGAGGGCATCATCGAGGCCGTCTCCATCCCGGTCATGGCGAAGTCCCGCATCGGCCACTTCGTCGAGGCCCAGGTGCTGCAGTCGCTCGGCGTCGACTACATCGACGAGTCCGAGGTGCTGACCCCGGCCGACGAGGTCAACCACTCCGACAAGTTCTCCTTCACCACGCCGTTCGTCTGCGGCGCCACCAACCTCGGCGAGGCGCTGCGCCGCATCGCCGAGGGCGCGGCCATGATCCGCTCCAAGGGCGAGGCCGGCACGGGCAACGTGGTCGAGGCCGTCCGCCACCTCCGCCAGATCAAGGGCGACATCGCGAAGCTGCGCGGTTACGACAACCACGAGCTGTACGCCGCGGCGAAGGAGCTGCGCGCTCCGTACGAGCTGGTCGCGGAGGTCGCGCGGCTCGGCAAGCTGCCGGTGGTGCTCTTCTCCGCGGGCGGCGTCGCCACCCCGGCGGACGCGGCGCTGATGCGCCAGCTGGGCGCCGAGGGCGTCTTCGTGGGCTCCGGCATCTTCAAGTCCGGCGACCCGGCGAAGCGCGCCGCGGCGATCGTGAAGGCGACGACCTTCTTCGACGACCCGAAGATCATCGCCGACGCGTCCCGGAACCTTGGCGAGGCGATGGTGGGCATCAACATCGACACGCTGTCCGAGCAGGAGCGATACGCGGGTCGCGGCTGGTAGGGGCGCTGCACCGGGGGCTCCGCCCCCGGTGCAG
>NZ_JAAKZV010000071.1 GCF_011044975.1 Streptomyces coryli | reverse complement strand
CACCCTCCCCCTCCACCGCTCCGATACGGCCCAGCGCACGCCGGGTGTCGGCGACCGTCCAGCCGGTCCACCACTTCAGGTCGTCGGTGCTCCCCGGCCCGTACGTGCCCAGCCACCGTCGCGCCACCTCCGCCTGCGCCGCGGCCGGGTCGAGCTCGGGCATCGGGGGCGCGATCGCGTACCGGAACTGGTTCGCCGACCAGCCGCCGAGCGGCCGGGTGCGGCGGATCCGCCCGTCCATGGCGAGCAGCCGCAGCACCGAGCCGCCGACCCGCAGCGTGGACTCGTAGGGCTTGCCGGGGGAGAGCACGATCGTCTCCTGCAACGCGGGCACGGCGTCGGTGACCTGGGCCGTCCCCGCGCCCTCGGCGCCGGCGTCGCGTACCACCGCGAGCGCGGCCTCCTCAGCGGCGGCCAGCCAGGCCGCGTCCCTGGCGGGGCCGGTGGCGGCCAGCTGCTTGAGCACCATCGCGCGCTCGCGGCGGGCGACGGTGCGGGTGGTGGAGTGGTGGAGGACGGGGACGAGTTCGGCGGGTACGGCCCAGAGCGTGCGCCGCATGGCGTGCATCCGGACCAGCGTGCGGTCCTCGTACAGCGCCCGCTCGACATCCGCCGGCGCGGGTTCGCGCAGCCGCGCGCGGGCGGAGAGCAGCACGGCGGAAGCATCGGTGGCATGCAGCGCCACGAGCGCCTCGGCGACATCCTCGGTACGGGCGGCGCGGGCGTCCGGGACGAGCAGGTGCCCACGGGCGAGCCGGGCGCGGCGGTGAGCGTCCTTCACGCGATCACCTTAGGCGCGCGGGCGAAGCCGTCAGAACTCGCTGGTGTCCAGCTCGAATCCGAGGGGGTGAGGAAGGACGATCGTCTTCGACATAGCGACGGTTGCTTCACGGGTGTACTGCCCGCTGGAGGGCTCCGAGTAGAGGCTGACCGCGTCGGCATCGCGATCCACGAGCAGATAGAACGGGATCTTGGCACGGGCGTAGCCGCGGAGTTTGGAGGACCGGTCGCTGGCGCCGGTGGAGCGGGAGGTGACCTCACCGACCAGCACGACCTCGGACGGATCGTGGTACTCCAGCTCGTCCATGTAGCTGCCGCGCGGGACGATGACGAGGTCAGGCACGACCTTGCCCGTCGGTGAGATTCCAGAAATCAGGAGTCCCAGCCCCGTGCGCGTGGTCCACCTCCTGTCCTTCCTGCGCTCCACTACCTGCTCGACCATGAGATTGACGATGCCTTCGTGCTCACCATTAGCGGGTGGGACCACGTGGATTTCCCCTTCGATCAATTCCACGCGCCACCCCTCCGGAGTTGCCGCGCTCAACGCTTCGAAGGCTTCGTCGATCGACGCGGCAGTGGACGAGTCAGCGGAATCACTCATCGAATGCTCGGGAACTGTCAGTGCCACGGCGGACCTCCTTCGTACGGAGCGACGCTTCCAGGGTAGGCCCCCGCCCGGAGAGTGATCAGGGACACGATCACCCGAACGGGTGTCCAGTGACGTTTCTGCACGTCAGGCCGCACTACCCCACCCCGTGCGACCATTCACAGCGTGCTCGACATCGGCTACTCCCTCTCCCGCCGCCACCCCGACCCCCCGCAGACCGACTACCGCTCCGCGGACGTCCGGGCGCTGCGGCACGATCTCTTCTGCGGGGACGTCTATCTCGCCGACACCGTCACCGACGACGAGATCGCGACCCCGCGCTGGGGCTGGGTGCCCGTGCTCGACTTCGCCTGGGCGCTGTGCGACATCGCCGAGCGGCTCGACCGGGACCCGCTCGGGAGTCGCGCGGCGCGGCCGCAGCGGGCCGAGCTGGACTTCACCGAGTCCACGGACCGGCTGCGTTTCGACCGGCGCTTCGGGAGCGTGGAAATCACCGCCGACTGGCAGGACGTCACCGAGCCGCCCCTGGTCGTACGGCACGAGGAACTGCGCCGCGAGGCGCGCGACTTCCTGCACGATCTGATCGAGGACCTCACCGACATGCACGACGGGCTCGGGGACAACCCCGTCGTCTGGGAGCTCCAGTCCCGCTTCACCCGGGCCTGACCGCCACCCCCACCTGCGCCGCGAAGGCCGGCGCCAGCGACAGCAGCTGCTCGGGGCTGATCACCGCCCCCGCCAGCCGGTCCACGCCCCGCGCGATGCCGAGCTCCGCGGACCGCCGCAGGTCCACGTCCCGCAGCACCGCGGCCGACAGGTCCGCGTCCGCGATCGTGCAGCCGTCGAAGGTCACCCGCGTCAGCTTCGCGCCCTGGAAGTCCGGCTCCACCAGCACGACATCCTCGAAGACGACATCCGTGAGCTGCGCGGCCCGCAGATTCAGAAAGTCGATCTTGCCGCCCCTGATCACCACCCGCTCCAGCACCGCGCCGTGCAGCTGCACCCCGCCGAGCCGCGCGTCCGTCACCTCGCAGTCGCGCAGCATCGCGCCCGAAAAGTCCGTGCCGACCCCGCGCACCTCCTCCAGCAGGCTGTCGATGAAGCGCGCCGACTCCAGCCGCGCCTCGTCGAGTCCGCAGCGGAAGAGCCCGCAGTCCATGAAGCGCGCGCCGCCGCCGTCCGCGCCCGCCAGGTCCAGGTCCGCGAGCCGGATCCCGTCGTAATCCCCGTCCGGCTCCAGGCCCGCTCCCTCGAGAGCGCGCAGGTCGGGCAGGTGCACCCGCGCCCGCCGCGGCGGCTTGAACTCCTTGTCCCGGGTCCCCGATGTCGTCATGCGCCCATCCTGGCGCAGGGGTCTGACAACGCCTCCTCGATACCTCCTCGATCCCCTCCGGAATCGGCTTGACCTCAACCTTGGTTCACCTTCAACGATGGGTCGTACCAACCGAGGAGGACACCACCATGCACGCCATCCGACTGCACGCCTTCGGCCCCGCCGAGAACCTCCGCTACGAGACCGCCGACGACCCCGCCCCGGCCCCCGGCCAGGTGCTCATCAGGGTCGCCGCCGCCGGCGTGCACCTCCTCGACACCGCCATCCGCGAGGGCAAGGAGAGCCCGTATCCGCTGCCGGAGCTGCCCACCATCCCGGGCCGCGAGATAGCCGGCACCGTCGACGAAGTCGGCGAGGGCGTCGACCGCGACTGGATCGGCCGCCGCGTCGTCGCCCACATCGGCCTGCGCCCCGGCGGCTACGCCGAGCTCGTCGCCACCGAGGCCGACCGGCTGCACGCGCTCCCCGACGGCGTCGGCGCCCCCGAGGCGGTCGCGATGATCGGCACCGGGCGTACCACGATGGCCTTCCTGCACTTCGCCGACCTCAAGCCCGACGACACGGTCGTCGTCACCGCGGCGGCGGGCGGCGTGGGATCGCTCCTGGTGCAGTACGCGAAGAACCTCGGCGCGTACGTCATCGGGCTGGCCGGCGGTCCGGAGAAGACCGCGCTGGTACGGGAGTTGGGCGCCGACATCGCCGCCGACTACCGCGCCCCCGACTGGGCGGACGGCGTCCGCGAGGCCCTCGGCTCCCGCCCCGCCACCGTCCTCCTCGACACCGTCGGCGGCGACGCCGCCCGCACCGCCGCCGGCCTGCTCGGCCGCGGCGGCCGCCACCTCGTGCTCGGCTGGTCGTCGGGCGCCCCGCTGGAATTCACCGAGGCGGAACTCGCCGAGCGCGGCATCACCACGCGCAACGTCCTCGGCCCCGGCTGGCTCGACAAGGTCGGCGGAGACAACCCGCTCCGGCGGATGGAGACAGCGGCCCTGGACGAGGCGGCGTCAGGCCGCCTCGTACCGCAGGTCCAGCTCTTCCCGCTCAAGGACGCGGCCGCCGCCCACCGGGCGCTGGAGAACCGGGGGACGACCGGCAAGGTCGTGCTGATCCCGTGAGCGGCAAGGGACCGCGCCTACCCGGGGCGCGGTCCCGACAGCACCCCCGCCAGCTCCCCGAGCCCGCCGATCCGCCGCAACTCCCGCGGCCCCGCGCCGCCCTCGCGGTCCAGCCACACCCCCATAAGACCGGCCGCGTCCGCCCCCGCCGCGTCCACATCCCAGCGGTCGCCGACATACGCCGTCTCCTCCGGCGGCACCCCCAGCGCCGCGCACGCCGCGTGGAAGGCCGCCGCGTCCGGCTTCGCGACGCCGAGCTCCTCCGAGCAGGCCAGCACCTCGAAGCGGTCGCGCAGGCCGACGGCGCGCAGCTTGCTGTCCTGCTGGTGGGTGGCGTTGTTGGAGAGCACGCCGTGGCGGTAGCGCCCGCGCAGGGAGTCGAGCGCCGGGCGTACGTCGGGGAAGGCGCGCCAGTGCCGCCGGTACGCCGCCAGATACCCGGCGAACCAGGCGTCCGCCTCCGCGTCCGTCATCCCCGGCAAATCCGCCAGCACCCGCGCCCGCTCCCGCCGCTGCGCCCGGAAGCTCAGCTCGCCCGCCAGATACCGCTCCACCCACTCCTCCGACACCGCGTGCCAGTGCCCGGCGGCGGCCTCCGGCGAGGCGTACCGCGCCAGCAGCCCCTCCGCCGCGAGGAATTCCAGCGCCCCCTGCCGCTCCGCGCCCGAGTGGTCGAAGAGCGTGTCGTCCACGTCCCAGAGCACGGCGCTGATCGTCATGCCCGCAGGCTATGCGCCCCGGCCCGCGGAAGGCACCGTTCGGCCTACTGAGGCGCGCGCTCCCGGCCCCCTGGCACCACCGTGGACTCCATGAACGCACACTCTTCTTCCGGTCGTACGGGCCGCGTCGCGGCCGCCGTACTGGGGGCCGCGGTACTCATCGGCGCGGCCGGCTACGGCGGCTACGCCGCGGGCGCCGCGAGCGAGAAATCCGCCGCCCCCGAACGCCCCGCCCACGCCCAGCACACCGCGCCCCGCCAGGCCGCCGTTGCCCAGACCCCCGACGTCAAGCTCCAGGACGCCGCCGCCACCGCGCTCAAGGAACAGGCCGGCATCGCCACCTCCGCCGATCTGGACAGCGGACGGGACGGCCTGGTCTGGGAGTTCGACGTGCTGGCGAAGGACGACAAGTGGCACAAGGTGGAGGTCGCCGCGGACAGCGGCAAGGTGGTCCGCAGCCGCGTCAAGGCCGCCGATGACGACGACGCCGCGGACGCCGCGCTGGCCAAGGACGCCGAGGTGACGCTGGTCGAGGCCGCCGACGCCGCGGAGAAGAAGGTCAGCGGCGGCACCGCGACCGCCGCCGACCTGGACGACGACTACAACGGCAAGCAGCGGGCCAGCTGGGACCTCGAGCTGCGCGGCAAGGACGGCGCCGAGCACGAGGTCGTCGTGGACGCCGCCACCGGCGACGTGCTGTCCGACAAGAAGGACGACTGACCCCGCGACTGACCTCTCTCATCAAAGGACGACTGCCCCCTCCCCCGTACGACCTGGCCCGTGCCCTCACAGGGTGCGGGCCAGCAGCATGCCGCCCAGCGTCAGCATCGTCGCCGCCACCGCCAGGTCCATCACCCGCCACGCCACCGGCCGCGCCAGCACCCCGCTCAGCAGCCGCCCGCCGTACCCGATGGCCGCGAACCAGACCAGGCTGCCCAGCATGGCTCCCGCGCCGAACACCCACCGCAGATCCCCCCGCTCCGCCGCGACCGAGCCGAGCAGCAGCACCGTGTCCAGGTAGACGTGCGGGTTCAGCCAGGTCAGCGCCAGGCAGGTGAGCACCGCGGTGCGTACGGACCCCGTCGCCGCGCCCTCCGCCGTGAGCCCCTGCGCCGCGGCCGGGCGCCAGGCGCGGCGGGCGGCCAGCGCCCCGTAACCGATCAGGAAGGCCCCGCCCGCCAGGCCGATCACCGTCATCGCGGTGGGCCAGGCGGTGACCACGGCGCCGAGCCCGGCCACCCCGAGGGCGATGAGGAGGGCGTCGGAGAGCGCGCAGATCCCGACTACCGCGAGCACCGCCTGGCGGCGCACGCCCTGGCGCAGGACGAAGGCGTTCTGGGCGCCGATGGCGATGATCAGGGAGAGGCCGGTGCCGAAGCCGGCGGCGGCCGCCGGGAGGAGTGCGCTGTTCATGCCTTCGACGTTATGGATCACCGTGCCATCAGTACAGCTAAAGTTTCTTACGTAGCATTAGCGCTCGTGATGAAAGACCTCCCCCCGGAACTGGTCCGCACCCTCCTCGCCGCCGTCGACGAGGGCACCTTCGACGCCGCCGCCGCGGCCCTGCACCTGACCCCGTCCGCGGTCAGCCAGCGCGTCAAGGCGCTCGAGCAGCGCACCGGCCGGGTGCTCCTGATGCGTACGAAACCGGTCCGGCCCACCGAGTCCGGCCAGGTGGTGGTGCGCTTCGCGCGGGCGCTGGCCGCGCTGGAGCAGGAGGCGCAGCTGGAGCTGGGGCTCTCGCCGGGCGACGCGGACAGCGTTCCGGCGGCCCGCCTGCCCATCGTGGTGAACGCCGACTCGCTGGCCACCTGGTTCCTGCCCGCGCTGACCCGGTTGCCGCAGGACCCGCCGGTCTGCTTCGAGCTGGTCCGCGAGGACGAGGGGCACTCCGCGACGCTGCTGCGCGAGGGCCGGGTGATGGCGGCCGTGACGTCCGCGGCGGAGCCGGTGGCGGGCTGCACGGTGCGGGCGCTGGGCCAGGAGCGGTATCTGCCGGTGGCGAGCCCGGAGTTCAAGCGGCGGCACTTCGCGTCGGGCCCGCTCTCGCGCCGGTTGCCGGAGGCGCCGGTGATGGTCTTCGACCGGCGCGACGAGCTGCAGGACCGGTTCGTACGCACCGTGACCAGGGGCAAGGCCGAGGCGAGCCCGCTGCGGCATTACGTACCCACGTCGGAGGGCTTCTGCGACGCGGTCGTCGCCGGTCTCGGCTGGGGCCTGGTCCCGGACATGCAGGTGGCCCCGCTGCTCGCCTCGGGTGCGCTGGTCAACCTGGCCCCCGGCAAACGTCTCGACGTCCCCCTCTACTGGCAGCAGTGGAAGCTGGACATCCCGGCACTCGCCCTGGTGGCGCAGGCGGTCACCGAGACGGCAGCCGTCTCCCTGCACCCCATCTAGGCGCTCGGCAGCGCGCCCAGCAGGCTCCCCACCGTGATCACCCCGTACGCGCTGAAGGTGACGATCCCGGTGGTCAGCAGCGTCGCCTTCGGCGGCTGCCGGATCAGCTGGTACGCGATCAGCCCGGGCACGATGTAGCCGAGCGTCTGGTCGGCGAAGAACATCGGGTACTGCTGCTGCATCAGCAGATACAGCGACGTCTGCAGCACCACCCCGCACAGCACCACCGCCGCGAACAGCCGCTTCCCGTAAAGGATCGCGAGCTGCTGCAGCACCTTGGAGGTGGCGTAGGTCAGGACCGTCACCCCGGCGACCATCAGCGCCATCCGCAGGTCCTGGTCCATGGTGAGGGCCAGCCAGCCCGGGGTGATCATGCCGCCGGGCGACAGGTTCGTCGCCAGATAGCAGACGAGGGACAGCAGCAGTCCCACCGCGATGCCGACGGCGGCGGTTTCCGGCGCGAGGACTACGGGCATCGGACGGGGCCTCCTCAGGGTCCTACGGGCAGCGCGGCGGGCGGCCGGGGCAGCCGGTCGAGGTCGTGCAGCAGCAGCTCGCCCTGGCCGTGGATATTGCCGATGGCGACGAGCGAGACGGCCTCCCCCGCTTCGTCCACGTGGGTCAGCACCGACTCGACGATCTCGGCCGGACTGCGCGAATTGCCGCCCAGATCCACGACCTTGCCCGGCCACTGCCGCGGCAGCCCGTCGCGGGCGCTCTTCGTCGGGTGGCCGATCAAGTAGACGGCGTCCGGCGCGATCTCGGGAATCAGCCGGCCCATCTGGACATTGCGCTCGACCCGGTCGGGGCGGCAGTTCACCAGGACGTGCAGCGGGCGCCTGATCGCCTCCAGGCCGAGCAGCTGGTCGATGTTGAGCAGCGTCGACTCCGGGTCGTTGGCGGCGAAGATGTTGGCGAAGCGGAGCGTGTTGCCCCCGGGCGTACGGAAGCTCTGCACCGTCATCACGCCCGGGTCGGGCGGCGCCGCGTACATGCCGGCGAGGGCGTCCGCCCGGCCGACGCCGAGCAGTTCGGCCACGGCGATGGCGATGGCCACGTTCTCCTTGAACGTGAACCACTGGAAGCCGCGCATCTCCTCGTCCGTCACCGACTCCGCGTCGACCGCGACCAGCCGGCAGTCCCGGGCCGCCGCCTCCTCCCGCAGGATGTCCAGCCGCTCCCGCTCCGCCGTCACGCACACCCCGCCCACCGGCATCGACCGGCACAGCGAGCGGGCGACGTCGTCGAGCGTCGGCCCCATCTCCTCCAGGTGGTCCTCGCGTACGTTGCACAGCACGCCGATCCCGGAGCGGATCAGCTTCTCCTGGTTGATCTCCTGGAGGTCCGGCATCACCGCCATGCACTCCACGACCAGGGCGTCGGGCGCGTACGCCGCCGCCCGCCGGACGATGCCGACCTGCTCGATGATGTTGGCGATGTTGAACTTGCGGTACACCGGCTCCTCGGAGGCGTCCGGGTGGATGAACCGGGCCGCGGTGCCGGTGGTCTTGGCGACGGTGACCAGGCCGCCGCCGCGCAGCGCGCCCGCGCACAGCCGGGTGATGGAGGACTTGCCGCGGATCCCGTTGACCAGCACCCGGTGGCCGACGCGCTCCAGATTGGCGAAGTGCCGGCGCTGCTCGACGACGCCGGCGGCGGCGAGGCCGAGGGCGGACAGCAGCAGGACCCAGTAGAGGAAATACATGCGCCGGGCCCTTCTAGCGCTCGGCGTAGGCCGGTTCGGGCTGCTGGGCCGGTACGTCGGCCTCGGTCCGGTCGCGCTCGTTCAGCCGCCGCCGCAGCAGCTCCAGATTCCGCATGATCGCTCCCACTTCGTCTTCGTGTCGGGGGTAGAGAACGGCCTTCCGGTCGCCCTCCGCCAGCGCGGCCGCCGCCCGGTCGGCCTCGCGCAGCGGACGCAGCACGATCAGGTGCAGCCAGCCCGCGCACAGCAGTGCGGCGATGAGCGCGAGCAGACCGGCCAGCTGGCAGCGGCGCTCGGTCTCGTACGAGGGCAGCGCCGCCCAGGACAGCGGCTTCTCGGTCACCACCCGCCAGCCGAGCGCCGCTACGGGCCCGGGGCCGGTCAGCGGGGCGTCGGCGGCGAGCACGGGGGCGTCGGCGCCGCGCAGCAGATCGCCCAGCGAGCTGTCGGTGGACCATTCGGTCAGCACGCTGAACAGCCCGCGCCCCGGCAGCGGTTCGAAGGCGGTGAAGCCCCGGTTGCCGCCGATGACCCGATCTCGCGCGTCGACCAGCCAGGCCCGCCCGATGCCCTGATGCTGCAGCGGCGCGCTCAGCACGGACGGCCGCAGCTCGCCGACCAGTACGGCCCTGCCGCCCAGCGGGGCGACGGCGGCGGTGGCGGGCTCCTTGCCGGAGTGGTTGAGCTGCAGCACGGCGGACTGTGCGGGCAGCGCCGCGGGCCAGCGGTACCCGGTCGGCGCCTGCCCCGCCCGCGTCAGCACCCGGCCCCCGCGGTCGAGCACGTACAGCGAGCGCCACGGCCCGCCGCCCGCGACGGCCTCCTTCAGCAGCTCGCCCGCCCGGTACGAGGACGTGCGCACGGACGGCGCCAGCGACGACAGATCGGCCGCCGCCTCCAGCACGAGGCGCCGCATCCGCTCGGCGGTGGCGTGGGTGCGGTAGGCCTGGTCGCGGGCGAGCTGCTCCCGGGCGGTCCGCTCGCGGACCCGGTCGTCGGCGTCCGCGTGGGTGAGCAGCGGCAGCGCGACCGCCCAGCCGGCGACGAGCGCGGTGCAGAGCAGCGCGGAGGCGCGCACGCTGCTGATGCCGGTCAGCCGCTTCTCCCTTGGGCAGTACGGGCGTTGCTCGCCCCGCAGCGCGAGCCGAAGCGCCTCCAGCGCCGCCGCCATCCGCCGCGGCTCACCCCAGCCCCGGACCCGTACCGGCTCATCGATCTCACCCCGCACCAGCCGCCGGGACGCCGCCTGCAGCCGCAGCACCGGCCGCTGCACACCGATGAGCAGCAGCAGGGTGACGGCCACGGCGACGACGAGCAGGCTGAGCGCGCCGAGCAGGGCCAGCCGCGGCAGGTCCCATGCGGCGGTCCCGGGCGGCAGGTCCACGGCCGTGGTGACGGTGAGCCCGAAGCGCGCGACGGCCCGGCCCTCCGCGACGGGCGCGCTGCCCAGCACGAGATGCCGCCCGCCGGCCCCGTCCGCCCGCGCCACGGCCCGGTGTTGCGGCGCCGCGGCCGACACCAGCCGCCGCAGCCGCGGATCCGCCCACCGCTCGCCGGAGGCGGCCAGCACCCGCCCGCCGGGCCCGGTCACGAAGGTCGTCCGCCCCTCGCCCTCCGGCGGCAGCCGCAGCGCCCCCGCGGCGACCAGCAGCCGCTCGGGCTGTCCGGGACGCCGGAAGGGCGCGTACGTGACCAGCCGTGCCTGCCCGTCCGGCAGCGGCGTGATCCGCGCCCGCGGCGCGGGCATGAGGGGCCCCGCGAGCGGCACTCCCTCGCCGGCAGCCGCCAGCGGCCGTCCGGTCGCCGGCTCCACGAGGGCCAGCCCGCGCCACTTCTGATACGAGCCCGCGATCGCCGCGACCGTCCGCCGCGGCGGCTCCGCGGGCCCCGCGGCGAACAGCCGCGCCGCCCGCGGCAGATCCTGCAGATGCTGCCCCAGCGCCGAGCCGACCGTGCCCGCCCCGTCCTCGGCGATGAACTGCTGTGCGTCCAGGACCGATTGCGATACGGGCCCGTCGTCGCCGTCGCCGACCGTGACGGCCGTAAGCGCGCATACGCCGAGCAGCAGCGCCGCGAGCAGGGCGATGGGCAAGCGCACGCCGCCGAGGAGCGGCAGGTCCCTGCGGCGGCTGCGAGGAGGTTTTTGCCCAGGGCTCACCGCCATGGCACCTGACTTCCTGAGTTCGCCGGACCCCGAGCATGCCTCAGCGCCCGGCCGATCATACGGACCAAATATGGCGTGTTCGGAAAGGAATCAAATCAGCCCGACCGGGGCCCCGCCGCTCGGGTGAAGTTCCCTGCCATCCGCAAAGGCGCGAGACCGGCTCCGGTGGCCATAGACGGCAATCGTCTACAAGGGACGGAGGGAAAAGGAGGTCATACCATGAATTGGCGAAAGCGGCATCCGGTAGGGGTCGCGTTGACAGCGGGAATTCTGACGGCCACCGCTCCGGCGGTCATGGGTGCGTCGTCATCAGGCGCCGCCCCCACCATCGACATCGCGCTTTCGGTGGCCAAGGACGGCGGCGGTAACTTCACCGCGGAGGACGGCCCGGGCCTCGACTCCGGTGCGAACAACGGCATCGTGCGGACCCACGACACCATCCAGTACAAGGTGGATGTCAACGTCACCGGCGGCACCGCCAGGAATGAGACCTTCACCCTCGACGCCCCGGTCGGCACCGAATGGCAGCAGCTGCCCGGCGTCTGCAAAGGCCCCGGCTCGAAAATCGACGGGCAGCGGCTCATCTGCAATCTCGGCGACCTCACCAACACCAGCCGCAGCATTCCGGTGCTGCTGCGCGTGACCGGCGACATGAAGAACGGCGACAAGATCCCGGTGTCCGCCGATGTGAGCGCCGACAATGCACCCGGCAAGGGCGTCGCCGCCGATCCCGTCACCGTATCGGCTGCCCCGAAGTTCGACCTGGACAAGAAGAACGGCGGCATCGCCAAGACGGAGGCCGACGGCCCGAACGACGAGCCGGGCGTCGTCTACGAATTCCCGATCGTGGTGGACGCCAGGGCGCAGGACGACCCGAAGCACTCGCCGCAGCTCGGCTCCGAGCCGCTGGCCTCGCCGTTCACCTTCACCGACGACATCTCCGAACTCCTCGACGGCACGTCGGGCGGCGCCCGCCTCTACGACTGGGGCGCCGTCCCGGCCTGCGCGCCGTACCCCGCGAACAAGGCGGCGAGCCAGCCGGCCGGGCGCGGTGAGGGGGCCAAGGGGGTCACGGAGAGCGGCACCATCGACTGCACGCAGTCCGGCGCGGGCGCGAACATCGACGTCACCGTCACCGGCGCCGACACCAGCGCCGACCACGTACCCACGCAGACGACCAGCGGCAAGGCCCTGCCCGCCGACTCGGCGATCGTGATCTCCGGCTACATCAAGGTCTGGATCCCGCAGGACGCGATCAACCAGGCCGCGGAGGGCAAGCCCGGCGGCACCGTCACCATCAAGAACGCCTTCACCGGCTTCGACCCGAAGAGCATCTCGGGCCAGGACAACTACGGCGACGGCGAAGAGCCGCTGGACAACAACACCAACACGAGCAGCCTGGTCGTCAACGGCAAGCTGCTGCTGCGCAAGTGGTACGAGTCCATGGACGGCGACCCCGTGGGCACCGCCACCGACTTCGAGACCGGCGACGGCTACGTCACCCCCGGCGAGAGCTTCCGCAGCCGGGTCCGCGTCACCAACTCCGGTGTGACGGCGTTCGATCCGCTCTACGCCTGCGACACCTTCGACAACAAGCTGCAGACGCTCACCACGGACGCCTCCGGCGCGTACGCCCTGACCAAGAACGTCAGCGGCGTGCGGATCGAGTACGCGGCCGCCGACTGGGGCAGCCCGCGCGAGATGCAGCAGGCCGACTGCAATGACGACGACGGGCCTTGGTACGACGACCCGGCGGACGTCCCCGGCGGTGTGAAGGCCGTGGGCAAGGTCCGCTTCGTCGGGCCGCTCAGGGGCCTGACGATGGGCTACTACTACACCAACCTGAAGGTCGCGGACGGCGCCGAGGACGGCGACCGGCTGCGCAACTTCGGCATGACCAGGGCCCGGCAGAAGTGGGTGCACGACACGAGCGACCCGGAGGAGGCACTGGGCCGCGCGGCCGACCGGGTCACCGTCACCTCGGTGCTCACCCGCGTGAACAAGAAGGTGGTGGGCCCGGGCGAGACCGCCGAGACCGCCCCCGACCGGCCGAGCTATCAGGTCACCGCGGGCGGCACGGCCACGTACGCCCTCTACCCGACGCTCACCTCGAAGGCCAACGGGACCGGCACCCATGACGTGACGGTCGTCGACACCCTCCCCGAGTGGATCTCGTACGCGGGCAGCGCCTCCGTCGAGCCGGACAGTGTGGAGGCCAACGAGGACGGCACGACGACGGTCACCTGGGTCCTGAAGGACCGGAAGCCCAACGAGCCGATCGACCCGATCACCTTCAAGGTACGGGCGAGCTCGCTGGCCCCGGAGACCACGGCCGTCAACGAGGTCGAGACCTCCACGCCGGCCGACAACAGCCCCGAGGACCAGCGCAGGGCGACCCAGGCCCTGCAGATCGCCCACGGCGCGGCGATGGCGATCGAGAAGCACGCACCGGTACCGGTCGAGAAGGTCGGCGACGACCTCACGTACGACATGACCATCGCCAACCGCAGCCCGCGCCCGCTGCGGAACCTCGACATCATCGACGCCCTGCCGTACCGCGGCGACGGCCGCTCGCCGGCCAGCGACTTCCACGGCACGGTCGGCCTCGCCAAGGCCCCGGGCCCGCTGCACGACGGCGCGAAGCTCTTCTACACCTCGGCGGCCCCCGACGCGATCAGCCTCGACCCGGAGGACGGCTCCAACGACGACGGCGGCGCCACCCGCTGGTGCGAGGAGTCCGAACTCGGCGAGACCGGCTGCCCGGCGAGCCTCGCGGAGGTGACGGGCTACCGCATCACCGACCCCGGCCCGCTGGCACCGAACGAGACGCAGTCGTACGACCTGGTGCTGGCGACGCAGGGGGCGGTGCACGACGACGTGTACACGAACCGCGTGGGCGCGCGGGCAAGCGGTCTTGCGCTGCCGGTGCAGTCGGGGGACGCGAATGTGCGGGTGATCGACGAGGAGGACCCGGGCGACCCGGCGGAGCCGTCGGACGACCCGACGACGCCGCCGCCGGCTGAGCCGTCGGATGAGCCGACGCCGGATGAGCCGTCTGACGAGCCCACGCCGGACGACCCTTCGGACGAGCCGACGCCGGACGACCCCTCGGACGAGCCGACGCCGGACGAGCCGTCTGACGAGCCCACCCCGGACGAGCCGGGCAACCCGCCCGCCCCGCCGGCGGGCCCGGGCAACCCGCCCGTCGAGCCGGCCCCGTCCACCTCGGAGCCGCAGCCGGCTCCGTCCGTCCCGGACAAGGATGATCCGGCCATCCCGGACAAGGACGACAACAAGCCGGCCCCGCACGGCCCGCAGGAGCCGCCGCACCTGGCGGACACGGGCTTCAACACCAATGAGTACGTCATCGGCGGGGCCATCCTCGCCCTCACCCTGGGCGGCGCCGTAACGGCCGTCCGCCTCATGCGCCGCCAGTACTGACGCGCCGCACGAACCTGTGGGCCCGGCTGCTCCAGCCGGGCCCACAGTCGTCTTTACGGGCACGCCCGCTTCTTCGCCTGGATCCGGCCATACAGAAGGTCGAAGTGCGACCTGCGCCGGGACATGAAATGGATGCTCCAACTCGGGTCGTCGGCCAGCTCGCTCATCATCGACTCCCAGATCAGCTCGAAGCTTTCCACCGCACTCATCCCCCCTCGCCCCGAACCGAACAGCGGAAAGCAGATGGAGGACAACGGCGCTCGCAGCTCCTCCCTCTCCCGTCTGGCCAAGTCGAATGTGTTGTGCACAGCCCGAGGGATGGCCTGTGGAGCGATCCGGTAGCTGTTGGTACCGGACATCGGGGTGGTAATAGCCGCGTGATAGATCCGCTGGATGTTTCGTCGCCGAAGCGCGCCGGACGGTGTCGGCGCCACCGTCCCCTCCGGAACAGGCAATCCGTAACTACCGTGGTTTCGCAGCCACGCGGACAGATGCTCGCCGGCGACATCCTCCAGAATTTGACCGCTTGCACTCTTCTCGGCGGCAGCCCAGCGAAGGCTGCCGGATGTCGACGGCTTGAAGAACTGGGAGAGCTGGAGGTGAGTGTTCTCCGAGGAGACCACGATGTCCACGTTCCTGAGCTGCTCCACCGGCCCGCAGTGGACGAAGAACTCGGTGGCGGGCCCCGCCGCCCCGCCGGCCGGAACGGGAATGGGGCCGACGACCTCCAGCTCTGTCGGCACATCGGCAGCTACAGGGACCGGTCGGCGATGGTGGGGAACATCCGCTTCGGACTGCGGTTCGCCCGGGAAGGGCTCCGCCAGGGCTCGCGCCAGCTCCCTGCAGACCGCGTGGATGAGTCGACTGTCCGGCCCGTTCGGTTGGATGACGGAGAAGTGGTCACCGGGGAGCACACCCGTCTCAGGGAAGAAGCCGGCGGCCGAGGACGGAACAACCACGTTGTCGCTTTCCCCCGCATAGGCAACGATGGGGATCGGACATCGGTCCCGTGCCACGTCGAAGGCCCTGACGATTCCGTCGAGGACTCTGCGCTGCGTTTCGAGCACCGAGGTCTGCAGCGGCTTGAGTTCACGCTCCTGGACATTGCGGGTCACCGGTATCAGCCCTTTGCGGGCCAGCAGGAAAAGATCGGACCCGTTGTTCGGGCAAGCGAACATCACCAACCGGCGAATCTTGGCGAGTTCTCTTCCTCGACTCCCCTGGAGCATGCGCGACAAGAAACGCTGGGCAACCAGGCCGCCTTGGCTGTGGGTGACCAGCACAATCCGCTCGTATTCGGCGGTGAGATCCCCGATGAATCCGCGTAAGCTCTCGGCAACGGTGTCCAGATCCGGCATACGGCGCAGCGGGTTCCAGGTCACAGGACGCGTCGCGTACTCGAAGAAAAGGAAGTCGAACTGGTCCGCGACGGCGGGAACCGCGGATAACTCCTGCTGCAGCGGCGACCAGGTAGCCGGCGAGGAGAACAGCCCGTGCACGAAGACAACCGCGGCCTGACGCAAGATCTCCCCCTACCGTTGTGCCCGGCTCCTGAACGCCTGCCCGGCATCATACGGAGAGTCACGGACGGCAGGGGAGATCACCGCCGTCGGGCATGCGCCCCCCGGCGGCGCTCGCGCTGGAAGAACCACGTCATCTTCGGCTCCAGTACGGGCCGCAGCGCGCGCTGCACCGGCCCGGTGCACAGCAGGGTCATCAGCACCATGGCGATGACGGAGATGGCCGCGTGGCCGACCGGGCCGCGGATCCAGCCCGCGTCGTACCAGCCGAGGTGGCGCGACATCTGGACCGGGAAGATGTGCAGCAGGTACGCGTACAGGGTCCCGGCCCCCAGCGCCGTCATCCACAGCCGCCGCCGCGGCACCCAGGCCAGGAAGCAGGCGGTCATGACCACGCCGCAGCCGAAGATCGCCAGCGTCATCACGGCTCCCGCCCACGCCGGCGCGCCCAGGGTCTGTGAGGCGTAGTTGTGCAGGAACCAGCCGGCGCTCATCCGCGGCACCGCCAGGTACGCCACGACCAGGCCCATGCACATGACGGGCGCGGCTATGAGGCGGGCGGACGGCCGCTTGAGCACCTCGAAGTGCTCGGGCCGCAGCTGCAGCCCGAGCACGAAGAACGGCAGGAACTGGGCGACCCGCATCAGGTTCAGGCTGCTGTCGCTCATCGTGGGCGTCACCGACGCCGCGACGGCTATCGCGAGCGTCACCGGCACCGGCCAGCGCAGCCGGTTCCACAGCGGGGTGGTCAGCCGCCACAGGAAGAGCGCGACCAGGAACCAGAGGGCGAACCCCGGGTCCTGGTAGCGGAATTCCCGTTCCGGGTTGTCGATCACCCGCATGAAGAGGGTGAGCGCGGTCTGCAGCACCACATACGGCACCAGCACACCCGTGACCAGCCGCTGGAGCTGGCGCGGACTGCCCGTGAAGGTCCGCGAGAGATAGCCGGACACGATGATGAACGCCGGCATGTGGAACGAGTACAGCAGCATGTAAGCGGCGGCCGTGGTCCGGCTGCCGTGGACCATGGGCGCCCAGGTGTGCCCCAGGACGACGAGGATGATCGTCAGGTACTTGGCGTTGTCCAGGAACGGATCCCGGCCCTGGCCCTTGCCACCGCTCTCCGGCGGCCCACCGCCCGCAAGCGGCGCCGAGCTCCCGAAGGCACCGGGGTATGCGCTCGGGAGGTCTGGATAGAGCGGCGGCCGCTCAGCAACGACGTGGGACATCCGCCGCACCCTAACGGCACCACGCGCCTCCCGCCCCCCACCCACACAAAAGGCCAGGTCACAGACACTGTGACCTGGCCCTCAGCAGAGCCTCGTATCGGAGTCGAACCGATGACCTACGCATTACAAGTGCGTTGCTCTGGCCAGCTGAGCTAACGAGGCGTGTGCGGGCAAGTCTAACCGGCGGCCGGGAGGGCCGGGCCAGGGGATTTCTCTCCTGCCGGGGTACTGACAAGCGCGTACCCGGCGGGTTACGGTCACGGAAGTCCGCGGGAGTGGACTACACCACATCACCCTTTACTCGGATCGTCCGGCACGTTCCTGCCGGTGAAGGAGACAACAGCATGGCTACGGTCAGCTTCGAAAAGGCGACCCGCATATACCCCGGGTCCGAAACCCCCGCCGTCGACGGGCTCGACATCGACATCGAGGACGGCGAGTTCCTCGTCCTCGTCGGCCCCTCCGGCTGTGGAAAGTCCACCTCCCTGCGCATGCTCGCCGGGCTCGAGGACGTCAACAGCGGCACGATCCGCATCGGCGAGCGCGACGTCACGCACCTGCCGCCGAAGGACCGGGACATCGCGATGGTGTTCCAGAACTACGCGCTGTACCCGCACATGAGCGTCGCCGACAACATGGGCTTCGCGCTCAAGATCGCCGGCGTCCCGAAGGCGGAGATCCGGCAGAAGGTCGAGGACGCGGCCAAGATCCTCGACCTCACCGACTACCTCGCCCGCAAGCCGAAGGCGCTCTCCGGCGGTCAGCGCCAGCGCGTCGCCATGGGCCGCGCCATCGTCCGTGAGCCGCAGGTCTTCCTCATGGACGAGCCGCTGTCGAACCTTGACGCGAAGCTGCGGGTCCAGACCCGTACGCAGATCGCCGGCCTGCAGCGCCGCCTCGGCATCACCACCGTGTACGTCACCCACGACCAGGTCGAGGCCATGACCATGGGCGACCGGGTCGCCGTGCTGAAGGACGGCCTGCTGCAGCAGGTCGACACCCCGCGCGCCATGTACGACCACCCGGCCAACCTCTTCGTCGCGGGCTTCATCGGCTCCCCGGCGATGAACCTGGTCGAGGTCCCGATCACCGACGGCGGCGTGAAGTTCGGCAACAGCGTCGTGCCCGTCGACCGGGACGCGCTGTCCACCGCCTCCGACAAGGGCGACCGCACCGTCACGGTCGGCGTCCGCCCGGAGCACTTCGACATCGCCAACGGCGAGGCCTCGTCGCTCTCCAAGGACGAGCCGGCCGGCCTCCCCGTGTCCGTGAACGTCGTCGAGGAGCTCGGCGCCGACGCGTACGTCTACGGCACCGCGCACGTCGGCGGCGAGGACAAGGACCTGGTGGTCCGCGTCAGCGGCCGTAACGTGCCGATGAAGGGCGAGACGCTGAACGTCGTCCCGCGCGGCGGCGAGTCGCACGTCTTCTCCACCTCGACCGGCGAGCGCCTCGGCTGAGGCTGAGGTCCACGGCCGACAGCTTTACGGCGGCGCCGCACCCTCGCGGGGGTGCGGCGCCGTCCGCGTTCGAACGACGGAGATTCGGGTCATTCTGTCGACAAATCCCCCGCAGGGGTCGCACGGCGTCAACACCGGATTCGAAAACCCCGGAAAATGGCCACTCATAGGGGTGACCGAATGTCGCCATATCACTACCGGTCGCTACGATCGCCTGCGTGAATCAGGCAGCCCGCCGCATCGGCAGAACTCTCGCGTTCGTACTCCCCGTCGTCCTCGTCCTCTCGGGGACCCTGGCCGTGGCCACCGTGCCGTGGACCGAGTCGTCCCAGCACGACTCGCAGCTCCTAGCCTCCGCGGAGAAGGCATCGAGCAAGGCCGGCTCCCGCGCCCCGCAGGACATCCTGCGCGACCGGCTGCTCACCGAGCTGCAGCAGAAGGACCCGGCCGCAGCGCTCACCGAGCTGCAGCGCGCCACCACCGCACGCCCGTCGCTGGCGAAGCACTGCGTCGGCATCGCCCGCTCGCTGGGCCGCGCCGCGGTCGCGAAGTACGGCCCGGTGCAGGCGCAGAAGTTCTCCCGCCCGGTCTGCGACACCGCCTTCGCCTCCGGGGTCGCCGCGGGCCAGTGAGCCCGCGTCGTACGCACCCCGGCGGCCCGGCGGTCCCGCAAGTCCCGCTTCCCGTCTCCCCTGTCCGCCCCGCCCGGTAAGCAACGTCATCTTCCGGACGGGGCGGAGCCGTGCGCTCCGCGGATAAGGTGCCGTTCATGACCGCCCATCCCGCAGCGCGCCCGACACAGGCCGTCGTCCTGGCCGGCGGCCAGGGCTCCCGGCTCCGTCCGTACACCGACGACCGCCCGAAGCCCATGGTCGAGATCCCCGGCACCGGCACCCCGATCATCGGCCACCAGCTGGCCTGGCTGGCCGCCGAGGGCGTCACCGACGCCGTCGTCTCCTGCGGCCACCTCGCCGAGGTCCTGCAGGACTGGCTGGACGCCACCGAACTGCCGCTGCGGGTCACCACGGTCGTGGAGACGGAGCCGCTGGGGCGCGGCGGCGGCCTGAAGTACGCGGCGGCCTCGCTGCCCCGCGACGACGAGCCCTGGTACGCCACCAACGGCGACATCTGGACCCGCTTCAGCCTCCGCGAGATGGCCGACTTCCACCACGAGCGGGACGCGGACGCCACCCTCGCCCTCGCCCGGCCGCGGATCCCGTGGGGAGCGGTGGAGACCGACCGCTTCGGCCACGTCCTGGACTTCATCGAGGCGCCGCCGTCGCCGTATCTCATCAATGCCGGTGTCTACGTCTTCTCCGCCGCCTTCACGAAGATGCTGCCGGACCGCGGCGACCACGAGCGCACTACGTTCCCGCGGCTGGCGCGGGAGCGGCGGCTGGCGGGGTGGCAGATCCCGCAGGGCGCGTACTGGCGCGCCATCGACACGGCAAAGGACCTGACCGAGGCGGCCAAGGAGCTCGCCAGCGGCAAGCAGGAGAGCTGAGCCAGGACAGGCAAAGACGAAGGGGGCTGCCGGGCATCCGGCAGCCCCCTTCGTCGTACGGACCTCAGCCCAGCAGCCCGCCCACCAGACCCGGCGACTCCTCATCGCCCGGGTCCTGCGAGCCGCCGCCACCGCCGCCGCCCGTCGAGCCGCCGCCCTCCGCGGGCGGCTGCTGCTCCGAGGGCTGCTCCTGCTGCGCGGGCGGCTGCTGCTCGCCCTGCGGCGAGGAGGGCTGCTCGCCGACATTGCCCGGCTGCGAGGCGTCGCGGCCCGCGGACGGCGAGGCCGACGGCGAGGGCGAGGTCTCCCGCGACGGGCGCTCGGACGGCGCCGTGGAGCCCGAACCGGCCGGCCCGCCGCGCCCGTCGCCGCCCGGGGTCTCCGGGAGCGGGGAGCCGGGGAGCTGGTTGCGCGGGGCCTCGCCGGGCTCCGGCACGTCGACCGTCTTGGAGGAGCGGACCGCGCCGCCGAGCATGGCGCCGAGCAGCAGCGTGGCGCCGATGACGAAGGTGGCGAGGACGACGCCGCGGCGCAGCACGTACCGCCGCAGCTCCCACAGCTCCGAGCGCGGGCCGAGGCGGCGCCAGGCCTGCCCGGCCAGCCGGGCGTCCATCGAATACACCGGGGCGCCGGCGATGACCAGCGGGGACCAGGCGGCGAGGTAGATGAAGTCCGGTGCGTCGTAGACCGGCGCGGCGCCCCAGCTGACCGTCACGATCAGCGCGAGCGAGAGCAGCACGCCGAAGCCGGCGGCGATCCGCTGCCAGAGGCCGCAGATCGTCAGCACGCCGACGATCACTTGCAGGAACGCCACCGTGAGCCCGGCCCCGACGGGGTGGGTGAGCGCGAGGTCGTAGAGCGGCTGGGCGACGGCCCACGGCTCCAGGGTGCCGAGCCACTTGGCGAGCGAGCCGCGCTCGCCGCCGTCGAAGTAGGCCGGGTCGGAGAGCTTGCCGAAGCCGGCGTAGATCGAGACGAGGCCGAGGAAGATGCGCAGCGGGAGCAGCACCACCCCGAGGTTCATCCGGCGGCCGGGATAGTACGCGTGCCGGACCGGGTCGGCGCCGAAGCGCTGCCGGCGCGGGGGCTCGGACTCGTAGTCGTCGTCGTAGTCGTCGTAGCCGTCGTCGCCGGGGTAGTCCTGGCCGGGCTGGATCGGCGGCAGCAGCTGCGTGTCGTCGCCGGAGGGACCGCGCTGCCCGATCACCGTGGACTCCAGCCGCGGCAGCACCTGCGTCTCGGTCAGATCCGGATTTACGGTGCCGTCCCCGGCCGTGCGGGACGACTGCCGTACGGCCTGAAGCAGCTGCCCGGCCGCGGGATCGCCCGGCGTGGAACGCCCGCTCCACACCACGGGCGCACGCCGGCGCGCACCGGGCACCGCGGGCATCTCCGCGGTCTCCTCGCCCACCGGGGACACGACCGGCATCGCCACCGTGGCCGCACCGGCACCACCGGCCGCGACCGTGACCTGCCGCCGCCCCGGCGCACGCCGGCCCACCGACGGACCGAAATGCCCGGAGCTGGGCCCGAGTTGCACCCGGAAACTGGCGTTATTGAGGGCGACCAGCGCCGGATCGCTCGGCACCTTCCGCATGTTCAGCACGTCGGTTTCTTCGAATCCCTGCGCGCGGCCACCCCTGGGAGTGGGCGGTGTTCTGGTGTCCACGCTCATCTAACCGAGTGACACGCCTTTTGGACACTGCCTCCGCCGCAGCGATCTGTCCGAGACCCGTCAAAGATCAGACGATCCGGGGGGAAGATGGGGTCGTGCCCTTACAACAACTGGAGTTCGCCGACCTCCGCGACCGCTATCCGGTGATGGCGCAGGCCCTCGACAACCAGTGGCTGCCCGCCTCCCTAGCCGGCGAGCGGCAGCGTCCCACGACGCCCGCCACGGCCGGCGCCGAGCAGCTCGCCGCCGCGTCGGCCGAGTTGCGCCGGGCGCTGGTGAACAGCGGCACGCTCGTGGTCAACCGCGCATATTTCCTCAACAACGAGGCCCTGTACGCCAACTTCCTCGCGGACGCCGACCACACCGACCGGCGCGCCTTCGCCCGGCTGCTCAACGACCGCGCCATGGTCCCGTTCCTGCTCGCCGAGCGCGATCCGGCCGAGCGCCCGCTGCACCTGCACCAGGGCCAGGAGATCCGCTTCACCCACGACCAGCATGTGCACCGCATGTGGCACCGGTTGCTCGAGGACGAGGCCGACCCCGCCTGTGTGCGCCTGTCCTGGGACGATACGGCGAACGTCACCGCGACCCGGCGGATCGGCGAGTACTTCTCCCGCAACGTGCTCACCCTCAACCGCCTCGACCCGGTCCTGCTCGCCGAGGATCTCGACATCCCGCCCGAGCTCGCCGACCGGATGCGTCGCGGCATCCTCACCGACATCGCCCGCTGGGCCTTCGACCAGGGCCCGGACGCGGCCATCACCCGCAACGCCGTCTACCAGCACTTCATCACCCGCCCCGGCACCGAGCCGTACGAGCAACTGCTGCGCGAGGGACCGGAGATCGTCCCCGCCAAGCAGCTCGTCGACCTGCTCTACAACATCGGCGTCCCGGTGGCCGCCGGCATCACCGCCGCCACCCCGCCGCTGTCCCCGCCGCGCAGCGCGCTGCAGGAGCTCACCGCGGGGCTGGACGACCCGGTCGCGGACCCGGAGTCACTCGGCCTGCTGCTGCGCGGCGTGTTCGCGGACGCGCTGCACCGCGCGGTGGACGGGCCGAACTCGTACGGCGGGCTGAGCCTCACCGACATCGTGGCGCTTCGCCAGGAGGAGGCGTGGCACGACTACATCGCCGCGCTCGGCGGCTTCCTCCGCGCCGGCTTCGCCGCCGGGCGTGTGCCGTCCCCGGACGAGTTCGCGGAGGCGACCCGGCGGATAGCCCGGCTGCACGCGCGCATGCTCGGGCGCGCGCGCAAGCTCACCAAGGGCGGCGGTTACGCCCGTGAGATCAATCTGATGCTCGTCCTCGAATCCCCCGGCATCGTCCTGCACTTGGCGGCCGGCGAGGGCTCACTGGTCAGCGGCTCGCTCGACGCCGTGGGCGTGGTGGCGGGGCCGCTGGTGATGCGGCTGATGTTCAAGGAGCTGCGCTCCGCGGGGCGCGGCGGGCTGAGCCACAGCATCACCCTCCCGGCGTTGCGGCTGCGCAGTCTGCGCCGGGACTGGGAGACGATGCTGCGGGCATACGGCGGCGGGCCCCGGCAGGCCCGCGGCGATCTGCTCGCGAACGAGGCCGACCAGCAGGTGGGGGTATGACATGACCGGTACGAACGGCGACGGCGACGCGTACGAACGACTGCGGCAGCAGCGCCCCCAGCTCTTCCGCAACCTGCCCGGCGGCATCGACATCCTCCACGACGCGGCCGACGACGAGGTCGGCGTCGTCTACCAGGACCCGTACATCACGATCCTGCGCGACCCCGTCCGCTTCCCCGACGGCGAGCGCGGCACGTACATCCGCCTCCTCGACTCCGCGACCGGCCCCAGCTGCGTGCTGCTGCCGCTGCTCGGGCCGGAGGTGGTGCTGGTCGAGCACTTCCGGCACGCCACCCGCGAGTGGCACCTGGAGGTGCCGCGCGGACACGGCACCTCCGGCCTGTCCGGGGCGGAGAACGCGGCCAAGGAGCTGGCGGAGGAGCTCGGCACGACGGCCGACGAGCTGATCCCGCTGGGCCTGCTGCACCCGGACACCGGGCTGCGCGGCGGGCACGCCGAGCTCTTCGCGGCCCGGATCGCCGCGATCGGCGAGGTGGACCGCGGGGAGGGCATCCGCCGGGCGCTGCCGGTGCCGGTCGCGGAGGCCGAGGAGCTGATCCGCACCGGCGGCATCACCGACGCGTTCACGATCGCCGTCCTCACCCGCGCCCGGCTGGCCGGCCTGCTGGACCGCTAAGCCCGCTTACGGGCCGCCTCGTACAGCACGATGCCTGCCGCGACCCCGGCGTTGAGGGACTCCGCGCCGCCCGGCATGGGGATCCGCACCCGCACGTCGCAGGTCTCGCCGACCAGCCGGGACAGGCCCTTGCCCTCCGAGCCGATGACGATGCAGACCGGGCCGTCCAGCGCCTGGAGGTCCTGGACCTCGGTGTCGCCGTCGGCGGCCAGCCCGACCACGATCACGCCGGCCTTCTGGTACTGCTCCAGCGCCCGGGTCAGGTTTGTGGCGCGCGCGACCGGCGTACGGGCGGCCGTACCGGCGGACGTCTTCCAGGCGCCCGCCGTCATGCCCGCCGCGCGCCGCTCCGGGACGACCACGCCGTGGCCGCCGAAGGCGGAGACGGACCGGACGACGGCACCGAGGTTGCGCGGGTCCGTCACCCCGTCGAGGGCGACGATCAGCGGGTCGGCGCCCTCGTCGTGCGCCGCCGCCACCAGGTCGTCCGGGTGGGCGTAGTCGTACGGCGGGACCTGGAGGACGAGGCCCTGGTGGTTCAGGCCGTTCGTCATCCGGTCGAGCTCGGGGCGCGGGGCCTCCATCAGGTTGATGGTGCCGCTCTCGGTGGCGAGCTGCAGCGCGGCCCGCACCCGGTCGTCGTTGTCGATGAACTGCTGCACATACAGCGTCGACGCCGGCACCCCGTCGCGCAGCGCCTCGTAGACCGAGTTACGGCCGACGACCATCTCGCTCGTCCCCTTGGCGCCACCGCGGCGCGGCGCCGGACGCTTGGCGGCCTGCCGGGCGCGTGCCTGGGCGGCGCGCTGCTTGGCGTGGCCCTTGCGCGCCTCGGCGGGCGGGGTCGGACCCTTGCCCTCCAGGCTGCGGCGGTTCTTGCCACCGGTGCCCTTCGACGGGCCCTTCTTGCCGGCCATGGGGTGTCACCTTGTCTCGTTGCGTACGTACGTATTCATGAGTGTGCCGCCCGGGGGTCCGGGCGGCACATCGGTGGTGCGGTCGCTCAGCCCAGCGACCAGCGGGCGCCGTCCGGGGTGTCCTCGATGACGAGGCCCGACTGCTGCAGCTGGTCGCGGATGGCGTCGGCGGTGGCGTAGTCCTTACGGGCCCGTGCCGCCTGCCGCTGCTCCAGGACGAGCCGCACCAGGGTGTCGACGGCGCCGTGCAGCTCCTCGCTGCGGTCGTTGCCGCCGCCTGACCACGTGGCGTCCAGGGGGTCGAGACCGAGCACGCCGAGCATCGCGCGGACCTCGGCGAGGCGCTCGACCGCGGCCTCCTTGTCGTCCGCGGCAAGCGCGGAATTACCCTGCTTGACCGCGGTGTGCACGACGGCGAGCGCCTGCGGGACGCCCAGGTCGTCGTCCATCGCCTCGGCGAACGCCGGCGGCACGGTCTCGGCGGGGGCGACCGCGCCGCCCGCCTTCTCCACCACGCGCTGCACGAACCCCTCGATCCGCGCGAACGCCGACTCGGCCTCGCGCAGCGCGTCCTCGCTGTATTCGATCATGGAGCGGTAGTGCGGCCCGGCGAGGTAGTAGCGCAGCACGATGGGACGCCACCGCTGGAGCATGTCGGCGACCAGCACCGAATTCCCCAGCGACTTGCTCATCTTCTCGCCGCTCATGGTGACCCAGCCGTTGTGCATCCAGTAGCGCGCGAACTCGTCACCGAAGCACTTCGACTGCGCGATCTCGTTCTCATGGTGCGGGAAGATCAGATCCCGCCCGCCGCCATGGATGTCGAAGACCTCGCCGAGGTACTTGTGCGCCATGGCCGAGCATTCCAGGTGCCAGCCGGGCCGGCCGCGGCCCCACGGCGTCTCCCAGGAGGGCTCGCCGGGCTTGGCGGCCTTCCACATGGCGAAGTCCCGCGGGTCCCGCTTGCCGGTCTCGCCCTCGCCCTCGGGCTGGCGCAGATCGTCCAGGTCCTGGTTGGAGAGGGAGAGGTAGTCCGGGTACGAGCGCACGTCGAAGTAGACGTTGCCGTCGGCCTCGTACGCGTGACCGCGCTCGATCAGGCCCCGCATCATCTCGATCATCTCGGGGATGTGGCCCGTGGCCCGCGGCTCGTACGTCGGCGGGAGCACGCCGAGCGCGTCGTAACCGGCGTTGACGCCGCGCTCGTTCTCGTATCCGATCGCCCACCACGGGCGGCCGAGCTCGGCCTGCTTGGCGATGATCTTGTCGTCGATGTCGGTGACATTGCGCACCAGCGTCACGTCGTAGCCGCGGTACTCGAACCAGCGGCGCATGACATCGAAGTTCAGCGCTCCCCTGACATGCCCGATGTGCGGAGCGGCCTGCACGGTCAGCCCACACAGGTAGATCGAGACGCAACCCGGTACCACCGGGGTGAAGTCACGGATCTGCCGGGCGCTGGTGTCGTACAGGCGAATACTCACGCAGACAAGGGTAGCGGCGCCGCGCCGCCGTCAGATACGGCCGACGACCTTACGCGGCGTGATGCGCACGACGACCCGGGCGCTGTCCTCTGCGGAGGCGGGGTTGAACTCCGCGTAGGACTTCCCGGTGTACTTCTGCGCCAGCTCGTCGATGAGCTCCTGACCTCCCTCTTCGGTCACCGTCGCGGTGCCGCGGACCTCCGCGTACGTGTACGGGGAGTCGAAGGGCTGCACCATCACCGAGACGCGGTCGTCGCGGCGCAGGTTCAGCTCCTTGCGGCGGTCGCGGGTGGTGGAGATGAGGAGGTCGTCCCCGTCCCGCTTCACCCAGACAGGCGACAGCTGCGGGCTGCCGTCGGGCTGCACGGTGGCGACGGTGACGAAGACGGGGGAGTCGAGGAGCTTCTTCAGGTCTTCCGAAAGCACGGCGGTTCCTTTACGTACACGGGGGTGCCTGCCACGCCGCCGAGTACCCGGCGGCGGCGGATCAAGGCTATTCCGCGGGCACGTAGACCAGGGCGGTGGCGATCCCGGCGAGTCCCTCGCCGCGCCCCGGGAAGCCGAGCCCGTCCGTGGTCGCCGCGGACACGGACACCGGCGCACCGGCGGCCTCCGAGAGCACCTGCTGCGCTTCTTCACGCCGCTTGCCGACCTTGGGCCGTACGCCGACGACCTGCACCGCCACATTGCCGATCTCGAAGCCGGCGGCCCGTACGATCCGCGCCGCCTCCGCCAGCAGCTTCAGTCCTGGCGCGCCCGCCCACTCGGGGCGGCCCGTACCGAAGTGGGCGCCGAGGTCGCCGAGGCCTGCCGCGGAGAAGAGGGCGTTGCAGGCGGCGTGGCAGACGACGTCGGCGTCCGAGTGGCCGTCGAGTCCTGGTCCCTCGCCGTCCCAGCGCAGGCCGGCCAGCCACAGCTCGCGGTCGGGGTCGGCGGCGAAGGCGTGGATATCGGTGCCGATGCCGACGCGGGGGATGACGGGGCGCTCAGAAGCCACTGGTCGCCCTCCTCCGCGCCAGCACGGCCTCGGCGAGGACGAGGTCCAGCGGCCGCGTCACCTTGAACGCCTCCTCGTGCCCGGGCACGAGCACGACCTGATGCCCCTGCCGCTCCACCATCCCGGCGTCGTCGGTGGCGCCGTCGCCCTCCAGGGCGGTCTTCTCGTGCGCCGCGACGAGCGCGTCCCGGTCGAAGCCCTGCGGGGTCTGCACGGCGCGCAGCCGGGAGCGGTCGACGGTGCCGAGGACCGGCTCGGGCGCCCCGGGCTCGCCGCCCGGCCCGACCTCCTTGACGGTGTCCGTCACCGGCATCGCGGGCACGACGGCCGGCGCTCCGGCCCGTACCGCCGCGGCGACCGCGTCGACGGTGTCGACCGGCACCAGAGGGCGGGCCGCGTCGTGCACGAGGACCACGTCGACGTCGGCGGGCAGGGCGTCGAGCCCGGCCCGTACGGACTCCTGCCGGGTCTCGCCGCCGGGGACGACCAGGACCTCGGCGATGGCGTCGGAGTCGGCCAGCAGCTGCTGCACCTCGGCGACAGCGGTGTCGTCGGGCGGTGCCACGACCACGACGAGCGTGACGGCGCGGGACTGGGCCATGGCCCGGACCGCGTGGACGAGCATGGGGGTGCCGCCGAGCGCGCGGAGCGCCTTCGGGGCGCCGGGGCCGAGGCGTACGCCCCGGCCGGCAGCCGGGATGACGGCGGCGGTGCGGCCGCCCGGCTCAGGGTTTGTCGCAGACATTGTCAGTTCCCGGCCAGTTCAGGTTTTGGACCTACGAGGGCTTGGGTATGGCCACAGCGTGCCGGGCGCCACGCCTCCGCTTGCCGGGGCGCAGCGCACAGCCGCCGGACCCTTCCGTGACGCGCTGCAAGAGATGCAGCACCCCCGGCGGCAGCCCGGCCCCGGCACACCGTTTTCGGCGCGCACCACACACCGCGCCGTAAAATGCCGCAGCGCCCGGCGCGAAGCCACCGCATTGGCGGGTCCGCTCGGGCACCACGGCATTCACACGCGTCTTGAACTGCACCGACGCGCGATTTCGATCTTCAAATTCAGGACGCGAGTACCTCGTCGAGCAGTGCCTCGGCCTTGTCCTCATTCGTGGACTCGCACAGCGCGAGCTCGCTGACCAGAATCTGCCGGGCCTTGGCGAGCATCCGCTTCTCACCAGCGGAAAGACCACGCTCCCGCTCGCGGCGCCACAGATCCCGGACAACCTCCGCGACCTTGATGACGTCACCGGAGGCCAGCTTCTCCAGGTTCGCCTTGTACCGCCGCGACCAGTTCGTGGGCTCCTCGGCATACGGGGCGCGCAGCACCTCGAACACGCGCTCCAGCCCATCCTGGCCAACTACGTCGCGCACACCCACGAACTCCGCATTGTCCGCGGGAACACGCACCGTGAGGTCGCCCTGAGCGACCTTCAGCACCAAGTAGGTCTTGTCCACACCTTTGATCTGGCGAGTTTCGATGGCCTCGATCAGCGCGGCCCCGTGATGGGGATAGACCACGGTGTCGCCAACCTTGAACGTCATGTGACAGGTACCCCTTCCGTGGCTATCCAGAGTAACACGGGAAGGGCCCGTTCTGAATGGCGTTTTCGCAGGTCAGGCCGCATCTCGGGGCTTGACAACGGCGGCCGTATCGTGCTTCACGGGCGACCGTCAAGGGGATATCCGCAGGTCGGGACGGTTCTGCACACGGGCTGAAACGCGAACGTTACAGCCCGCCCAACCCCCTCGCGAGGGGGCAAACGTCCCGATTTGTCGGAGTCTCAATGGTGAACCCCGCGTGCTCCGTTCGGCCGATCGCGATCGTTAGCAAGAGAAATCCGGAATTGATCTTTCCGGGCGATGATCCGGTCGCCGGGCAGAATCCCGCAATTCCCTATGGCGGCTCTTGACGGGCCATTAGGAGGGCCGGCCGGACTCCAAGGGGCGGGTCGGCTGCGGGTGGTACGGGGGCGGTCGGTACTGTTCTCCCTGATCGATGATCGCCCCAGTCCGCCTGTCTGGCTGACCCGAAACGTCCAAGGAGTTGCGCCCCCGTGAGCCGCAGCCTCGGACGCGGCGCCCTCGCCGCGACCGCCGTAGTGATCTCGTTTGCCGCCCTCACCGCCTGCGGAGCGGGCAACAACGCAGAGACCGGGCAGATCAACCCGGACAACGCCCGGGCCACCGTGGGCGACATCCAGATCCAGAACGCCGTCGTGATCACCCCGGAGGAGCGCGGCGAAGGCACCGCCGCCGTCTCCGCGCGGATCTTCAACGACGGGAAGTCGCCGGAGCGGCTGACCAGCCTGACCATCCCCGAGACCAACACCACGGTGAAGCTGAGCGGCCCGAAGGGCGGCGACACGCTCACCATCCCGGCCGGCGGCTCGCTGATGATCGGCGGCAAGGGCAATGCCTCGGCGGTCATCGAGGGCGGCCGCAAGAGCGTCACCGACGGCCGGGCGAAGCAGCTGGTCTTCCAGCTCAGCAGGACCGGCGCGGTGAAGATCGCCACGCTGGTGGTGCCGGCGACGGGCCAGTACAAGAGCTTCGGGCCGAGCCCGGCGGCCGCCGACGATGCCGCGGGTCGCGGCCGCGGCGGGGCTTCCGGGTCGCCGTCGGCGAACCCGTCCCAGTCGCCCGGCGCCGGGCAGTCCGCCGACCCGTCGCAGACGGCGTCCGGCGCCGCCGAGGGCGCGGGCGCCGCGTCCCCCTCGACGAGCAGCAGCCAGGCTCCCGGCACCGGGACCTCGCCGGAGGCCGACGGCAGCCAGGCGGGTGGTCACTGACCCCCGTCCGGATACGGAAAACCGCCCGCGCCGCCCCGTTTCGTACGGGGCGGCGCGGGCGGTTTCGCGTATCGGCGGCGGCTTACGGCTCGAACTTGTAGCCCAGGCCGCGGACCGTGACCAGGAAGCGCGGGGCGCCCGGGTCCGGCTCGATCTTGGCGCGCAGCCGCTTGACGTGGACGTCGAGGGTCTTGGTGTCCCCCACGTAGTCCGCGCCCCAGACGCGGTCGATCAGCTGCATGCGGGTCAGGACCCGCCCAGCATTGCGCAGCAGCATCTCCAGCAGGTCGAACTCCTTCAGCGGGAGGTCCACCTTGTCGCCGGAGACGGTGACCACGTGCCGGTCCACGTCCATCCGCACCGGGCCGACCTCCAGGGCCGCCGGCGCCTGCTCCTCGGGCTCGCCGCGGCGGCGCAGCACCGCGCGGATGCGGGCGACCAGCTCCCGCGAGGAGAAGGGCTTCGTCACGTAGTCGTCGGCTCCTATTTCGAGGCCTACGACCTTGTCGATCTCGCTGTCCTTCGCGGTCACCATGATCACGGGGACATTGGACTTGCTGCGCAGCTGGCGGCACACCTCCGTGCCGGGCAGCCCCGGCAGCATCAGGTCGAGCAGCACCAGATCGGCGCCATTGCGGTCGAAGTCGTCCAGCGCCTCGGGACCCGTGGGCGCGATCGCGACCTCGAAGCCTTCCTTGCGGAGCATGTACGACAGTGCGTCGCTGAAGGACTCCTCGTCCTCAACGACCAACACTCGGGTCACGGGATGACCTCCGGGGCAGGGTTGTTCTCTGGCTGGTCTTCGGCCAGTCGGTCCTCGCCGTCGAGGTCGTCCGGCTCGATCAGGGCGCCGCTGCGGGTGTCGGCGCTTCGGGAAGGCTTACGGGCGGCTTCGGGGAGGCGGAGGGTGAAGGTGGAGCCCTGGCCCTCGGCGCTCCAGACGCCGACCTCGCCGCCGTGCGAGGCGGCGACGTGCTTGACGATGGCCAGGCCGAGGCCCGTACCACCGGTGGCCCGGGAGCGGGCCGGGTCGACGCGGTAGAAGCGCTCGAAGATGCGGTCGCGGTCCTTTTCCGAGATGCCGATGCCCTGGTCGGTCACCGCGATCTCGATGAGCGGGCCGCCCGGGGCCGTAATGCGGCGGGCGGCGATGCCGACGCGGGTGCGGGCGGGGCTGTAGTTCACGGCGTTCTCGACGAGGTTGCCGAGGGCCGCCGCCAGCTGGCCGCGGTTGCCCCACACGGTGAGGCCCTCCGTGCCTCCCGGGGCCATGGTGATCTGCTTCGTGGACGCCTGGTGCCGGCAGCGGTCGACCGCCTCCTGCACCAGCTCGTCCACCCGTACGGACTCGGCGTCCTCCAGCGGGTCGTCGTTCTGCACCCGGGAGAGGTCGATGAGCTCCTGGACCAGGTTGGTGAGGCGGGTCGCCTCCAGCTGCATGCGGCCGGCGAAGCGATTCACCGCCTCGGGGTCGTCCGAGGCGTCCATGACCGCCTCGGAGAGGAGGGAAAGGGCTCCTACGGGGGTCTTGAGCTCGTGGCTGACGTTCGCGACGAAGTCGCGGCGGACGGCCTCGATGCGGCGGGCCTCGGTGAGGTCCTCGACCAGGAGGAGCACGAGGCGGGAGCCCAGCGGGGCCACCCGGGCGGAGACCGCCAGCGCCTCGCCGCGGCCCGACCGGCGCGGGAGGTCCAGCTCCACCTGGCGGATCTCGCCGTCGCGGCGGGTCTGCCGGGCCATGGCGAGCATCGGCTCCACGGCGAGCCGGCCGCCGCGGACGAGCCCTAGGGCGTACGCGGCGGAGCTGGCCTTGACCACGGCGTCCTCTTCGTTGAGGACGACGGCCGAGGAGCGCAGCACGGACAGGACGGTGTCGACGCCCGGGGGCAGTACCGCCTCCGTGTGCAAGGACGTGCGGGTGGGCTTGGTCTGCTCCCGCTCACTCCAGCGGAAGGCCAGCATGGCGATCACGCCGGTGCACAGACCGCCGATCGCCGCCGCTGCGGCCACCGCCGCGTTCACGTCCATGGCTCCAGGTTAAGCGGGTGCCGGGGGCCGTCCACAGCCATCCGAGTGTCCTCTCGAACAGGAGTCGCCAAGAGTTCACTCTGGCGACGGCTCGGGTTCACTACGGTGGCGCGACCCCCACGGCATGGTGGATGCTGCAGAAATCGGATGGAAGGACTGCGATGCGGGACACATACCACGAGGAGCTGGACTCGATCGGCGAGAGCCTGGTCGAGATGGCCCGGCTCGTCGGCTCCGCCATGGGACGCGCCACGACGGCGCTGCTCGACGCCGATCTGAAGCTCGCGGAGAGCGTGATCGAGGGCGACGAGAAGGTGGACGACCTGCAGCGCGACCTGGAGACCCGGGCGATCCAGCTGCTCGCGCGCCAGCAGCCGGTCGCGACCGACCTGCGCATTGTCGTCACCAGCCTGCGGATGTCGGCGGACCTGGAGCGCTCCGGCGACCTGGCGAAGCACGTGGCCAAGCTGGCCCGGCTGCGCTATCCGCAGTCGGCCGTGCCCGGGCACCTGCACGCCACCATCCTGGAGATGGGGCAGCTGGCGCAGCGGCTGATGGCGAAGTGCGCGGACGTCATCTCCACGAAGGACGTCGATCTGGCCCTCGAGCTGGACACCGACGACGACGCGATGGACTCGCTGCACCGCAAGCTCTTCCAGTCGCTGATGGACGACCGCTGGCAGGACGGCATCGAGACCGCCGTGGACGTGACGCTCTGCGGCCGCTATTACGAGCGCTTCGCGGACCACGCCGTCTCTTGCGCCAATCGCGTGGTCTATCTGGTCACGGGCGAGCACGCCGACGAGCTCGACACGGGTGCGCCCGTGGAGGGCGCGCAGTAGGCCGCGTACGGCATACGGCAACGGGCCCGGCTCCTCGTGGAGGAGCCGGGCCCGTTTATGTGTGTCGAGGTCAGTGACAGCAGCCTCCGCCGCACTGGCAGGAGCCGCCGGACTGGCAGCCGCAGCCGCAGCCGGACCCGCAGCCGCAGGCGCCGAGGAGCGGCAGGCGGCGGGCGGCGTCGTCGGGTGCCGGAGATTCGCGGGCGGGCGTGGCTGGGGAGTCGGCCATGGTTCGTCCTCC
>NZ_JAAKZV010000070.1 GCF_011044975.1 Streptomyces coryli | reverse complement strand
GGCCAGGCGCAGGCGGCGGCGTCGTGGGGGGCGGTGGGAAGGCATGGTGCAGGGCTCCTTGAAGGCTGCTCGGTTGCGGTGAACCACCGCCCGGCGACACCAGGGCGTCCGGCGTCAGAAGCCGAACGCTTGGAGCGCTCCCACACGTCAAGGACCGTAATGGCAAAGGGAGTTGCGTACAAGGCTTGATGTCAAGTTCATGTCGACCCCCTTCCGGTTGCGTTTCGGCGCTGATACGGTCATGTCAATGGGAGCGCTCCCACGCAACATTGCGTGTCCGCACAGCCGCACGTCCCGGGGCCACCTGTCCCACGCTTTTCGCAAGCGCAGCGGATCCCACACGAGCACCGCCCCCCGCGCCGCAGGTGCCCCGGTCCCCACGACGAGTAGCAGAAAGGGACCTCGCTCCATGACCTCAAGACCCCGCCGCCGCGCCTTGACGGCCGCGGCCGCGCTAGCTCTGGCGCTGGGCATCACCGCGACAAGCCAGGCATCGGGCGCCGTACCGACGGAGGACACCGCCACGGCCGCCGCCGTCCAGGCCGACAACCCGTACGAGGGCGCGAAGCCCTACGTCAATCCCGACTGGTCCGCCAGGGCCGCCGCCGAGCCGGGCGGCAGCGCCATCGCCGACCAGCCCACCTTCGTCTGGATGGACCGCATCGCCGCGATCGAGGGCAGCGCGAGCGCCCGCGGCCTGCGCGCCCATCTGGACACCGCGCTCGAGCAGGGCGCCGACCTGGTGCAGATCGTCATCTACGACCTGCCGGGCCGCGACTGCGCCGCGCTCGCCTCCAACGGGGAGCTCGGCCCGACCGAGATCGACCGCTACGAGAACGAGTACATCGACCCGATCGCGGAGATCTACCAGGACCCGAAGTACGCGTCCCTCAAGATCGTCAACATCGTCGAGCCCGACTCGCTGCCCAACATCGTCACCAACGCCGACCAGCAGCCGGGCGCGACCGAGGCGTGCCGCGTCATGAAGGCGAACGGCAACTACGAGAAGGGCGTCGGCTACGCGCTGCACACCCTCGGCGCGATCCCGAATGTGTACAACTACCTCGACGCCGGGCACCACGGCTGGCTCGGCTGGGACAGCAATCTCGGCCCGTCGGTCGACGAGTTCAAGAAGGCCGCGACGACGTCCGGCGCGACCGTGGCCGACGTCGACGGCTTCGCCGTGAACACCGCGAACTACTCCGCCCTCACGGAGCCGCACTTCAAGGTCACCGACACGGTGAACGGCACCACCGTGCGGCAGTCGAAGTGGGTGGACTGGAACCAGTACGTCGACGAGGAGTCCTACGGCCAGGCGCTGCGCGCGCTGGCGGTCAGCCGCGGCTTCGCCGCCGACATCGGCATCCTGATCGACACCGGCCGCAATGGCTGGGGCGGCGCGGACCGGCCGGCGGGCCCCGGCCCCACCACGTCCGTGGACGACTACGTCAACGGCGGCCGTATCGACCGCCGCATCCACCCCGGGAACTGGTGCAACCAGTCGGGCGCGGGCCTCGGCGAGCGGCCGGCCGCGGCGCCCGCGGCGGGCATCGACGCGTACGTCTGGGCCAAGCCGCCGGGTGAGTCGGACGGCTCCAGCAAGCCGATCGACAACGACGAGGGCAAGGGCTTCGACGAGATGTGCGACCCGGCGTATCAGGGCAATCCGCGCAACGGCAACAACCCGTCGGGCGCGCTGGGCGATTCGCCGCTGGCCGGGCACTGGTTCTCCGCCCAGTTCCAGCAGCTGCTGCAGAACGCGTATCCGCCGGTGTCCTGAGCTTCTTGCGGGTCCGCCGGCTCTCTCTCCCGGTGCCTAGCCCTCGTTACGGCGCGGGCAGTCGTAGCCCTCGGGGACCGCGTACAGGCGGATCTCGAACCGGTCACCGACCTTGGCACCGGGGGAGGGACTCTGGAAGCACACCCGCCAGTCGTCGATGTCCGTCTTCGGCATCCGCTGCACCTTCGGGTCGCGCACGGCGCTGGTGGTGTTGATGATCGTGGCCCCCGCGCGCTTCAGCTGCGCGACGGCGTCGCCGTGGGTGCCCTTCCGTACGTCCGGCACCTCGCCGGGCCGCGGCTGGGCGCCCTGGCCGGCGGCCGTGGCGGGTTTGGCGGCGGCGGGCTTGCTGCCCTCGGGCTCGACGACGAACGCGGCCACGGCGGCGAGCACCACCACGGCGGCGCCGACGGCGGCCGGGTGGCCCAGGGGACTCCCCTTTTCGCGGTGCGGCACGGGCCACCTCCCTGGGGTTCGGGCGAGTGGCGGAGCAGCCTACCGCGCAAAGGTCACGATGTGATCCCGGCGGCGGGCACGTCCTCAGCGCACGTCCTCAGCGCACGTCCTCAGCGCACGTCCTCAGCGGGCGTCCGCGGCCAGCCGTACACCCAGGGCGATCAGCACCGTCCCGCAGATCTGCTCGAGCCGCTTGCGCACGCCGGCCCGGGACAGCACGCCCTTCAGCCGCTGCACTCCCCACACGTACACGGCGTAGTAGGCGACCTCGTACACCGCCCAGATCGCCGCCAGCGCGACCGTCGTCGCGAGGTGCGGGGCGCCGTGCGGCACGAACTGCGGCAGGAAGGACATGGCGAAGACGCCGACCTTCGGGTTCGCGAGGTTCACCACCAGCGCCGTGCGATACGCCCGCCGCGGCGAGGGCTCCGCCGTCCCCTCCTCGGCGAACCCCTCCGCACCCCCGCGCCGCGCCGCCCGCAGCGCCTGCACCCCGAACCACAGCAGCACCGCGGCACCGACGAAGCGCATCACGTCGTACGCGACCTCGGACGCGGCAAGCAGCGCGGTCAGCCCGCAGGCCGCGATGACACCCCACAGAAAGACCCCGGTCTCATTGCCGAGCACCGCCGCCATCCCGGCCCGCTTGCTCTGCAGCGACTGCCGGATGATCAGCACCGTGGAAGGACCCGGAGTCGCGGCGATCAGCGTGCAGGCGCCCAAGAAGGCGAGCAGTGAGGTCAGCATCGCGCCATCGTGACGCCGGCCAGTGGCCGGGCGCCAGTGATTATCGGCGGTTCGAAGTCTCGTACACGGGACGTCAACTATGCCCGAATGTTGGATAGTTGGCGGCATCTAAAGATCGATGACTGTGGCTTACGTCACACGATTTCCGCAGAAGCTGTGATGGTTACGTGAGAAAAGATCGTGTTAGTTTTTACCCGCCAACAGCCCGACTGACCATCGGGAACAGGCCAGTAATTGCACGGGGTTGAGAATCCACGCTTGCGCACGCGACGGACTGCTCGTATTCACTACGCGGGCCTTGCGTATCGAACCCTGCGCAAAATCAAGGGGGAGAGAGCCAGTCGTGGGCCTTTCGGTTTCCACACTTTCCAGGCCGCTTGACTCGGCTCCCTCCCCGTGCGCTATCAACGCAAGGGAAACAATACGTGAACCGCAACGCCATACGCTTGGCATCTGTTTCGATTGTGACGGCACTCACGCTCGGGGGCGCGTCCGGTCTGGTGCACGCGCAGGAGGCGCCCCAGGGGCGTCCTGTCGCTGCGGCCGGTGCGCTGACTCCAGACCAGCAGGCGTCACTGCAGCAGGCCCTGAACCTCATCGCCCAGGGGAAGGGTGAAGGCCTCACGGCGGCCGACGTCGAGCAGGTCAGGACCGCGCTGGAGCAGGAGGGCGGAGCGCAGGACAGGGCGGGGCTCGGTGCCGCTGCCAAGGCGCTCTGGAACGCGATCAAGAAGGCCGGCAGCAAGTATGCCAAGCCGGCCTGGGAGGCGGCGCAGAACGGCGTCAAGTCCTTCAACGAGTGGGTCGACGGCTTGAGTAACCTCAACCCGCTCAAGTGGACCATCAAGGCCGCCCCGGGGGAGGCCATCGCGGAGCTGGTCAAATATCTGGCGTCGATCCCCTGGAGCTAAAGCACGCTACGCAGCATCGACCAGGAATGGGAAATGACATACGAGATCGTCGAGCGTAACGCCTGGGCGTCCGTTTTCGCGACCAACTTCGTGGCCTTTCTATGTTTCACTGCCATCGAAACTGCGCCATCCATCCGAATTGGATGGTGGATCTATGGTGCAGGTTGGACGGTCGCGCTGGTGATGTTCGTTGCCTGCGCCATCCGTCGCCGATCCCCCGGTGCCGGCGGTGCCGGAGCATTCGTCGCGCTGGTCATTTTCGGAGCCTTGTTCTACGCCAATCACGCCTAGAACGGCGCTGAAGAACTGGACGCTCTGGTCCCGGCAGTTGGAGGCCGGGACCAGAGCGGTGCTCAGCACCCGCCGCCGGTGGTGTTGGTGCTGCAACAGCCGGCGCTGTCCGCTTCCGGCTGGGTGGTGGGCTCGTCGAAGAGGCCGGCGCCGCCGCAGACGCCGGTGTCGGGGAGGGTGAGTTCGACGCGTTCCGCCGCCTCGCGGTCGCCCGCGAGGGCTGCTGCGATGGAGCGGACCTGCTCGTAGCCGGTCATCGCCAGGAAGGTGGGGGCGCGGCCGTAGGACTTCATCCCGACGAGGTAGATGTCCTGCTCGGAGTGGGAGAGCTCGTTCACGCCGTGCGGGTAGACGGTGCCGCAGGAGTGGACGTTGGGGTCGATCAGCGGGGCGAGTTCGACCGGGGCCTGGAGGCGCGCGTCGAGGGCGAGGCGGAGCTCGTCGAGGAAGGTCAGGTCCGGGCGGAAGCCGGTGAGGACGATGATTTCGTCGACGGGGGCCAGGCGGCGGTCGTCCTCGGCGATCAGGACCAACTGGTCTCCTTCCCGCGCCACTTCGGTGGTGTGGAAGCCGGTGACCGCGTCCGCGTAACCCTCGTCCACCGCCGCCTTGGCCCGCAGCCCGAGCGCGCCGCGGGCGGGCAGCTGGTCGGCCTCGCCGCCGCCGAAGGTGCTGCCGCTGATGCCGCGGCGCAGCACCCAGGTGGTGTGCGTGCCGGGGGCGTCCTTGGCGAGCTCGGCCAGGTAGGCGAGGGCGGTGAAGGCGGAGGCGCCGGAGCCGATGACGGCGGTGCGCTTGCCGGCGTAACGGGCGCGTACCGCCGGGTCCTTGAGGTCCGGCACCTGATACGAGATTCGCGCGGCCGCGGCCCTCTCGCCCAGGGCCGGGAGTCCGTTGCCGCCGAGCGGGGAGGGGGTGCTCCAGGTGCCGGAGGCGTCGATGACGGCGCGGGCGAGGAGGCGCTCCTCGCTGCCGTCGGGGTGCGTGACGTGTACGGCGAAGGGCTGCTGCTCGCGGTCGGCGTCCACGATCCGGTCGCGGCCGGCGCGAGTGACGCCGGTGACGCGGGAGTTGAAGCGGACCTTGTCGCCGAGGACTTCGGCGAGCGGCTGCAGGTAGCGCGCCGCCCAGTCGCCGCCGCTCGGGTACGCGGTGCCCTCGGGCCGTACCCACCCGGTGGGGGCGAGGAGCTTCTCCGCGGCCGGGTCGACGACCTCGCTCCAGGGCGAGAAGAGGCGGACGTGGGACCACTCGCGTACGGCGTGCCCGGCGCTCGGACCGGCTTCGAGGACGAGCGGTTCGATGCCGCGGTCCAGGAGATGGGCGGCGGCGGCCAGGCCGATGGGGCCCGCTCCGATGACGATGACGGGGAGCTGGTGCCGGTCGGTGCTCATGGGTGCGGTGTCCTCGATTCGTTGGCGGATGGCCCTTGGCCACAGTGACCGCTGAAGCGGGCACCTTCCAGGTGCCTGGCGGTGCGATGGGCGCGAATTCCTGCCAGGGCCTGATTCGAGATCTGTCGATGTCTTGCGGGGTCAGCATGCCATCTGTTTCGATAGGTGTCAATATAGACATACGTCGAAACAAGGAGCTGACATGGAGGAGTCTGTGGGGCCGGGCCTGGTCCTGCGGTTTCGACGTGTGTCAAAATAGACGTATGTCGAATGCGAGCCCTCTCCTGCCGGTCCTCGAGCCCGAGGCCGTCGCCCCCTGCTGCCCGCCGCTGAACGAGCGGCCGCTCACGGCGGACGAGGCGGAGCGGGCCGCGCGGATGTTCAAGGCGCTCGGGGATCCGGTGCGGCTGCGGCTGTTCTCGCTCGTCGCCTCGCACGAGGGCGGGGAGGCGTGCGTGTGCGACATCTCCGATGTCGGGGTTTCGCAGCCGACCGTCTCCCACCACCTGAAGAAGCTCAAGGAGGCCGGTCTGCTCACCTCCGAGCGTCGCGGCACCTGGGTGTACTACCGCGTCGAGCCGTCCGTCGTCGCCGCCATGGGGCAGGCGCTGATCTCTGGATGAGGCGCCGTATCACTCGTTGACGGTGGCGATCGCGTCCACACCCGCATCGCGCAGGATGTGCTGGACGCTGCGCCGGGCGCCGTGGATGTGCAGGGCAATGGGTTCGGGGGCGCTGGTGGCGGCGCGGAAGAGCGCATAGGCGCACGTCAGGTCCAGCCAGATGACCGCCTCCATGTCCAGCACCCACTCGCGGGCCTGAAGCATCCGCGGATCGGCGAACCGTTCCTCGAGCTCGAGCGCCATGTGCGCCTCCAGCTCCCCGGCCAAGCACACGACGACGCGCTGCCCTTCGGCCTCGGTGATGGTCACGGACGGCTGGATATCGGCTGCCATGGCGGCCTCCTCGATCGCCGGCCGCGCGCGGCGCGCGCCGACGTCTCCACTTCCATTGTCCCGCTCGTACGGTCCGCGTGCATATGCGGGAGACCAGGGCAGTCCCGCCGTGTGCGACGCCGCCCACGGGCGGTCACCGCCGGAGGAGTTCGGCGACCGCGCGGGCCGCGTCGCGGGCGGGGCGGCCGACGCCGATGAGGGTGGCGGAAGCGGGGCCGGTCCAGTCCCCGTAGCCGAGGAGGTGCAGCCGCGGCTCGTCCACGGCCCGGGTGCCGGCGGTGGCGATGTGGCCGCGCCGGCCGCGGAGTTGGAGCGGGGCGAGGTGGGACAGCGCGGGGCGGAAGCCGGTGCACCAGATGACCGCGTCGGCTTCGGCGCGGGTGCCGTCGGCCCATTCCACGCCGTCGGACAGCAGGCGGGTGAACATCGGGCGGGCCTTGAGCAGGCCGCGGTCCCGGGCCTCGCGGACCGGCGGGACGGCGACGATGTCGCCGAGGGAGGCGACGCCGCCGGTGTCGGTACGCCCCTCGTCGAGGGCGCGCCGGCGGGCGGTGGCGGCGTCGAACAGGGCGCGGCCGTCGATGTCGTCGGCCAGGAAGCGCGGCGGGCGCTGGGTGACCCAGGTGAGCTCGGTGTCGTGGGCGAGGTCGGCGGCGATCTGGGCGCCGGAGTTGCCGCCGCCGACCACGATCACCCGCTGCCCCGCGAGATCCTGCGGGCGCCGGTACTCCACGGTGTGCAGCTGCCTGCCTGCGAACCCGCCGCTGCCCGGGACCGCGGGCAGGAAGGGCCGCCACCAGGTGCCGGTCGCGCTGATCACCGCTCCGGCCCGCCAGGTGCCGGAGTCGGTCGCCACGCGCAGCAGTTCACCGTCGCGGTGGACGCCGAGCACGCGCATGGGCCGCTGCACCGGCAGCTGGTACCGCTTCTCGTACTCCCGGAGGTACGCCACCACATGGGCGGCGTCCGGATACTCCGCGCCCGGCTGGGACGGCATCAGCCGGCCCGGCAAGGAGGAGTAGCCGGCCGGGGAGAACAGACGCAGCGAATCCCACCCGTGCTGCCATGCCCCGCCGGGTGTGGACTGCGCGTCGAGGACGACGAAGTCCACGCCCAGGCGGCGCAGGTGGTACCCGGCGGCGAGCCCGGACTGCCCGCCGCCGATCACCACCACCTGCACCGTCCGCGTACCGCTCATGCCGATCACGCCGCCGGGCTGAACTTCCGTCGCCAGGCCAGCGATACGTAGACCAGGGCCACCAGCACCGGCACCTCGATCAGCGGGCCGACGACGCCGGAGAGGGCCTGGCCGCTGGTCACGCCGAAGGTGGCGATGGCGACCGCGATGGCGAGCTCGAAGTTATTGCCGGCCGCGGTGAAGGCGAGCGTCGCGGTGCGGTCGTAGGCGAGGCCGAGGGCCTTGCCGAGGGCGAAGGTGCCGAACCACATCAGCGCGAAGTAGACCAGCAGCGGCAGCGCGATACGGGCCACGTCCAGCGGCTGCGAGGTGATCGTCTTCCCCTGCAGGGCGAAGAGGATGACGATCGTGAAGAGCAGGCCGTAGAGCGCCCACGGGCCGATCTTCGGCAGGAACTTCGACTCGTATGCCTCCTGGCCCAGCTTCTTCTCGCCGATACGGCGGGTGAGGAAGCCCGCCAGGAGCGGGATGCCGAGGAAGATGACGACGTTCAGCGCGATCTTCCACATCGAGATGTCGAGGTGTTCGCCGTCGCCGAGGCCCAGCCAGCCGGGGAGCAGGTCGAGGTAGAACCAGCCGAGGACGCCGAACATCACGACCTGGAAGACGGAGTTGAGGGCCACGAGGACGGCGGCTGCCTCGCGGTCGCCGCAGGCGAGGTCGTTCCAGATGATGACCATCGCGATGCAGCGGGCCAGGCCGACGATGATCAGGCCGGTGCGGTACTCGGGCAGGTCGGGCAGGAAGATCCAGGCCAGCGCGAACATGATCGCGGGGCCGAGCACCCAGTTGACCACCAGCGAGGAGATCATGAGCTTCCGGTCGCCGGTGACGGCGTCGAGCCGGTCGTAGCGGACCTTGGCCAGCACCGGATACATCATCACCAGCAGGCCGAGGGCGATCGGCAGCGAGATGCCGCCGATCTCGACCTTGGCGAGGGCGTCGTTCAGGCCGGGGATCAGCCGCCCAAGCCCCAGCCCGAGGGCCATGGCGGCGAGGATCCACACGGCGAGGTAGCGGTCGAGCGTCGAAAGCTTGGCGACGATCGAGGCGTCGTCCCCGGCTGATGCGCTGGCCTGCGCGGAGGCGGTGCCGGATTCGGTCGCGGTCATTCAGCAGGCTCGCTTTCGATCGTTTTCGACGGTCGTACGGGCGGTGGCGGCGAGCTCGGTGAAGGAGCCGGCCAGCGATTCGAGGACCTCGGGCCGCAGCTTGTAGTAGACGAAGCGGCCGCACGGCTCGGTCTCCACCACGCCCGCCTCGCGCAGCACCCGCAGGTGGTTGGAGAGGTTCGTCTGGCGGGCGCCGGTCTCCTCGACCAGGTGCGTGGTGCACAGCGTCTCGCGGGCCAGCAGATGCACGATCTGCATCCTGAGCGGATCCGCGAGTACGCGGATCAGATCAGTCTCGACTGATGTCAGCATGCACTGATACTCTCACATCATGACCGCCAAGCCCTCCGTGCTCTTCGTCTGCGTCCACAACGCCGGCCGCTCCCAGATGGCCGCCGCCTGGCTCGCCCACCTCGCCGGCGACCGCGTCGAGGTCCGCTCCGCCGGGTCGGCCCCTGCCGACACCGTCAACCCGGCCGTGGTCGAGGCGATGCGCGAGGTCGGCATCGACATCGCCGCCGAGACCCCGAAGATCCTCACCGTCGACGCTGTCAAGGCGTCCGACGTCTGCATCACGATGGGCTGCGGCGACGCCTGCCCGGTTTTCCCCGGCAAGCGCTACCTGGACTGGAAGCTGGAGGACCCGGCGGGCCAGGGCGTCGCGGCCGTACGTCCCATCCGGGATCAGATCAAGGGCCTGGTCGAGGAGCTGATCGCCGAGATCGCCCCGGCGGCCAAGGCGTAGGCGTAAGCGCCGCCGCGCTCAGTCGTCCGCCGGCCGCAGGATCTCGCGCAGGCTGCGCAGGCCGTCGCGGTTGAGGGAGTACCACGACCACGTGCCGCGACGTTCGCGGTGCAGCAGGCCCGCCTCGGTCATGACCTTCAGGTGGTGGCTGATGGTCGGCTGGCGCAGGCCGAGGGCGTCCGTCAGGTCGCAGACGCAGGCCTCGCCCTTGGGGGCCTGCTCGATCAGGCGGAGCAGCTGCAGGCGGGTGGGGTCGGCGATGGCCTTGAGGGAGGCTGCCAGTTGTTCGGCCTCGTCGCGCTCGATCGGTGGGCCGGCAAGCTCTCCGGAGTCGCAGGCTCCGGTCTTCTGCGCGGGTGACGCGGATGCGCCGTATGTAGTGACAGCCATCTATGTACCGTAAATCGATTCAGGCTACACGCAGCCGCAACGGCCGTTTGTTCACCCAGGGTTCACCTCACGCGAAGTCTGCCCAGTGCATAGATGCTCACCTATTCTTCCTGTATGGACGAGCCCCGCAGATCCGAGGTGCCGGAGCTGCGGGACAGCCACGCCGTGCTGGAGCGCGTCACGGACCGGCTGGCCGCCCGCCACCGGCGGGCCTTCTCCCGCGCCACGGTGGCCGATTACGTGGCCGAGTGCGCGGAGCTGCTGGGTGCCCGGGCCCGCGTCGTCCGCCATCTGCCGGTGCTGGTCGAGCGGTTCGCCGATCAGCGGCTGGGCGCGCTCGCGCGGGCGCAGGGGCTGTGCCCGAAGCCGGTGCCCGAGGTGCTGTTCGTGTGTACGGAGAATGCCGGGCGGTCCCAGCTGGCCGCGGCGCTGCTGCGGCACCGCACGGCCGGGGCGGTCACCGTACTGACGGCGGGCTCCGAGCCGGGCACGGACGTCGCGTCCGTGGTGCGCCAACTGCTCGCCGAGCAAGGGCTCGGCATCGGCGCGGAGTTCCCCAAGCCCATCACCCGCGAGGCCGTCGGCGCCGCCGATGTCGTGGTCACCCTGGGCTGCGGCGATGCCTGTCCGGTGGTGCCCGGGCGGCGGTACGTGGACTGGGACCTGCCGGATCTGTCCGGCCTGGACATCGAGAGCGCCCGGGCCGTACGTGACGCCCTGAGCCGCCGCATCGACCGGCTCGCCGAGGAGCTGGCGCCGGCCGCTCCGCTCATCCCGTAGCGACCGGGCGGACGTTCCGTCGCTGCGTGGGCATCGTGTTCTGCCGCCTGCAGTCCAGGCGGTAGCCGACGCCGCGGATCGCGTCGATCGTGCAGGTGCTGCCGCCCTCCTCCTGGACCTTGCGGCGGATGCGGCGGATGTGGACGGTGAGGCTGTTGCTCTCCAGGTGGTCGACGCCCCAGATGGCCTTGGTGAGTTCGAGGCGGGTGACGACGCGGCCGGCGTGTTCCATCAGGTAGCGCAGCAGCATCAGTTCGCGGACCGGCAGCTGCAACTGGCGGCCGGAAACGAAGACATGGAAGCCGGCGAGGTCGAGCTCGATGTCGCCCACGACCAGATGCTCCGGTGCCGGTGCCGCTTCCTTCCGGGCGGGGATGAGCAGCGGCAGGATCTCCTCGATCCGGTACGGGCGGGTCACGAACGCCACCGCGCCCGCCGACAGCGCCGCGGTCGCCTCGCTCGCGCCGTCGGTGCCGGCGCCGACGATCACCGGCACCGGGTGCAGCCGGGCGATCAGTTCGGTCACCCGCGCCGCGTCGACCACCGGCAGCGGAGCGCCGAGGAGCACGATCCGCGGGTGGTGGTACCCGGCCTGCAGCAGCGCCTCGGCGCCGTCCAGGCACACGATCGTGCGTACGCCCGCGCGCTCGAAGCGGGCCATGACGCGGGCGGCCACCGCCTCGTCGGGCTCGGCCAGCAGCAGGTCCGGCTGCGGGTCGAGTCCGGTCGGACGGTGGTGGCGGTGGCGGTCGTCGGCGGTCACCACGGGTCCCGTATCGCCGTCAGCCGAAGCGGCCGGAGATGTAGTCCTCGGTGCGCTGATCGGCTGGGTGCTCGAAGATCCGGATGGTCTCGTCGTACTCGACCAGCCGGCCGTGCCGCTCGCCCTTGTCGTCCACGTCGGCGGTGAAGAAGGCGGTGCGGTGCGAGACCCGGGCCGCCTGCTGCATGTTGTGGGTGACCACGATGATCGTGAACTCCCGCGACAGCCGCTCCATCAGGTCCTCGATCTTGGCGGTGGCGATCGGGTCGAGCGCCGAGCACGGCTCGTCCATGAGGATCACCTCCGGCTCGACCGCGATGGTACGGGCGATGCACAGCCGCTGCTGCTGGCCGCCGGAGAGGGAGAGGGCGGAGGTCTTGAGCTTGTCCTTGACCTCGTCCCACAGGGCGGCGTGGGTGAGGGTCTCCTCGACCAGGTCGTCGAGGTTGCCCTTGAAGCCCGACACCCGCGGCCCGTAGGCGATGTTGTCGTAGATCGACTTGGGGAAGGGGTTCGGCTTCTGGAAGACCATGCCGATGCGGCGGCGGACCTCGATCGGGTCGACCTCGCGGCCGTAGAGGTCCTCGTCGTGGTAGCTGATCTTGCCGGCCACGCGGGCGGTGGGGATGAGGTCGTTCATCCGGTTGAAGCAGCGGATCACGGTGGACTTGCCGCAGCCGGACGGGCCGATCATCGCGGTGATCTGCTGGCGGCCGATGGTCATGTTGACGTCCCGTACGGCCTCGTGATCGCCGTAGAAGACGGACAGGCCGCCGACCTCGAAGACCGGGTCGGCGAGGGTCCGGGCGTCGCGGAAGGCCACCTGCGGGGTCTTGGTCCCGCCCGGGGCGTCGGAGGGTGAGGTCATCGCGGCCTCCTGCTTGTCTGTCATCGGATCGTGTCTGTCATCGGATACGGCCTTACCAGCGCCGGGCGTAGCGGTTGCGGAGCCAGATGGCCAGGGAGTTCATGGCCAGCAGGATCACCAGGAGCACGACGATCGCGGCCGAGGCGAGCGCGGTGAACTCCGCGCGCGACTGACTGATCCAGTTGAAGATCTGGATGGGCAGCACGGTGAACGCACTCTGCGCACCGGTCGGGTTGAAGGTGATGAACGTCAGCCCGCCGAGCAGCAGCAGCGGTGCCGCTTCCCCGATCGCGCGCGAGAGGGCCAGGATTGCGCCGGTGGCCATGCCGGGCACGGCCGCCGGGAGGACCTGGCGCCGGACGGTCTGCCATTGCGTCGCGCCCAGCGCCAGGGAGGCGTCGCGGATGGACCGCGGCACCGCCCGTATCGCCTCCCGAGAGGAGATGATCACGATCGGCAGCACCAGCAGCGAGAGGGTGAGCGCGGCCGTCATCACGGTCTGGCCGAAGCCGAGGCCGCGAGAGATGATCCCGAGGCCGAGGATGCCGTAGACGATGGAAGGAACCGCCGCCAGATTCTGGATGTTGATCTCGATGGCGCGGTTGTACCAGCGCAGCGGGTCGGCGTACTCCTCCAGGTAGATCGCGGTGAGGATGCCGGTGGGCAGGCAGTACAGCGCCGTGAAGCCGATGATCCAGATGGTGCCCATGATCGCGGACTGGGCGCCGGCGTTGGCGGGGTTGATGATGTCGGGGAAGTTCGACCAGATCCGCGAGTCGAGACGCGGCCAGCCCTCCACCACGACGTAGGCGAGCAGCGCGACCAGGAAGATCACGCCGACCGCGAGCGAGGCCAGCAGGCTGAGGTGGAAGAACCGCTCCCGCAAGGGGGTGCCGCGGCCCTTCAGACGACGTGTCTCAGGTGCGCCGGCGGCCGGCGCGCGGGGGATGACGTCGGAGGTCATTCGTACACCTCCCGGTATTTGCGCACGAGGCGGATGCTGAGCAGGTTCATCACCAGCGTCATGACGAACAGCAGCGCACCCACGGCGAAGATGGTCTGGTAGCCGATGGAGCCGGTGGGCAGGTCGCCGATCCCGGCGGCGGCGATGAACGCGGTCATCGTCTGCATGCCTTCGAGCGGGTTGAAGGACAGGTTCGGACGGCCGCCCGCCGCGATGGCGACGATCATCGTCTCGCCGACCGCCCGGGAGATGCCCAGCACGATCGCGGCGACGATCCCGGACAGCGCGGCCGGGAAGACGACGCGGGTGGAGACCTGCATCCGGGACGAGCCCAGTGCGTACGCCCCGTCCCGCAGCCCGTGCGGCACCGCGCTCATCGAGTCCTCGGCGAGCGAGGCGATGGTCGGGATGATCATGACGCCCATGACGAAGCCGGCCGCCAGGGCGTTGAAGACCTGCGGGCCGTCCCCGGCCGGCCAGATGTCCTTGAGCAGCGGCGTGATCGCCTTCAGCGCGAAGAACCCGTAGACGACGGTGGGGATGCCGGCGAGGACTTCGAGGACCGGCTTGAAGACGGAGCGCAGCCGGGGATCCGCGTACTCGCTCAGGTACACCGCCGCGCCGAGCCCCAGCGGCACGGCGACGAGCAGCGCGATGAGCGTGACCATCAGCGTGCCGCCGACCAGCGGCAGCACCCCGAAGTGCGGCGGCTTGAACAGCGGCGACCACTCCGTACCGCTGATGAACTCGCCGAAGCTGACGTGCCGGAAGAACTCCATGGACGGCGGGATCAGCGCGATCACGATGCCGATCGTGGTCGCCACGGACACCAGCGAGGCGGCCACCAGCAGCACCTTGATGACCTTCTCGCCGTGCCGCGGCTGCGACCGCCGCAGGAAGCCGGGGCTTCCCGCGGCGGAGCGCCGCCGCCCTTTCTCGGGCGCGCTCACGGCTACTGGCCCTGCAGCTTCTCGAGCGCCTTGTTCAGTTCCGCCTCCTGCTCGGAGTTGAGCGGCACGAACTGCGCCTTCTCGGCGATGTCGGCGTGGTTCTTGACGTAGTACTCGACGTACGCCTCGACCTCGGCCTTCTTCAGCGAGGAGGCCTTCGGGTAGATGAACAGCGGCCGGGACAGCGGCTTGTACGTGCCGTCCTGCACGGTCTTCGAGCTCGGCTCCACGCAGCCGTCACCGTCGTCGATCTTCAGGACCTTGAGCTTGTCCTTGTTCTCCTCGTAGTACGACAGGCCGAAGTAGCCCATGCCGCCCTTGGAGCCGGAGACGCCCTGGACGGTGACGTTGTCGTCCTCGCTGGGGCTGTAGTCCGTACGGGACTTGCCCTCCTCGCCGTTGACCGCCTCGGTGAAGTAGTCGAAGGTGCCGGAGTCGGTGCCGGCGCCGAACAGCTCCAGCTTCTCGCTCGGGAACTTCGGGTCGACCTGGTTCCAGTTGTTGACCTTGGAGCCGGGCGCCCAGATCTTCTTCAGCTGGTCGACGGTCAGGCATTCGGCGAAGTCGTTGTCCTTGCTCACCACGACGGACAGACCGTCATTGGCGATCTGGAACTCCTCGTAGGCGATGTCCTTCTTCTCGCAGGCGGCCTTCTCGTCGTCCTCGATCGCCCGGGAGGCGTCCGAGATGTCGGTCTCGCCGGCGCAGAACTTCTCGAACCCGCCGCCGGTCCCGGACGTACCCACGGTGACCTTCACACCCGGGTTCTCCGCCTGGAACAGCTGCGCCGCGGCGGTGCTCAGCGGCGCGACGGTGCTGGACCCGTCGACCCGGATGGTGCCGGACAGCTTCTCGCCCTCCTTGCCGCTGCCGCCGGACCCGGCGTCGGAGCCGCCGCACGCGCTCACGGTGAGGGCGACGGCGGCGGTCAGGGCCAGTGGAGCGGTGGCTCGGCGTAACGACCTGGTGGATGACTTCATGGTTCCCCGGCCCTCGAATCAGGCGCCCTGTGCGCTTAGTTGGGACACCTTGGATCGAAGTGCGCCTATATGAACGGTCGGTGTACGGGGAACTGCCGAGGAATGAAATCATAGCTGCTCATCTATATAGATGGATCTTGATGACGGAAGGCCGCTTCCGCCGCCGATCGGCGTATCGACGACTGCCGACGCAGCGGCCATACTCCGCACCACCCGCGCCCGAGTGCACCCACGACACCGTGAGGATGAACGATGGCTGCGAATCACCCGTCCTTCCCGGAGTTCGACCCCGACGAGGTCAGCTCCAACCCGTCCGCGAACCGGCCGTTCCGGGAGGTCGTCGAGGCGCGGCTGTCCCGCCGCAACGTCCTGCGCGGCAGCACGGCCGCGGCGGCCGGCTTCCTCGCTTACGGGGCCGGAGCGGGCGCCCCGGCGACCGCGGCCGGCCGCGGGCTGCTCGGCTTCACGCCCGTCCCGACCAGCGACGCCGACAAGGTGACGGTGCCCGCGGGCTACCAGGCGCAGGTGCTCATCCCCTGGGGCACCCCGCTCCAGCCCGACGGCCCCGCCTGGCGCAAGGACGCCTCCAACAGCGCCGCCGAGCAGGCGCAGCAAGTCGGTATGCACCACGACGGCATGAACTTCTTTCCGCTGGGCCGCGGTCGCGACGGCAGCCGGCACGGACTGCTGGTGCTGAACCACGAGTACGTCCAGCCCGGGATCCTCTACCCCGACGGCGACAAGGTGATCACGCAGGAGAAGGTCGACAAGGCACTGGCCGCCCACGGCGTCAGCATCGTGGAGATCGCCGAGCGCGGGGGCTCGTGGCGAGTCGTCAAGTCCGGGCTGGCCCGCAAGGTCACCGGCAACACCCCGGTGACCTACTCGGGGCCGGTCCCGCCCGGCCACCCGGCGCTCAAGGCCGCGGGCCCGCCCAGGGGCACCCTCAACAACTGCTCGCACGGGGTGACCCCTTGGGGCACCTACGTGACCTGCGAGGAGAACTGGAACGCCTACTTCGGCACCGAGGACGCGAGCTGGAAGCCGAGTCCCGCGCAGGCCCGTTACGGCATCAACAACGTCGGCTTCGGCTACCGCTGGCACACCGCCGACCCGCGCTTCGACATCGCCACCAACCCGAACGAGGCCAACCGCTTCGGCTGGGTCGTCGAGATCGACCCCATGCGGCCCGGCTCGACGCCGGTCAAGCGCACCCGGCTGGGCCGGATCAAGCACGAGGGCGCGGTGATGACCACCGCCCGCGGCCGGGTGGTGGCGTACATGGGCGACGACCAGGACGGCGAGTACATCTACAAGTTCGTCGGCAGCGGCTCCTGGCGCCTGCACCGCGCGCTCGGCCGCAGCCCGCTCGACCACGGCACCCTCTACGTCGCCCGCTTCGACGACGACGGCACCGGGACCTGGCTGCCCCTGGAATACGGGAAGGGCCCGCTGACCGCCGCGAACGGCTGGCAGGACCAGGCCGACGTCCTGCTCCGCACCCGCACGGCGGCCGATGCCCTGGGCGCCACCAAGATGGACCGCGCCGAGTGGACCGCCGTCAACCCGCGGACCAAGGACGTCTACGCCACCCTCACCAACGGCGCCGGAGCCGGCAACGCGGCGAATCCGCGCACCCCGAACCCGTACGGCCACATCATCCGCTGGCGCGAGAAGGACGCCGACAACACCGCCACCACCTTCCGCTGGGACATCTTCGTGCTGGCCGGCGACCCGGCGTACGACCCGAGGGTGAAGCTGGATCCGGCGGACATCTTCGGCTCCCCAGACGGCCTGTGGTTCGACCCGGACGGCCGGATGTGGATCCAGACCGACATCTCCAACTCCTCGCAGAACCTGGCCTCCAAGGGCTACGACAACATCGCCAACAACCAGATGCTCGCCGCCGACCCGCGCACCGGCGAGATCCGCCGCTTCCTCACCGGTCCCCGCGGCTGCGAGGTCACCGGCGTCATCACCACCCCGGACCAGCGGACGATGTTCGTCAACATCCAGCATCCGGGGGAGACGACGGCGGCCTGGGGCGAGTCGACGCCGGCGAATCCGCAGGGGGTGAGCAGCTGGCCGGACCACGACCCGGCCGGCCGGCCGCGGTCCGCGACGGTGGTGATCCGCCGTACCGACGGCGGCGTGATCGGCGCCTGAGGCTCAGCCGGTCCACAGGCCCTGGCAGGTGAGCACGATCAGGATGGCGACGGCGCACAGCACCAGCGGACCGATGGGAATCGTCAGCTCGCGGTCGTCGCCGTCCTCCATCGTGTCGTGCAGTTCTTCCGTGTCGTGGATCATGTGAGACTCCAGGTCAGTTGGGTTGCGGTGGGGGGTGCCGGGGTGCGGGCATCGAGTGGGATGACCGGGGGTGCGGCGTCCTGGTGCAGGAAGACCTTGCGGACGACCCGCTCGGCGGCGTGCCCGTCGTCGTACTGGACGAAGCGCTCGCGGAACGCGGCCCGTAGCGCGGTGGCCCGGTCGTCCCGCCAGGCGCCGCTCCGGAAGACGTCGATGAGCTCGTCCTCGCTGGTGGCCGTGGCGCCGGGGGTCTCGCCCGGCCGCTGGGACAGCAGGTCGAAGTACATGCCGCGGGCCTTGTCGTAGACCTCCCAGTCGTCGACGTACGTGACGATGGGCCGGTCCAGGCAGGCGTAGTCGAACATGATCGACGAGTAGTCCGTGATCAGGGCGTCCGCGGCCAGGCAGAGGTCCTCCACCGCCGGGTGCCGCGATACGTCCTTGATCAGGCCGCGCCGCTGCAGCGCCCGCAGCCGCGGGTCGGCGCCGTAGAAGTAGTGGGCGCGGACCAGCACGACGTGATCGGGGCCGAGTTCGCGGCACAGCCGCTCCAGGTCGAGGCGCGGCAGGAAGCCCTTCTGGTAGTCGCGGACGGTGGGGCAGTAGAGCAGCGCGGTCTGGCCTTCCTTGATGCCGAGCTCGGTGCGGATGCGCCTGACGTCCTGGGCGGTGGCCCGGAAGAAGACGTCGTTACGCGGATAGCCGGTGTCGAGCGACTCGAAGGCGCACGGGTAGACGCGCTCCCAGATCTCGGTGGAGTGCTGGTTGGCGGAGAGGCTGTAGTCCCAGCGGTCGACGCGTTCGAGCATCCGGTGGAAGCTCATGTTCTTCGCGGCCGCGGGGAAGCGCTGCTGGTCGATGCCCATCTGCTTCAGCGGGGTGCCGTGGTGGGTCTGGAGGTGGATCTGGCCCGGGCGCTTGACGATGTCGTCGGGGAAGTTGACGTTGTTGACCAGGTACTTCGCCCGCGCCATCACCTCCCAGTAGCGGGGTGAGCGGGCCACCACGTAATCCACGCCGGCGGGAATGCTGTCCTCGTCGCCCGCCCTGACCACCCAGACGCCGTGCACGTGCGGGGCGAGTTCCCGCGCCTTGCGGTGGATGGCTGCCGGGTTGCAGGCGACGCCGCGGTTCCAATAGGCGCTGTAGACCGCGAGGTTCTCGTCGATCGGGCGGCGCAGGTGCATGCGGTAGAGCCGGTGGTAGGCCCTTCTGCCCAGCGCCGTCCTGGCCTTGGCGGCCCGCTTGCGCAGCCTGCCGCGGGTGGCGCCGGCGAACACGACGGCCGCGTACGCCGGGTACGAGCCGCGCTCCAGCAGGCCGAAGCGCAGGCCGGCCGTGCCCTCGGGCCTGGTGAAGCCGGCGGGCCGGTGGCGCCGGTACCGGGCGGCGGCCCGCCGGAAGAACTCGGGCCGGTCCTGCGGCAGCACCCGGTCGGGGCGCGCCAGTGTGAACAGGAAGTGGCCGGCCATCCGCTCGAACAACAGCGGTCGCACCGGGGCCAGTTCCGGCCGCTCGTCCAGGAAGGCGAAGAGGCGGTCGTACTGCTCGAAGATCCCGAAGTGCTTCCGGCCCGGTGTGCGCATGGAGTTGCCCTGCCGCCGCTGCCGGTATTCCACGCATACGTGCTCCAGCGCGGCGATGCGGTCCGCGGTGAGCATGGTCTTGTAGACCATCAGCGCGTCCTCGTAGAGGCCGTCGGTGAAGGTGAAGCCATGGCCCGCGTAGAACGCGCGGCGGTACACCCGGTTCCACACCACCGCGAACATCGACAGGTACTCGGGCCGCTCCAGCGCGGTGAAGACGTCCGTCCCCGCCGCCGCGAGCAGCTCGCCCGCGGCGCTCTCCTGCACCCTGGTCGTCCAGTAAGTACGGACGTGGTTGAGCAGCAGGATGTCCGGGTCCCCGGTCAGCTCCAGGCGGTCGGCGACGGCCTGCAACGCACCCTCGGCCAGGGTGTCGTCGCTGTCCAGGAAGAAGAGGTAGTCGCCGGACGCGCGCAGCGCGCCGATGTCGCGGGCCTTGCCGATGCCCACGTTCTCGTCGAGATGGACCGGCCGGACGCGGCTGTCCCGCGCGGCGTACTCGTCGAGGATCCGTCCCGAGGCGTCGGGCGAGTGGTCGTCCACGGCGATCACCTCGAAGTCGCCGAAGGGCTGCTCGAGGATGGAGTCCAGGCAGGCGCGCAGGTATCCCTGGACCCGGTGGACCGGGATGACGAGGCTGATGCGGTGGCGAGCCGGATTCTTCGGGTGGTTCATGGGACACAGCGTGCTTATGGCAGGTAAGCCGCACTTCCGGTCCAGGTGAGAGGTGGGTAAGAACCCGACTGGAGGAGGCAGGAACGGCGGAAAAGCCCAGGTCGGCCGGGCACACTGGACGGCGTGTCCGCACCCGCAGCCCCCGCCCCCACCGTCCTCGTCGCCGAGGACGACCGCGCGATCCGCACCTCCCTGGAGCGCGCCCTGACCCTGGAGGGCTACGCCGTCACGGCCGTCGCCGACGGCGTCGAGGCGCTCGCCGCGGCCCATCGCGAACAGCCCGACATCATGGTCCTCGACGTGATGATGCCGGGCATCGACGGCCTCCAGGTCTGCCGGGTGCTGCGCGCCGAGGGCGACCGCACGCCGATCCTGATGGTGACCGCGCTGGTGGAGACCCCCGACCGGATCGCGGGCCTGGACGCGGGCGCCGACGACTACGTGGTGAAGCCGTTCGACGTCGACGAGGTCTTCGCCCGCCTGCGCGCCCTGCTGCGCCGCACCGGCCCCGCCCCCGAAGCCGGGCAGGCCCACCAGCTCACCGTGGCCGACCTGCGCATCGACACCCGGGCCCGGCGCGCCTGGCGCGGCAGCCGCGAGCTGGAGCTGACCCGCACCGAGTTCGACCTGCTGGAGCTGCTCGCCCGCAACCGCGGCATCGTGCTCGACCACACCACGATCTACGACCGCATCTGGGGCTACGACTTCGGCCCCGGCTCGAAGAACCTGGCGGTCTACGTGGGATATCTGCGGCGCAAGCTGGACGAGCCGGGCGGCGCGCCCCTCATCCACACCGTCCGCGGTGTCGGCTACGTCCTGAGGGACCAGTGAGTACGGCCAGGGGCGCCCGGCGGGCCAGAAGCCTCCGCACCACGCTGGCCCTCGCCTTCGCCGCCGTGGCCGCCGGCGTCACGGGCGTGGTGGGGTTCCTGTCGTACGACTCCGCGGCGCACCTGATCCGCACGGACCGGCAGGCGTTCTTCGACGAGGTGGTCCAGGACCTGCGCGAGCAGGTGGGCCAGCGCAACCTCACCCCCGCCGACTTCGCCGAGGGCGACCCGGACCCCGGCAGCCCGCTCGACGACCTGGACAGCCCGGCCGACACCAACGTGCAAGTCCTAGGCCCCGGCGGCGACTTGGTCGACGTCGGCCACCCGAAGCTGCCGGTCGACGACGACGCCATCCGTACCGCGGGCGCGCGGACCGCCGGCACGTACACCCGGGACGACGTGGAGATCGACGGCGAGACCTACGTCATGGCGACCGTCGCGCTCGGCGACGGCCGCGGCGCCGTGCAGGTGGCGCAGCAGTTCAACACGGCGGACCTGCTGCGGGAGCTGCAGCGGCGGACGGTCCTGATCGCCGCGGCGGTGATGGCCGCCGCGGGCCTGCTCGGCTGGTGGCTGGCGCGGCGGATCACGTCCCGGCTGGTCCGCCTCGCCGAGACCGCCGAGGACGTCGCCTCCACGGGCCGGCTCGACGTCGCGGTGCCGGTCGCGGGCGGCGACGAGGTCGGCAGCCTGGGCCGCTCCTTCGACCGGATGCTCGGCCGCCTGGCCCGCTCCGTGGAGGACCAGCGCCGCCTGGTCCAGGACGCCGGCCACGAGCTGCGCACGCCGCTGACCTCGCTGCGTACGAATGTCTCGCTGCTCCGCCGCATCGACGAGCTGCCGCCCGCCGCCCGCGAGGAACTCGTCACCGACCTCGCCCAGGAGACCCGCGAACTGACCGACCTGGTGAATGAGTTGGTGGACCTGGCAGCCGGCAAGGAGGACGACGAGCCGGTCGAGGAGGTGGCCCTCGCCGACACCGCCGAGGACGTCGCGACCCTGGCCCGCCGCCGCACCGGCCGTACGATCACCGTCCGCGCCGTCGGCGACACGACGATCACGGGCCGCCCCGCCCAGCTCCAGCGGGCCCTGTCGAACCTCGTCGACAACGCCGCCAAATTCGACGCCCGTGGCAGCGAGCCGATCGAGATCGCCGTCACCCGGGACCCGGACGGCGGCGTCCGGGTGGAGGTCAGCGACCGCGGCCCCGGCATCGCGGCGGGCGACCTGACCCGCGTCTTCGACCGCTTCTACCGCGCCCCCGCGGCCCGCAGCCTCCCCGGCTCCGGCCTCGGCCTCTCGATCGTCCAGGACGCCGCGGCGGGCCACGGCGGGCAGCCGTTCGCCCGCCCGCGGGAGGGCGGCGGAGCGGTGATCGGCTTCACCGTGCGGGGTGCGGTGAACGGAGCATCGAACCGCTGATCCGCCCCCGCGTCGGCCGAGCAGGCCTGACTCTCCGTTAGCGTGTGGGTATGAGCCATCCGCACCCTGAGCTGAAAGCCGCCCCGCCGTTGCCCGAGGGCGGATTGCGCGTCGTCGCTCTCGGCGGGCTGGGCGAAATCGGCCGCAATATGACGGTCTTCGAGTACGCCGGCAAGCTGCTGATCGTCGACTGCGGCGTGCTGTTCCCCGAGGAGACCCAGCCGGGCGTGGACGTGATCCTCCCGGACTTCACCTCGATCCGGGACCGGCTGGGCGACGTCGTGGCGGTGGTCCTCACCCATGGCCATGAGGACCACATCGGCGGCGTGCCCTACCTGCTGCGCGAGCGCGCCGACATCCCCGTCGTCGGCTCGAAGCTGACGCTGGCCTTCCTGGAGGCCAAGCTCAAGGAGCATGGCATCAAGCCCCGCAGCGTGCGGGTGCGGGAGGACGACCGGCGCGGGTTCGGGCCCTTCGACCTGGAATTCGTGGCGGTCAACCACTCCATCCCGGACAGCCTCGCGGTCGCGATCCGTACCGGCGCGGGGCTGGTGCTGCACACCGGCGACTTCAAGATGGACCAGTTCCCGCTCGACGAGCGGATCACCGACCTGCGCGCCTTCGCCCGCCTCGGGGAGGAGGGCGTCGACCTCTTCCTGACCGACTCCACCAACGCCGAAGTGCCCGGCTTCACCACCTCCGAGCGTGAGCTGACCCCCGCCATCGACAAGGTGATGCGCACCGCCCCGCGCCGGGTCATCGTCTCCAGCTTCGCCAGCCATGTGCACCGCATCCAGCAGGTCCTGGACGCCGCCCAGCAGTACGGCAGGAAGGTCGCCTTCGTCGGCCGGTCGATGGTCCGCAACATGGGCATCGCCCGCGACCTGGGCTATCTGAAGGTCCCGCAGGGTCTGGTGGTCCCGCTGAAGGAGCTGGAGAACCTCCCCGCCAACAAGGTCACCCTGGTCTGCACCGGCTCCCAGGGCGAGCCGATGGCCGCGCTGTCGCGGATGGCGAACCGCGACCACATGATCCGTATCGGCAAGGGCGACACCGTCCTGCTGGCCAGCTCCCTGATCCCGGGCAACGAGAACGCCATCTACCGGGTGATCAACGGCCTGACCCGCTGGGGCGCCAACGTCGTCCACAAGGGCAACGCCAAGGTGCACGTCTCCGGGCACGCCAGCGCCGGCGAGCTCGTGTACTGCTACAACATCGTCCGGCCCTCGAACGTGATGCCCGTCCACGGCGAATGGCGGCATCTGCAGGCCAACGCCGACCTCGCCGTCCAGACCGGCGTCGAACCCGACCGGGTGGTCATCGCCGAGGACGGCGTCGTCGTCGACCTCATCGACGGCCGCGCCGCGATCGCCGGCAAGGTCCCGGCGGGCAATGTCTATGTGGACGGCATGACGGTCGGCGGCGCCACCGAGGCCTCACTCAAGGACCGGCTCACCCTCGCCGAGGAGGGTGTGGTCACGGTGGTGGCCCTGGTCGACGCCGACACCGGCGCCCTGGCCGAGCCGCCCGACTTCCTGGCCCGCGGCTTCGTCCACGACGAGACGACTTTCGAGCCGGTCATCCCGGTGATCGAGAAGACCCTGGCCAGGGCGGCGGAGGAGGGCGTCGGCGATGCCCATCAGCTGGAGCAGCTCATCGCGAGGGCGGTGGCCAACTGGGCGTTCCGCACGCACCGCCGGAAGCCGCTGATCATTCCCGTGATCATCGACGCGTGAACCGGTCCGACGGGCCGCCCCTTTGCGGGGGCGGCCCGTTGGTGACTTCCGCTCCTTACTTGGTGGTGTAGGTCAGCACGACGACGCTGGATGCGAGGGTCGTGGTCTTGGCCAGCTTCAGGTGCGTGGTGTCGATGCCGTCGAGGACGCGGGTGCCGCTGCCGGCTATGACGGGGAACATCCAGAAGTGGTATTCGTCGACGAGCTGGTGCTCCAGCAGCGTGCGGTCGAGGTCACCGGTGCTGAACTTCAGGATGTTCTTGCCGGGCTGCTCCTTCAGCCGGGCGACTTCCTTGGCGACGTCGCCGTTGATGACGGTGGCGTTCCAGGTGAGGTCGGCGTCGGTGAGGGTCCGGGAGGCGACGTACTTGGGCAGGGTGTTCATCCGCACCGCGTATTCGCCCTCGATCTCCTCCATGTTCGGCCAGACCGGGGCGAAGATCTCGTACGTCTTCCGGCCCAGCAGCAGTGCGTCGGCGGCGAACAGCAGCTCCCGCGCGTAGGCGGTGTACTCCTCGCCGAAGTACGGTGCGGCGAACTTCTCGGGTGCGGAGATGACGCCGTCCAGCGTGATGAAGGTCGTCTCGATGAGCCTCCTCATGTGGTGGGTGCGTAGCGGAGCAGGACGACCTGGGAGTCGAAGATCCTGGATTCGATGAGCCGCAGCTTGAACCGCTCGGGGTCCTGGAACACCGGCTTCCCGCCGCCCAGGACGGTCGGGTGGACGGTGATCCGGTACTCGTCGATCAGGCCGTGCTCGGTGAGGTGGCCCGCGAGGCTGGAGCCGCCGGTCAGCAGCAGGTTGGTGCCGGCGGCCTTGATGGCGCGGATTTCGTCGGCGACGTTGTCGTTGATGACGCGGGTGTTCCAGTCCGCCTTCTCCAGCGTGCGGGAGACGACGATCTTGGGCATCTCCCGCCAGACGGCCGCGAACGCCAGATCGTGTGCGTGGTCCGAGTGCTCCTCGGCGTGCGGCCAGTAGCTCGACATCATGTCCCACACCTTGCGGCCGTAGAGGAACGCGTCGGCGTGGTCGGTCAGTTCATGCGAATAGGCCGAGAGCTCGGGGTCCATGACGGTCCAGTCGAACTCGCCGTTGGGACCCTCGATGAAGCCGTCCGCGGACTGGGTGACGTAATGGATGAGTGTGCCGGTCATTGATCTCCTCGATGTGATCGTTTATGCCGACGCACACCCTGCGACCAACCGATTTCACGACGGCTTCACTACGGCTTCAGCGCCTGCTCCGGCCACTCCGAGCCGCTTCATCTGCGACAGGACGTCGATCGAGATCCTGGCCCCATAACCCCGGAAATAGATCAACCCTGACCCGTTTTCGCAGGTCAGGGTATTGATCGAGTGCCCCCAACGGGATTCGAACCCGTGCTACCGCCTTGAAAGGGCGGCGTCCTGGGCCACTAGACGATGAGGGCTGATGGCCGCCGTGGTGTCGGGCGCTGATGGCCGACACGTCGGGGACCTGAGAAGCATATGTGATGCGGGGGCGGCCTGCCAAAACGATTCCGGGGGCCGCCCCGGCGGGTGTCAGGCGGTGGTGGCGGCCGCGTCCGGGGTCCAGTAGCCGTCTTCGTCGGGCACGGGCGTAGGCGCGGACTCGGACACGGACCCGGGCACGGCCTCGGATACGGATCCGGCCTCCGGCTCGCGCTCCTGCTGCGCCTGCGCCGGTACGGGCCCGGGCGCCGGCTCGGTCTCCGGGACTGCCGCGGGCTCGGGCTCGGCCGCGGCGGTCGGCTCCGCCGCGACAGCCGCCTCCGCAGCCGCGGCCGCGGCCGGCGCCACCCCCCGCAGCTCCTCAATGCACGCCGTGATCGCCGCCCGCAGCGTCTCCAGCTGCTCGAGCATCTCTTCCTCGTAGACCTCCGCCGCGTCGTCCAGCGTCAGCTCCTCGAAGGCCTTCGCCGCCTTCGCGACCTTGGACTGGAAGCGGGCGCGGCGCTCGTGGGCGCGCAGCTGCGGGTCGGCCTCGACCGTTTCGGCGACCAGGGCCTGGAGGGCCTTGTGGGCGTCGTCCGCGTACTCGCCGGCCTCCGCGTCGTCGACGTCCTCGATCAGCGAGAGGTGCTGGCGGGCCTCCGCCACCACCGCCTCGGGGGCCGGGATCTTCTGGCCGCTCGCGGTCTTGACCTCGCCGCTGTCGATGACCTGGCGGACGTAGTCCACCTGGCCCGCCGTCTTGGACTCGGCGCCGACCGCCTTCTTCAGCTCCTCGGCGTGCGCGATGTCGCGGGCCAGCTCCTGGCGCAGGCTGGGGTCGTCCTCGAGGCGGTCCATCAGCGCGTGCCGGGCGGCCTGGGCCGTACCCGGGTCGGCGAGGATCGCGGCGCGCAGCGCCGTCGGGTTCTCGGCGACCTCGAGGGCCTTCGTCGGGCGGATGCCCTCCGCCTCCGCGACCGCGGCGATCGCGTGGCCGCGCGGGGAGTCGCCGGAGGAGCGGGAGGTGTAGTACGACAGCCAGACGTCGGCGTCGGGGAGGTCCACCGCCACCCCCGGGGTCAGCTGCTCGAAGACCGGCACCAGGCCGTCGTCCGCCGCCCGGTCCCAGGCCCGCCAATAGCGCAGCACCCGCTCGGGCGAGCAGCCGGCGATCCGCGCGAACTCCTTCGCCGAGACCTTCCGCGACCCGCTCTCCTGATCGCCCGCGGCCGCCCCGCCGCCGGGCTGCACGCTGCGCGCGACCTTCAGCCCGAAGGCCCAGCCGCCCGTCTTCGCGTACGCGCCGAAGTCCTCGGCGTCCCGTACGACGGCCTCATCCACGACCGGATCAGCAGCAGCGATTGTCACGAAACCTCCCGTGCAGGTGACTTGCGAGGTTCGAGGATATCCGCCGTCAGCTTGCCGGAGGCGATCAGGCCGCCCGCGTCTTCGTCCACGTGCAGTACCGCGTCCGGGTCCGCCACGAGGCCGTCGCCGTACGGCGGGCCCGCTTCCCCGAGCCGGATGTGGAAGGCGCCCTGCAGGTGCGGGAATTCGACATTCACCGTGACCGAGCCGTCCGGACCGTCCGCCCCCGCCAGCGCCGCCCGCAGCTGCTCGCGCAGCGGAAACGCCAGCCAGTGCGCCCGTACGGCATCCGTCGGACGCTGCTCGGCCAGCGCGGGCGCGCCCCACGTCGCCAGCGCATCCAGTACGGGCAGCAGCTCGCGCCCGCGCTCGGTCAGGTCGTACACCGAGGCGTTCGCCGGCGGCGGCAGCTTGCGGCGTTCCACCACGGACTCGCGCTCCAGGTCCTTCAGCCGGGCGGCGAGCATGTCGGTGCTGACGCCCGGGAGCTCGGTGTGCAGGTCCGTATAGCGGCGCGGGCCTGCCAGCAGCTCGCGGACGATGAGCAGCGACCAGCGGTCGCCGACGGCGTCGAGGGCGCGGGCGATGCCGCAGTACTGGTCGTAGCTTCGACGGCGATCTCGTGACGGCATGTGGATCAGCATAGCGATTCGGTTGGACTTTCCAAGCACGGGCTTGGTAGAACCAAGGTCCACGCAATGGGGAGGACCGATCATGGAGTTCCGCCAGTCGAGCAAGCTGAGCGAGGTCTGCTACGAGATCCGCGGCCCGGTGATCGAGCACGCGGACGCGCTCGAGGCGGCAGGGCACAGCGTCATGCGGCTGAACACCGGGAACCCCGCGCTCTTCGGCTTCGAGGCCCCCGAAGAGATCCTCCAGGACATGATCCGGCTGCTGCCGCAGGCGCACGGCTACACCGACTCCCGCGGCATCCTCCCGGCCCGCCGCGCCGTCGCCGCGCACTACCAGGACCGCGGCCTCCCGGACGTCCGCCCCGACGACATCTTCCTCGGCAACGGTGTCTCCGAGCTCGTCTCCATGGCCGTCCAGGCCCTGGTCGAGGACGGCGACGAAATCCTCGTACCGGCGCCTGACTTCCCGCTCTGGACGGCCGTCACCACGCTCGCCGGCGGCAAGGCCGTGCACTACGTCTGCGACGAGAACGCCGACTGGTACCCCGACCTCGACGACATCGCCTCGAAGATCACCGACCGCACCAAGGCGATCGTGATCATCAACCCGAACAACCCCACCGGCGCCGTCTATCCGCGCGAGCTCCTCGAGGGCATGCTCGACCTCGCCCGCCGCCACCAGCTGCTGGTCTTCGCCGACGAGGTCTACGACAAGATCGTCTACGACGACGCCGTCCACCACGTCGCCGCCTCCCTCGCCCCCGACCTGGTCTGCCTCACCTTCTCCGGCCTGTCGAAGGCCTACCGGGTGGCGGGCTTCCGCAGCGGCTGGCTGGTCGTCACCGGCCCCAAGCAGCACGCCCGCAGCTACCTCGAGGGCCTGACCATGCTCGCCTCGATGCGGCTGTGCCCCAACGCCCCCGCCCAGTACGCCATCCAGGCGGCGCTCGGCGGCCGGCAGTCCATCAAGGACCTCGTCCTCCCCGGCGGCCGGCTGCACGAGCAGCGCGACGTGGCGTGGCAGAAGCTCAACGAGATCCCCGGCATCTCCTGCGTCAAGCCGAAGGGCGCGCTCTACGCCTTCCCGAAGATCGACCTCGATGTGCACGGCATCCACGACGACGAGAAGTTCGTCCTCGACCTGCTGCTGCGCGAGAAGATCCAGGTCGTGCAGGGGACCGGCTTCAGCTGGCCGCGCCCGGACCACTTCCGCATCCTGACGCTGCCGCGGGCGGATGATCTCGAATCGGCGATCGGCAGGATCGGCCGCTTCCTCAGCAGCTACAAGCAGAGCTAGGGAAGCGCCGTTACGGCCCGGAGGGCGTCGACAGCGACGGCGATGGCGTCGCCCCCGGCCGGTTCTCCTTCGGCAGATGCCGGCTGACCTCGGCCTTCGTCTGGCCGAGGCCGCCCAGGGTGATCTCGTCCCAGGCCTGCAGCAGCTTCGACTGCTTGTCGAGGTAGAGGATCGACGCCGTCACCTTCTCCGGCACCCCCTGCTCCAGCGCCCGCAGGCCGCCGCCGCCCGCCGAGCCCTCCAGCATCAGCCGGGTGCCGCCGGGCAGTTCGTACTGGCGGCGGTTGTGCTTGTGGCCGGCGAGCGCCAGCGGCACCAGGCCGTCGGTCTGCCGCAGGGCGACGGGGTTGTGGGCGATCGCGAGGTGCACGTCCTTGCCCGCGTCCTTCTCGGCTCTGATCCCCGCGGCCAGCCGCCGCCCGGCCGCCTCCTCCGACTGGTCGCCGGCCGGCTTCACCGAGCGGTCGGGGGTGAACTGCGGGTCGCCGATGCCCGCGATCCGCAGCCCCTTCACGTCCTTCGTCTCCCCGTTGTCGAGCACGACGGCGTTCTTCTTCTCGGCCACGCCCGCCTGGGTGGTGAGCGAGTCGTGGTTGCCGCGCACCCAGACGTACGGGACGCCCAGGTCCCCGATCGGTTCGAGGTAGCGGTTCTCGGCGGCGGTGCCGTGGTCCATCGTGTCGCCGGTGTCGATCACCATCGCCACGTCGTACTGCTTGACCAGGGAGCGGATGATCTCCCAGGCCGCCGGGTTCAGGTGCAGGTCGGAGACCCACAGCACCCGGGTCATGGTCGGGTCCGGCTGGAAGGCGGGGAGGTTCGAGGTGGCGTTGTAGAGCGTGGTGACGTTGGTGACGAGGCGGGCCAGCTCCTGTCCGTAGACGTCGAAGTCGTTGACGATCGAGCGGGCGTCGCCGACCAGGCTGGGCGCGCTGGCCAGCAGGCCCGAATACTTCGGCTCCAGTACGGACTTGGGGTTCCAGGTGGCCCACGCCGTCGCGCCCGAGACGGCCAGCAGCGCGAGCGCCAGGCCGCCGGCGGTGAGCGCGCGGCGCGGGGTGCGGTAGACCGCCATGCCGAGCGCGGTGGCGCCGGCGACGACCGCGACGGCGGAGCGGGCGCCGAGGTCGAGGGTGGAGCGCTTGATGTCGGAGGTGACCTCGTCCTCGAGCCCCGCGATCCGGTCCGGGTGCTTGACCAGGTCCTGGGAGCGGGCCGGGTCGAGCTGGTCGACGTCCACGTCGAGGCGGATCGGGGCGTGGTGGCTGGAGAGCTCCAGCGCGCCGAGCGGCGAGACATTGATCTTCGTGCCGCCGGTGAGTGAAGGGCGCAGCGTCATCCGGGTGTCCATCGGCCCGACGGAGGTGTTCACGCTGCCGACGACCAGCAGCCCGAGCCATGCCCCGAGCAGCGTCACGGCGCACAGGCCGACCACGCGGGCGTACGGATGCGGGCGGTGGGTGAGCCAGATCTGTGGGCTGGGGTGATGCGAGGCGTAGGCCCGGCGGACGCCTCGCACCAATCCGGACCACGCTGCGGTGGGCACGGCTGCGGCGCGCATGGAGCCCGTATGCCCATGCCCGCAGGACGCCATGCGGCGGGCTGCCGGTGACCTGAAGGAGAATGGGCTTGTGCTGGAGATGACGGTTGAGGAGTTCGAGGAGCTGGTGGCGGTCGCGCTCGACCGGATTCCGGCGGAGCTGACGCGCCTGATGGACAACGTCGCGGTGTTCGTGGAGGACGAGCCGCCCGCGGACGATCCCGAGCTGCTCGGGCTGTACGAGGGCACGCCGCTGACCGAGCGCGGGGAGTGGTACGCGGGCGTGCTGCCCGACCGGATCACCATCTACCGCGGGCCGACGCTGCGGATGTGCGCGTCGCGCGACGAAGTGGTGGAGGAGACCGAGGTCACGGTGGTGCACGAGATCGCCCACCACTTCGGCATCGACGACGAGCGGCTGCACGCGCTCGGCTACGGGTGACCTTCTGCCCGCCGAGGGAGTTGAGCCGTGCGTAACTCGCTCGGTTCGCCCGGAGGGGGCCCGCCATGCACATCGTGAAGCGCCGCAGCTGTCGACGACGCGGCGAATCCGCTGTCGTTGTCCTGGTCGCCTTCGCGCTCAGCGGCTGCGTGTCCGTGTCCGGGTCCGGTGATCACGAGCGGACGGTGGCGCCGGGCGGCGACGGCAAGCGGAGCGCGGCCGAGCCGGACGGGCACAGCGCGGGCAGCGCGTCGGTGAAGCCGCGCCGGTCGCCGTCGCCGCGCCCCACGCCCTCGACGGACCGGCCCTCACCCACGCGCACATCCGCCGACGCGAAGCCGTCGCACAGCCGGCCCAGGCCGCCGACCGCCGCCTCGCCGACGCCCAGCACGCCGCGGCCGACGAAGAGCACCCCGCGCCCCACCCCGACCCGGCCGCCGTCGCCCACGCCCACCCCTACGCCGACCAGGACGCCGCCGCCGGAGACCGCGCCGGCCCCGTGAATCTCCCTTGACGCGCCGCTCCGCCGGCCGCTTCCCTGTGCCGGTGGATATCGATGTCGCGCTGGTACGGCGGCTGCTGGCCGTGCAGTTCCCGCGGTGGGCCGGGTTGCCGGTCGAGCGGTTCGCCTCGCAGGGCACCGTGAACGCCATCTTCCGCCTCGGCGACGACCTCGCCGTCCGGATGCCGCTGCAGGAGGAGGACGTGGCCGCCGAGGCCCGGCTGCTGGCGGGGCTCGCGCCGGTGCCGGTGGAGATCCCCGTACCGCTGGCGGTGGGGGAGCCCGCGGAGGGCTATCCGTGGGCGTGGTCGGTGCAGCGCTGGCTGCCGGGCGCGCCGATCGGCCTGGACAGTTCGGTGGACCGGGAGCAGCTCGCGGACGACCTGGCCGCCTTCATCACCGCGCTGCGGCGCACCGACATCGCCGGGGCGCCGCGGGCGTATCGCGGCGGGCCGCTCGCGGAGCTGGACGAGGGCGTACGCAAGGCCATCGCCGACCTGGAGGGCGTCATCGACGCGGATGCCGCCACCGCCGTCTGGGAGACCGCCCTCGCCGCGCCGTCCTATACGGGCCCGGGCGTCTGGGCGCACGCCGACCTGCAGCCGGGCAATCTCCTGGCGGAGGACGGCCGGCTGTCCGCCGTGATCGACTTCGGTACGGCCGGGATCGCCGACACCGCCTCCGACATGACGGTGGCGTGGAGCCTGCTCACCGGCCCCGCCCGCGACCGCTTCCGCCGCGCCCTCGGTGCCGACGACGCCACCTGGACCCGCTCCCGCGGCCTCGCCCTGGCGATCGCGCTGCCGGAGCTGTCGTACTACCGGGGCGGCCGCAACGACTGGATGGCGACGATCGCGGAGCACGTGATCGGGCAGACCCTCGCTCCCTGACCGTCACACCCTGACCCCGCCTCCCTCCAGCGCCAGCCGCGCCCCCTCGAAGCGCGCCCGCAGCGCCCGGTCGTGGGTCACCAGCACCACCGCCCCGGGGTAGTTGGTGAGGGCCTCCTCCAGCTCCTCCACCAGCGCGGGTGCGAGGTGGTTCGTCGGCTCGTCGAGCAGCAGCAGGTCGGCGGGTTCGGTGACCAGTCGGGCCACGTCGATGCGGCGGCGCTGGCCGTACGACAGCTCGCGGACGCGTAGCCGCAGCTCCGCCGGGTGGAAGAGGCCGAGCGCGAGGAGGGCGTCTGCCTGCTCGTCGCGGGTGCCGGTGCGGCCCTGGGCGAAGGCCTCCAGGACCGTCAGGCCCGGCGGCCACGGCGTCTCCTGCTGGCGCAGGTGGCCGACCCGGCCCGCGACCCGGACCTCGCCCGCGTCGGGGCGCAGCTCGCCGGCGAGGAGGCGGAGGAGGGTGGTCTTGCCGGCGCCGTTCGGGCCGGTGACCAGGAGGCGGCCGGTGGGGGAGAGGGCGAGGGAGTCCAGGTGGAGGCGGTCTCCTACGCGGATGTCCGACAGCTCGACGGCGGGTTCGGCGCGGGCGTCCGCGGGTGTGGCGCGGTCGTCCTCGGCCGTCCCGATGTGCGCGGTGAAGGCGAGCGGCTCCGGCGGCGGGGCCACCGGGTTGGCCGTCAGCCGCTCGACGCGTTCGCGGGCGTTGCGGATACGGGACATGGCGCCGTGCGCGCGGCTGCGGGCGCGGAAGGCGCCGTGGCCGAAGCTGTCCAGGGTCGTCTTGCGCGGGATGGCGCCGAGGCTGACGGCGTGGGTGGCGGCGAGCCGCTCGTTGCGGGCGAGTTCGGCGCGCCAGTCCGCGTACTCCTGGAGCCGGCGGGCGCGCTCGGCGGCCTTGGCGGTGCGGTAGCCGGCGTAGCCGTCGCCGTAACGCGTCACCTTTCCCGCCTCCGACTCCAGCACCGTGTCGGTCAGACGCCGCAGGAAGACGCGGTCGTGGGTGACCGCGAGGACCGTGCCGCGGTGCGCGCGCAGCTGCTCCTCCAGCCACTCGACGGCCTGGTCATCGAGGTCGTTCGTCGGCTCGTCGAGCAGCAGCAGCTCGGGCCGGCCCGCAAGGACGGCGGCCAGGGCGAGGCGGGAGCGCTCGCCGCCGGAGAGGGTGCCGAGCGTGCGGTCGCGGGCCCCTGCTCGCTTGACCAGGCCGGGCAGGCCGAGGTGGTGCAGGGCGATGTCGACGCGGTGGTCGGCGTCGTAGCCGCCGCGGGCCTCGTAGTGCTCGAGGAGCGCGGCATACGCGGCCAGCGCCGCCGGCGAGGCGTCCGCGCCGAGCGCCTCCTCCGCCCGCCGCAGCTCCGCCTCCAGCGCGCGCAGGTCGGCGAGCGCGTGGTCGACGGCGTCCTGGACGGTGGCGGTCGGGGGGAGCGGGAGGGTCTGCGGGAGAT
>NZ_JAAKZV010000006.1 GCF_011044975.1 Streptomyces coryli | reverse complement strand
CCGCAGCGGCCGCCCCCCGCCCCTCCGTCGACTGGCGCATCCGCTTCGCGGTGCTCTCGCTGATCTGGGGCTTCAGCTTCCTCCTCATCAAGGTGGGCACCGAGGGCTACGCCCCGCTGCAGGTGACCCTCGGGCGGATGGTCTTCGGCACGGCCGTACTCATGGCGGCGCTTGCCTTCAAGCGCGAGCGCCTCCCGCGGACCCCGAGGCTCTGGGCGCACCTGTCGGTCTCGGCGTTCTTCCTCAACGCCCTCCCGTTCTCCCTCTTCGCCTACGCCGAGCAGACCATCCCGTCGTCGCTGGCCGGCATCTGCAACGCCACCACCCCGCTCTGGGGCATGGCCCTGTCCGTCGTGGCGCTGTCCGAGGACCGCCCGACCCGGCGCAAGGTCGCGGGCCTGGGCATCGGCTTCGCCGGCGTGCTGGTCGTCCTCGGCGCCTGGCAGGGCTTCTCAGGCCACGACCCGGCGGGCGTGCTGATGGCGCTCGGCGCCTCGGCCTCGTACGCGATCGGCTGGCTCTACGTCCGCCGCAACATGGCCGCCACCGGGCACTCCAACCTGGCGCTCTCCGGCGGCCAGCTGCTGCTCGGCACGGTGCAGCTGGTCATCGCGACCGCGGCGTTCACGTCGGTGCCGCACAGCTACCCGATGGTGCCGCTGCTGGCGATCTTCGCCCTGGGCGCGCTGGGCACGGGCGTGGCGTTCCTGCTGCAGTACGGCATCGTCGCCGAGGTCGGGCCGACGACGGGGACGATGGTCACGTACTTCGTGCCGCTGATCGCGACGGTTGCGGGCGTCGCGCTCCTGGGCGAGGCGCTGCACTGGAACACGCCGGTCGGCGCCGCGATCATCCTGGCGGGTGCGGCACTGACACAGCTCAAGGGCAGGGCGCGGCGGACCTAGCCGTTACAGGCGCGACAGACCTGGCCGTTATACGTACCGCCGCTATACGTATCGCCGCCCCGCACCCGGCGTCGCGGCCGCGGCGATCGCGTCCGCCAGCGGCCCGAGCTCGTCGGCGACCAGCGGCGATACGGTCACCCGCACCGCCGGCGGTGACGCCATGCGGAAGCGCGCCCCGGGCGCCACGGCCCAGCCGGCCTGGAGCATCCGGGCCACCGCGGAGGTCTCGTCCGGCACCGGGATCCACACGTTCATCCCGCTGCGGCCGTGCGCCGCGACCCCCCGCTCGGCGAGCGCCGCCAACAGCGGGTCGCGGCGTACGGCGTAGGCGGCGGCGACCGCGGCCGGGTCCACCGAGCCCGTACGCCACAGGTGCACGAGCGCGTCCTGCAGCAGGTGACTCACCCACCCAGGACCGAGCCGCTGCCGCCCGGAGAACCGGTCCAGGCTCACCGGATCGCCGGTGAGCGAGGCGACCCGCAGATCAGGGCCGTACGCCTTGGCCGCCGAGCGCACGAACGCCCAGTGCTCGGTGACTCCCGCCAGCGGATGGAGCGGCAGATCGACGATGCCGTGCCCATGGTCGTCCTCGATCACCAGCACCCGCGGATGCGCGGCCAGCACCTCCCGCAGCTCCGCGGCCCGGGCGGCGCTCACCGCCGCGCCGGTCGGGTTCTGCGCCCGGTCGGTCACCACCAGCGCGCGGGCGCCCGCGCCGAGCGCCCGTTCCACGTCCGCGGGCAGCGGCCCGTCGTCGTCGAGCGCCACCGGCACCGGCTTCAGGCCGAGCGCGGGCACGAGGTCGAGCAGCGAGCCCCAGCCCGGGTCCTCGATCGCGACCGCGTCACCGGGCCGCAGGTGCGCGGCGAGCAGCCGCTCGATGGCATCGAGGGAGCCGGACGCGGCCGCGACCGGCCCGGCCGGAATCCCGTCCGCATCGAAAGCGGCCCGGGCCGCCGCCGCGAAGTCCTCCGCCACCGCCGCGGCCCCGTACATCACCGGCCGCTCCGCCGCCCGTGCGGCTGCTGCCGCCAGGGCATCGGCGAGCGGCGGCAGCAGCGTCGGATCCGGGTTCCCCTTGCCGACGTCCCGTACCCCCGGCGGCGCCTCGACCACCACCTGCTCGCGCGCCGTGGTCTGCGGCCGCGGCCGTACGCGACTGCCCCTCCGCCCCGCCGTCTCGATCACACCCCGCTCCCGCAGCGTGCGATACGCGGCCGCGACCGTATTCGGATTGACGCCCAGCTCGGCCGCCAACTCCCGCATGGGCGGCAGCACTTGACCGGGCTTGAGCGCCCCGGAACCCACCGCCGCCTCGACATCGGCCGCAATGTCTGCTGCGCGCCGCCCGCTGATCCGATACTCTCCTAGCACAAAGAACAGTATGCACTAATACAATGGAGAGCACCAATGAGCAGCAGCGCCGGCTACACGCCGACCGACCGCACCGTCCCCACCCGGGCCCGCGAGCGCGCGTCGTACGACAAGGAACTGGTGCACGCGATCCTCGACGAGGGCTACCTCTGCCACCTCGGCTTCGTCCGCGACGGCGCCCCCGTCGTGCTGCCCACCCTCTACGGCCGCGTCGGCGAGACGCTCTATGTGCACGGCTCCACCGGCTCCCGCCCGCTGCGCGCCGCCGGCCAGGCCGAGGACCCGGGCCTGCCGGTGTGTCTGACCGTCACCCATGTCGACGGCCTGGTGCTGGCCCGCTCCGGCTTCCACCACTCGATCAACTACCGCTCGGTGGTCGTCCACGGCACCGCCCGCCCGGTCATAGGCGACGACGCCCGCCGCGAGGCCGTGGACGCGCTCGTCAACCACGTCCTCCCGGACCGCACCGAGGGCGCCCGCGGCGCCAACGCCAAGGAGCTGGCCGCCACCGCGGTCCTGGCCATCGACCTCAACGAGGTCTCCGCCAAGGTCCGCAGCGGTGGCGTCAACGACGAGCCGGAGGACTACGAGCTCCCGTACTGGGCGGGCGTCATCCCCGTCCGCACCGCGTACGGCACCCCGCAGCCGGATGACCGCCTCGCCCCCGGCACCGAAGTCCCCGCGCACATCACCGACTTCCTCGCCACCCGGAGCTGATCATGCTCATCCACCCCTGGGACGAGCCCCGCGACGACGCCGAATGGCAGCAGTGGCTCGCGGCACGGGACTTCGGCCAGCTGGCGGTGAACGGCCCACCCGGCGAGCCGCCCCTCGTGCAGCCGCTGCACTTCGCGTACGACCCGGAGCGCGGCGAGGTGGTCACCCACATCGCCCGCCCCAACCCCCTCGGCGACGCCCTCGCGGAAGCGCCCGAGGTGCTGCTCAGCGTGGTCGACGACTACGCCTTCATCCCCGGCCCGTGGCAGGCCGCCGAGGACGCCCCGCCGGAGCACGGCGTGCCGACCAGCTTCTACGCGGCCGTCCAACTGCGCTGCACCGCCCGGCTGGTCGACGACGCCGGGGGCAAGGCGGAGCTGCTGCGTCGGCAGGTCGGTCACTTCCAGCCGGATGGCGACCACGCGCCGATCGAGGCCGGCGCCGACCCGTACGGCCGGATGCTCGCCAGGATCCGCGGCATCCGGCTCGAGGTGACCGGGGTGCGCGCGAAGTTCAAGTACGCGTCGCACAAGCCCGAGCCGGTGCGCGAGCGGATCGGGCGGCGGCTGGCGGAGCGCGGCGCTCCGCTCGATGCCGCCGCCCGGGAGCACGTCATGCGCCGGCTCGGGCAGCCGTCACACGGATGACGGCAGCGAGTTCCTGGCCGCGGCGGCCGTCCGTGCCTCCGCGAAGGCCAGGGCGGTGACCGCGGCCAGCAGCAGCACCGTGCCCGCGAGCATGGCCGCGGTCAGCCGCTCCCCCAGCAGCCCGACCGCGATCGCGGCGGCGCTGACCGGCTCGATCAGCATGATCACCGAGACCGTCGTGGAGCGGACGACCGCGGCTCCCGCGAAGTACAGCGCGTAGCCGAGCGCCGTCGGTACGGCCGACACGTACATCAGCAGCACGATCACCCGACCCAGGTCGGCGGCATGCGGCAGCAGCCCCTCGGCCACGGCGAACGGCGTGAGCGCCAGCGCGCCGATCACGAACGACCACAGGGTGGTCTGCAGCGCGTCCGTGCCGCCCGCGCGGCCCATCCGGCGGGTGAGCAGCGTGATCGAGGCGTAGCCCGCGGCCGACAGCAGCGCGAGGAGGATGCCGAGCGGCTTGACGCTCGCCGCGTCGCCGCCGAGGACCAGTACCGCGAGCCCGGCGAGGGCGCAGCCGACGGCCGCGAGGCCGCCGCGGCCGAGGCGTTCGCCCAGGAACAGCCGGGCGCCGAACGCGATGAGGACGGGTCCGGTGCCGAGCGTGACGACGGTGCCCACGGCGAGGCCGGTCACGTCGACGGCGCCGAAGTAGGCGGTCCAGAACAGCGCCATGCCGAGCCCGGTCACGGTCAGCCGCACCGCCCGCCGGCGGCGCGGCTCGTCGGCCGCCGCGGCCGCCCGCTCCTGGCGCTTGCGGGCACCCACCTTCCGTACCGCCAGGAGCAGCGCTAGGCCGCCCAGATAGCGGTAGAAGGACAGGGCGATGGGGCCGAGATCGCTGGAGTCGTAGACCAGGGAGGCGGCCGCGCCGGAGGTGCCCCAGGCGGCACCGGCGACGATCAGATAGAGCAGCCCACGGGCCACGGGCAGGTGGGAAGAGGGTGTTGCAGACACGTTGGTTCTCCGCGCAAGAGGAAGTGGTCGGCTGGTCCCGTGTGCGGGCAGCGGCAACCAGCGCGGGGGCGGTCTGCGCCCCGGCGGCTTCCTGGTGCGGCCCGCCTTACGCGGCGGGGGGCGGGAGAACGAGCGTCAAAGGCATGAGGCCGACCCTACGGCCTGGCCGTGGGCTGCGGCAACGTCTCTTTTTCCGGCCCCTCCGCCCGCGCCCCGGCCACCGGCTCCGCGGCCGGAGCCCGCGGCGTCGCCGACTGCGCGATAAAGGCGCCGGCGAGCACCACCACGCCGCCGAGCATCTGCGGCGCGGACAGGTGCTCATGCAGGAGCACCCACGCGAGCACGGTCGCAACGACCGCCTCCAGATACGCCACCACGCCCGCCACCTGCGGCGACAGCCGTCGCACGGCGGTGACTCCGGCGAGGTAGGCGACGACGGTGGTCACCAGCACGATCCAGGCGGCGAGCAGCCACGCGGGCGTCTGCGTACCGCCCATGTCCGCGCTGCCGCCGAGCAGTGCGAAGTCCATCTGCCAGGGGCGGGCGATGACGGTCAGCACCACGGTGCCGAAGAGCAGCCCGTACGCGATCACGCCGAGCGGATCCGGTGCGTCCTCACCGTCCCCGCCCTGGGCGGACAGCAGGAAGAAGCCGGCCTGGCAGCAGGCCGCGCCCAGCGCGAGCAGCAGCCCGAGCGCATCGAAGCCGAGGCCGGCCCAGATCTCGACGACGCACGCGAGTCCGGCCATGGCGACCACGGCTCCGATCGCGGCGCCCTTGGACACCGGCCGCCGCTGTACGAAGCGGATCCAGGCGAGCACGAACACCGGTCCCAGATACTCGATGAGCAGCGCCACCCCGACCGGGATACGGGAGATGGCGGCAAAGTAGAAGGCCTGCACCCCGGCGACGGCCAGCAGGCCGAAGCCGGCGAGGAGAGCGGGCCGTTCGCGCAGCAGATTGCGGTGCCGCCAGGCCAGCGGCAGCAGCACCAGGGCCGCACCGGCCACGCGCACCCACACCACATGCAGCGGGTCGAGACCCGCCTCGATCAGCGGCTTGGCCGCGACTCCTGACCCACCGAACGCTATTGCCGCTGTGAGCGCGAGACCGAGCCCGGCGCCCCTCCCCTGTGCCATGTGCATGGGCACATCCTGACATCGCCACGACAGGAGTGTCACGCGGGTAGCTCATGACAGACATTCCGGCGACGTACTTGCCCATAGAAAGGGGCAGATATCCGGAAAAGACATACGTCTGGGTGGTGAACCATGAAGCCGAACCGCACCCGCGCCGCCCTCGCCGCACTGGCCGCGACGGGCTTACTGGCGTCCGGATGCGCGCAGACCGCCGGGAGCCGGATGGACGGCCAGGGACAGATGGCCGCCAACGGGACGGACGGCACCCCCTGGTGCGCCACGTCCGACCTCTCGGCCTCGCTCCGGCAGCTCAACCCGGCCGCCGGCAACCGCTACACCGTGCTCGTCCTCACCAACACCTCAGGACACAGCTGCCGTACGCAGGGCTGGCCGGGCCTGCAGCTGGTCGACGCCGACGGCCGGAATCTGCACACGATGGTCATCCGCGACCGCTCCCGCACGCCGAAGCAGCTCACCCTCACGCCGGGCGACTCCGCCTGGAGCGGCCTGCACACCTCGCAAGTCCCGGGCGAGGCCGACCCGGTGGACGGTGGCTGCCGGCCGGAGCCGGAGCGGCTCGAGGTGATCCCGCCGGACAGCCGCACCCGGCTCGAGGTCGCGTGGGTGGCGGGCGAGGTCTGCAACTGCGGCCGGATCGACGCCTGGCCGCTGCGGGAGGGCTGGGGTCCGCGCGACTGAGGCGCGGACCCTATCCAAAAGAGCGAGAGCCGGGGGCGGGTGTTCCTCGCCCCGGCTCTCGGCCGGTCGTTCACGCGTCCCCGTCCTCGTCGGCGAGGATCAGGTACAGCTTCTTGCGCGCCTCGTTGACGACCGCGAGGGCCTTCTCGCGCTGCTCCGGCGTGCCGGTCGTGTAGGCCTGGCGGAACGCTTCCGCGAGGGCCATCCCGGCCTGCCCGATCTCCTGCATGGCCTCCCAGTCGACGCCGCGGCCTGCCGCCTCCCAGGGCGCCTCCGGGGCCTGCTCGGCCTCGGTGCGGCCCGCGTCGGTCAGCGAGAAGAGCTTCTTGCCACCCTCGGTCGCGCTGGTGATCAGGCCCTCGTCCTCGAGCAGCTGCAGCGTCGGGTAGACCGAGCCGGGGCTCGGCTTCCACGCGCCGCCGCTGCGCTCGGCGATCTCCTGGATCATCTCGTAGCCGTGCATCGGCCGATCCTTGAGCAGCGCCAGGATCGACGCCCTGACGTCACCCCTGCGGGCCCGCCCGCGCGGCCCGCCGCGGCCGCGGCCGCCGAAGCCCGGCCCGCCGAAGGGCCCGAAGGGCGGCCCGAAAGGACCGAAGGCCTCGCGCACGTCGCGCCGGAATTCACCACTGCCGAATCCGTGTCCGTGTCCATGTGCTCGCATGGTTCTCTCCTATCACTCAATGTGTTCGTTGATCTGTCGCGTATCACTCGCGATGCCTCAACGATATATCGGTAACGATATGAACGCAAGCACCCCGCCGCATAAGCTCCTGACATGCGGATACGGATCGTCGACGCCTTCACCGACCGGCCCTTCACCGGCAACCCCGCCGGAGTCGTGCTCCTCGACGGCGGCGCCTTCCCGCCCGACTCCTGGATGCAGCGGGTCGCGGCCGAGGTGGGCGCGTCGGAGACCTGCTTCGCGCACCCGCTGGACGACGGGGCCGACTGGGCGCTGCGCTGGTTCACCCCCGCCTGCGAGGTCGACCTCTGCGGCCACGGCACCCTCGCCACGACGCACGTCATCGCGCCGTCCGCCCCGGTCAGCTACCGCACCCGCGGCGGCATCCTGACCGCGATCCCGCGCGCCGACGGCGCGTACACCCTCGACTTCCCCGTCGCCCGGCTCACCCCGGCCCCCGTCCCCGCCGAGGCGAAGGAAGCGATCGGCGCCGAGCCGGTCCGGGCGTACGCATGCCGGGGCGGGATCCGCGACCTGCTGCTGGAGCTGAGCGACGAGCAGGCCGTCCGCTCCGTCGCCCCGGACCTTGCCGCCGTGGCCCGCCTCGCCCCGTACGGCCTCATCGTCACGGCCGCCGCGAAGGACCCGGCCGCCGGCTACGACTTCGTCTCCCGGCTCTTCGACCCCGCTCAGGGCATCGACGAGGACCCGGTCACCGGCAGCGCGCACACCGCGCTCGCCCCACTGTGGTCCGCCCGCCTGGGCCGCGACGAACTGACCGGCCTGCAGGCCTCGGCCCGCTCAGGCCTCGTAGGCACCAAGCTGCGAGGCGAGCGCGTGGAACTCACCGGACGCGCGGTCACGGTCATCGACGGCGAACTGCTCGCGCGCCCTTAGCCCGTCGGCAGCCAGCTCACCTTGCCGGCCAGCAGCGCGTACCCGACGAAGGCCACGATGTCGATCAGGGCATGCGCCGCCACCAGCGGGCCGACCCGCCCCCACCGGCGATAGAGGAGCACGAACAGCACGCCCATCACCGCGTTCCCGATGAACCCGCCGATGCCCTGATACAGGTGATACGAGCCGCGCAGCAGCGAGCTCGCCGCCAGCGCGGCCATCGGCGTCCAGCCCAGCTGCCCGAGCCGGCGCAGCAGATAGCCGACGACGATGACCTCCTCGACCACGGAGTTCTGCACCGCGGAGAGGATCAGCACCGGGATCTTCCACCACACGTCGGGCAGCGACTCCGGCACCACGGTCAGGTTGAACCCGGCGGCCCGCGCCCCGAGATACAGCAGCAGCCCGCTGCCGCCCACCGCCGCCGCGATCGCCGTGCCCCAACCCAGGTCGAAGCGCGGCCTGGTGAGGTCGAAGCCGACCGCCTTCAGACCCCCGGCATGCTCGCGGACCAGCAGATACGCCACCAGCGCGACCGGCACCAGCGCCGTGGTCACACCGAAGAGCTGCCAGGACAGATCAAGCCACGGACGGCCGGGCGCGGCGGAGGTGTTGAGGTTCGCCGACTGGTCCTTCAGCCCGCCCGGTTTCGTCACCGAGCCGATGAAACTGATGAGCGCCGACACCGCGCTGGCACCCAGCGACAACGCCAGCACCAACACCGTCTCGTAGCCGAACAGCCGCCGCTCGCGAGGCTCCACCTGTGTCTCCGCTCCCGTCATCGGCTCGATCTTCACTCCTCGTCCAGGATGCGGACGCCCGTCGGCAAGATTGCCGAAACCCCTCCTCATACGCACCACGCCACCGCTAGGGTCTCGAAAAGAGTTACGAGCCACATGGCTGGAAAGGGCCCGGGGGACGGATTGCATGGGACGTCACAGCATGCCTGACGAGTTCGACGAGTACGGCACCGGGGCGGTGCAGCGCCGCGGCGTGGGGGGCCGCACGATCGCGATCTCCACGGCACTGGTGCTGGCGGTCACCGCCGGCACCGTGGTGGCCGCGCGGAGCGGCATGCTGCCGTTCTTCGGCGGCAACTGCGACGGCGACAGGCTGCGGCTGAACGTGGCCGCTTCCCCGGACATCGCCCCGGTCGCGAAGCAGACCGCCGAGCGCGCCCGCGAGGACAAGATCAAGACCGCCGGCAAGTGCCTGGACATCCGGGTGAAGTCGGAGGCGTCCAGCGACACGGCGGACGAGCTCAGCCGCGGCACCACCCCGGACGTGCAGGTATGGCTGCCGGACTCCACGCTGTGGGTGGACACCGTCGCCGCCTCCCCGAAGGGCGTGCAGGTGGACGGCGTCGGCCAGGTGGCGTCCTCGCCGATAGCCCTGGCGGCGGTGCCGCCGGCGGCCAAGGGCATGGGCTTCCCGAAGAAGACGTACTCCTGGAAGGACCTCGCCAAGACCGCCGGTGGCGGCAAGGAGCTGCGGGTGGGCAGCGCTGACCCGGCGCGCAGTGCGACCGGGCTGCTGGCGCTCACCTACATCACCAAGTCGACGGGCGGCACCAAGGGCGGCGGCACCCTCGCCTCCGGCACCGCGAAGCAGCTCTCCCAGCGCATCCAGCCGGGCGACGAGGAGGTCCTCGCCAGCCTCCCGCACGACTCCACCGCCGCCGAACTCGGCAACCCCAAGCGCAATCAGGCGCTGATCCTCTCCGAACAGGCGGCCTTCAGCCACAACAAGAAGAAGGGGTCCGCGCCGGGCCTCGACCTCTTCTACCCCAAGGACGGCACCGCGGCGCTCGACTACCCGTACACGATCGTCGACGACGAGGGCCAGACCACCGAGCAGAGCCGCGCCGCCAACCGCTTTCTCACCCTCATGGGCGACGCGCAGACCCGCGAGGCCCTGCACGACCACGGCTTCCGCACCACGGACGGCGCCGACGACGTGCAGGTGGCGAAGACGGCGGGCGGCGCCGAGCCGCAGCCGATCACCGAGGACCCGGCGGGCCCGCCGCCGTACCGCAGCGTCCGGCAGGTGCTGAACATGTGGACCATCACGGTCCAGAGCGCCCGCTTCATGACGGTCGTGGACGTGTCCGGGTCGATGACCGCGCCCGTGTCGGGGCGCCCGGGCCAGAACCGGATGGACATCACGAAGGCCGCGCTGATCCAGGGTCTTTCGCAGTTCACCGGCGAGGACGAGGTGGGGATGTGGCGGTTCTCCACCCGCCTGGACGGCGCCAAGGATTACGAGGAGGTCGCCCCGCCGCGCCGGCTGGCCGACGCCACCTCGGGCGGCAAGACCCAGCGCGACCGGCTGACCGCCGCCTACGGCGGCCTGGAACCGGTCCCGAACGGCGCCACCGGGCTGCACGACACCATGCTCGCCGCGTACAAGAAGGCGGTGGAGGGCTACGCGAGCGGCAAGTTCAACGCCGTGGTGCTGCTGACGGACGGCGCGAACGACGACCCGGGCTCCATCTCCGAGGCCGATCTCAAGGACGAGCTGAAGAAGGCCGTCGACCCGCAGCGTCCGGTGATCCCCATCGTGATCGCCATCGGCCCGGAGGCCGACGGCGAGGCGTGCAAGCGCATCGCGCGGGCGGCCGGCGGCGGCTCGTACCAGGTGAACGACCCGGCGGACATCAACACCGTCATCCTCAAGGCCGTGATGGACGCGGGCACGAAGATGAAGGAAGAGGAGTAGCCGCTGCTTCGGGCCGCGGCTAGGCGGGCCAGCTGTGCACCGGCTCCTCGGTGCGGGTCAGCTCGCAGTAGCGGCGGGTGGTCTCGGCCAGCGCCGCCCAGCGGTCCAGGCCGCGGTCCAGCTCCCGGTGGTACGCGGCGGCCTGCCACGAGGCGCCGTTGACCCGCCGCCGGCAGCGCTCCTCGATGACCCCGAGGTAGCGGTCCCGGTCGGCGGCGTCCACGCCCCACGAGTCCAGGCCCGCCGCCGCCATCGGCAGCAGCTCGTCGCGTACGAGCCGGACCACCGGCACCCGCGCCACCCCGCCCAGCCGGCGCCGGCTCGGCCACAGCAGCTCCGCGTCGATGCCGTCCCGGCAGGCCCGGTCGAAGTTGGCGGCGGCGTCGTCGAAGGCCAGCCGGCCCCACACCGGGCGCTGCTCATCGGCGAGGGTGCGCACCAGGCCGTAGTAGAAGGCGGCGTTGGCGATGACGTCGGTGACCGTGGGCCCGGCGGGCAGCACCCGGTTCTCCACCCGCAGGTGCGGCACTCCCCCGGCGACGCCGTAGACGGGGCGGTTCCAGCGGTAGACGGTGCCGTTGTGCAGCACCAGCTCGTCCAGGTCCGGCACCCCGCCCTCGTCGATGACCCGCTGCGGGTCCTGCTCGCCGCAGATCGGCAGCAGCGCCGGGAAGTAGCGCAGGTTCTCCTCGAAGAGGTCGGACGCGTCGGTGATCCAGCGCTCGCCGAACCAGGTCCGCGGTCGCACCCCCTGCGCCCGCAGCTCCGGCGTGCGGGTGTCGGTGGCCTGCAGGAACAGCTCGGGCCGGGACTCGCGCAGCAGCTCCCGGCCGAAGACGAAGGGGGCGTTGGCGCCCAGCGCCACCTGCACGGCGACCGCGCACTGCGCGGCGTTCCACACGTCGGCGAAGCGCGCGGGAGTGACCTGCAGATGCAGCTGCACCGAGGTGCAGGCGGCCTCGGGCGCGATCGACGAGGAGGCGTACTGGAGCCGCTCGATGCCCTCGATGTCGACGAATATCTCCTCGCCGCGGGCGGTCATGATCTGCTCGTTGAGCTGCAGATAACGATCGGCTCCGGTGAGATTCGCATGGACCAGATCCTCACCGGTGAGGGTGGGGAGAATGCCGGTCATGACGATACGGGCGGCGACTTCCTGGGCCTTGCGGTCGGCATATCCGAGGCCGGTCCGCAGTTCCTCGGCGAGCTGATCAAGAACCCGGCCCTGGAGCCGGTGCGGGGCGATATTGACTTCCAGATTGAACTGACCGAGCTCGGTCTGGAAATCGGGACTCGCGATGCGCTCCAGCACCTCGGAGTTCAGCATCAGCGGCATCCCGTCGTCCCCCACGAGATTCAGCTCGATCTCCATGCCCATGAGGTTCTGCGGACGGTCGAAACGCTTCTCCTCCAGCAGCCGCTCCAGCCCGTCCAGGCACTCCCGCAACCGCTGCCGGTAGCGCCGTCGCTCGGCGAGGCCGAACCCGCCGGCCTCCACCTTCTCCCCCATGGGGTGTCCCTCCTCGCGTAGCGGTGGAAGGAATATGCCCAGACGAGCCGATCCATAACGCCGCCTCCGGCGTCCCGCGAACGATAGGCTGACGGCAGCCGTTGCGGCACATTCCAGGGGTCACCGGGCTCTGGCACATTCCGCTGGCATAACGTGGCACCGCACGCACCGCGATCACCCTTGGTGACAATCACCGATTATTTTCGGCCGACCGGGGGACCCGCGAAATGGCAGGCCACACAGCCGCCATCAGCGGTAATCGCTTGAATGCCCGGGTCCGGTCCGGCTCATTTCCGCCTTGCCGGTGACATCGGCGGCCGCTAGACGAAACAACGCGTCAACAAACGTCGTATAAACTTCGCCAACGAGGCAGAGAGTTGGCGCCCCCCTTGGATGCGGACACCCCCTCTGGCCCCGCACGCAGACAGCGCCGTCCGCACCCCGCCCTGCCACGAGTTCTGTCGAGTGAGAGGCGATCCGCCATGCCGCTGCTTGCAACCCCCGCTCCCGCGCCCGCCCTGCGCACCGTCCTTGCGGCACTTGCATCCCCCACGGCCGTACGCAAAGCCACCCCCGCGCTGCGCCGCCACCAGGGATCCGTAACGCCTCAACACCCGCTGCCGCTGCACGTCCTGGACACTTCTGGCGACGGCATCCGGGTGCCCGCCACCCGCCTCGGCGGCTGGCGGTTCCAGATCCGCGGTGACGACGGCGTGGTGGCAGCGGCGGAGGCGATGCTGACGGCCGACGGCTGGGCGTTCTCACACTTCTTCGAGGGCCCGTACGTCACCTCCACCGAACGCGCCCTGCGACAGGCGGAATCGCTGCCCACGCCGCTGCAGCCCCGGCTGCTGTCGATCCCGGGGCTCTATATGCTCACGCTCTGGCTGCACGCCGACACCGCGGCCGACGGCGCCGCCGGCCGGCTCGATCCCGACGACCTGCTGATCCCGCTGGCCCCCGCGCCCTGCGGCTTCGCCGCCCACCGGCCGCACCGCGTCGCCGACTTCATGCCGCTGCTGTCCAACCGGCTGGTGCCGGCCGCCCCGGCCGGGCTGCTGCGTTCTTCCGTGTGAATGGTACCGAGTAACTAGTCCGTATCGGCTGGGTCCGCCCCCCGTCAGGACGGTCCATAGCAGGCAACCGCCCGCACGGGTGATGCGTCTCCAACTTCCGAGACGAGCTGCCGGAAAATCCCTGCGGATCGGCGCTCGTGGGGCAACACTGGAGTCCGACCAGACCGGAACGGGGGGCGGCCACGATGACATCGAGCCGCACGACTGACGAGACGCAGCGAAAGATCCTATCCATGTGCCAGCACAAGCCGAAGTGCCCGTCCGCCGACTCTGCCGACCGGGAGGCGGCGCATCCCGTCGCGCACCACCCGGAGCAGGGCTGGAGCCTGCTGTGCAACGGCGTACTGCTCTTCGAGGACACCGGCGAGCTGCTGCCCGACGGTTCCGTGATCGCGCCGCACCGGCCGCTCGGCACCGAGAGTGTCATCACGGCAGCCTGAACGGCCGGCGCCCTTCAGCGCTCAGTCCTCGTATTCATCCAGCGGCGGGCACGAGCAGACCAGATTGCGGTCGCCGTAGGCGCCGTCGATGCGGCTGACCGGCGGCCAGTACTTGCCGTCGGCGGTCGTCCCGGCCGGGAAGACCGCCTCCTCGCGGCTGTACGGGTGGTCCCACTTGCCGGCCAGGCGGGACGCGGTGTGCGGCGCGTTCCGCAGCGGGTTGTCCGCGGCATCCCACTCCCCGCTGCCGACCTTCTCGATCTCCGCGCGAATCGCGATCATCGCCTCGCAGAAGCGGTCCAGCTCGGCGAGGTCCTCGCTCTCCGTCGGCTCGATCATCAGCGTCCCGGCCACCGGGAACGACATCGTCGGTGCGTGGAAGCCGTAGTCGATCAGCCGCTTGGCGACATCGTCGATGGACACGCCGGTCGCCTTGGTCAGCGGCCGGACGTCGATGATGCACTCGTGCGCCACCAGGCCGCCGGGACCCGTGTAGAGCACCGGGTAGTGCGGCTCGAGCCGCTTGGCGATGTAGTTGGCGCCGAGCACCGCCACCTGGGAGGCGCGGCGCAGGCCCTCGGCGCCCATCAGCCGCACGTACGCCCAGGAGATGGGCAGGATGCCCGCCGAGCCCCAGGGAGCCGCTGAGATGGGGCCCACGCCGGTCTCGGGTCCTGCGGACGGCTGCATCGGGTGGTTCGGGAGATACGGGGCGAGGTGCTCGCGGACGCCGATCGGGCCGACGCCCGGGCCGCCGCCGCCGTGCGGGATGCAGAAGGTCTTGTGCAGGTTCAGGTGCGAGACGTCGGAGCCGAACTTGCCGGGCTTGGCGAGGCCGACGAGGGCGTTGAGGTTCGCGCCGTCGACGTAGACCTGGCCGCCGGCGTCGTGCACGGCCGCGCAGACCTCGGTGATCTGCTCCTCGAACACGCCGTGCGTGGACGGGTAGGTGACCATGAGGACGGAGAGCTGGTCGCCGTGCTGCTCGATCTTGGCGTGCAGGTCGTCGACGTCCACGTCGCCGGACTCGGCGGTCTTCACCACGACGACCTTCATGCCCGCCATCACGGCGCTGGCGGCGTTGGTGCCGTGCGCGGAGGCGGGGATCAGGCAGACGGTGCGCTGGGTGTCGCCGTTGGCGCGGTGGTAGGCGCGGATGGCGAGCAGGCCCGCGAGCTCTCCCTGGGAGCCGGCGTTGGGCTGCAGGGAGACCTTGGCGTAGCCGGTGACCTCGGCGAGCTGGTCCTCGAGCTGGTGGATCAGGTCGAGGTAGCCGGCGGCCTGGTCGGCCGGGGCGAAGGGGTGCAGGGCGCCGAACTCGGGCCAGGTCACCGCCTCCATCTCGGTGGTGGCGTTGAGCTTCATGGTGCACGAGCCGAGCGGGATCATGCCGCGGTCGAGCGCGTAGTCCTTGTCGGCGAGGCTCCGCAGATAGCGCAGCATGGCCGTCTCGGAGCGGTGCGCGTGGAAGACCGGGTGGGTGAGGTACTCGCTGGTGCGCAGCAGGCCGCCCGGGAGGGCGTCGTCCGTGGCGGCGTCCAGCCCGTCCACGTCGCCCTCGACGCCGAACGCGGCCCAGACGGCGGCCAGGTGCTCGCGGGTGGTGGTCTCGTCGCAGGAGACGCCGACGTGGTCGGCGTCGGCCAGGCGCAGATTGACCCCGGCCTTACGGGCCTTGGCGACGACGTCCGCGGCGCGGCCCGGGACCTTGGCCGTAACGGTGTCGAAGAAGGCGTCGCCGGTGAGCTCCACGCCGCCGGCGCGCAGTCCTGCCGCCAGGACGGCGGCGAGGCGGTGGGTGCGGCGGGCGATGGCGGCCAGGCCGTCCGGGCCGTGGTAGACCGCGTACATGCCGGCCATGACGGCGAGCAGCACCTGGGCGGTGCAGATGTTGCTGGTGGCCTTCTCCCGGCGGATGTGCTGCTCGCGGGTCTGCAGCGCGAGGCGGTAGGCCTGCTGGCCGTCGGCGTCCTTCGACACGCCGACGAGGCGGCCGGGGAGGCTGCGGGCGAACTTGTCCCGGACGGACATGTAACCGGCGTGCGGACCGCCGAAGCCCATCGGGACGCCGAAGCGCTGCGTGGTGCCGACGGCGATGTCCGCGCCCAGCTCGCCGGGCGCGGTGAGGAGGGTGAGGGCGAGCAGGTCGGCGGCGACGGTGACGATCGCGCCGAGCTCGTGCGCCCGGTCGATGACGGGCTTCAGGTCCCGTACGACGCCGGAGGCGCCCGGGTACTGCAGCAGCACGCCGAAGACGCCGCGCTCGGCGATCTCCGCCGGGATGCCCTCGCTGAGGTCGGCGACGACGACCTCGACGCCGGTCGGCTCGGCGCGGGTCTCGATGACGGCGACCGTCTGCGGAAGCGTTTCGGCGTCGACGAGGAAGACGCCCTCCTTGACCTTGCCGACGCGGCGGGAGAGCGCCATGGCCTCGGCCGCGGCGGTGCCCTCGTCCAGGAGGGAGGCGCCGGCGGTGGGCAGGCCGGTGAGGTCGGCGACGACGGTCTGGAAGTTGAGGAGGGCCTCGAGGCGGCCCTGGGAGATCTCCGGCTGGTACGGGGTGTAGGCGGTGTACCAGGCCGGGTTCTCCATCACGTTGCGGAGGATGACCGGCGGGGTGAAGGTGCCGTGATAGCCGAGGCCGATCATCGAGGTGAGCACCTCGTTGCGGTCGGCGAGGGCGCGCAGCTCGGCCAGCACCTCGGCCTCGGTGCGGGCGGCGGGGAGCGCGAGGTGCTCGGCGCCCTTGATCACCTCGGGCACGGCGGCGGCGGTGAGCTCGTCGAGGGACCCGTAGCCGACCTGGGCGAGCATCTTCGCCTGGGCGGCGGTGTCCGGCCCGATGTGGCGCTGCTCGAAGGGCGTGCCGCGCTCAAGATCGGTGAGGGGTGTGCGCTTGGCGGTCATCGTGTGAAGGCCTCCTGGTCGCGTGGACCTATGAGGGCACCTAGGGCGGGTACCCGGACGGCCTCCCCCTCTGTCATCACAACCTGAGAGCTTCACCCCTGCCGTGCTCAGGGGCTTTCACCGTCGGTGAGGAAAGGCCTGCGGCCTGCCCTGCTTTCCAGAGTGACCTCGTCCGTGCGGTACGGGTGCCTGAGAGATTCCGGGGAGGATTTGCTCCTTCGGCGCCTCGGGCCCTGGCCGGGTCCGGGGGCTCTCCCGCACGGGGTCGACAGCCACGGCCAGCGTATCAGCGCAGACCCGGTCGGTTCCCCCGAGTGGCCGTTGTGCGCATTTAGGCTTTTGGTAGTTCCAGGCGACCAGCTTCGATCGCGTTGGAGGACCCCGGTGCAGACCGATATCGACCCGCGGAGCCTGATCGGCCGCAAGGCCTTCGACAGCCATGGCACGAAGATCGGCACAGTCGACGAGGTGTACCTCGACGACGCGACCGGGCGGCCGGAGTGGGCGGCCGTGCGGACCGGGCTGTTCCACCGTGACGTGTTCGTGCCGCTGGAGCCGAGCGAGGTGGTGGCCGAGGCGCTGCGGATCCCGTTCGACCGCGACCTGATCAAGGACGCCCCGGACTTCGGCGTCGGCCGCCACCTCTCGCCGGAGCAGGAGCTGCAGCTCTACCACCACTACGGCCTCACCCTCCCGACGGCGGACCCCCGCGCCCGCGGCGCGGACCGCGACTTCGGCCGGCTGGCGGGCGGGGAGAGTTAGTCGGGCACCAGCGGTAGCGGTTCGCCCAGGGTCAGCTCCGGGTCGTCCGCCGCGAAGGTGCGGATCCGGCCCGGCGGGCTGTCGGGGCGCTCGAAGCGGACCGTCACGCGGCCCACACCGCTGCCCTGGACCCAGCCGGGCCCGTACTCCGGGTGGTGCACGTCCAGGCCCGGCAGCCAGCGGCGTACGGGCTCGGGAGCCGGCTCCTCGGCCACGGCCCGCTCCGGCTCCGGCTCGGCGGCGGGCTCCGCCGGCTGCTCCTCCGCCGCGAACTGCGCGAACAGGTCCTCCTGCGTGAAGTCCGCGAGCCCGCTCACGCCCACCCCGAGCAGCCGCACGCCCGCCGTGGTGTCCACGCCCTCCAGCAGCCGCTCCGCCGCCTCCTTGACCACCACCGGGTCGTCCGTGGGCCCCCGGAGCGTCTCCGAGCGGGTCAGGGTGGAGAAGTCGTAGCGGCGCACCTTGAGCACGACCGTACGGCCCGAGCGCCCGGCCTTGCGCAGCCGCTCCACGCAGCGGTCCGCGAGCCGGGCCACCTCCAGGCGCACCCGCAGCCGGTCGGTCAGGTCGGTGTCGAAGGTGTCCTCGACCGAGACCGACTTCGCCTCCCGCTCGGCCACCACCGGGCGGTCGTCGCGCCCCATCGACATGGCATAGACCCCGTGGCCGTGCGAGTCGCCCAGCAGCCGGACCAGCTCGTCCTCGCCCGCCTCGACGATGTGGTCCACGGTCGTGATCCCCGCCCGGCGCAGGGCCTCCGCGGTGGCCGGGCCGATGCCGGGGAGCGTACGCACCGTCATCGGGCCCAGCAGCTCCCGCTCCGTGCCCGGCAGCACCACCACCAGGCCGTCCGGCTTGGCCATCTCGGAGGCGACCTTGGCGAGCATCTTCGAGCCCGCCAGACCCACCGAGCCGGTCAGGCCCGTCACCCGCCGGATGTCCGCGCGCAGCCGCTCCCCCACCTCGCGGGCGGTGCGGGCGTCGGAGGCGCTGCCGCCGGCCTCCAGGTCCACGAAGGCCTCGTCCGAGGAGAGCGGCTCGACCAGCGGCGACAGCTCGCCGAGCAGCGCCATGACCTGCTTGCTGACCCGGTGGTACGCGCTGAAGCGGGGCACCAGGTACGCCGCATTGGGGCACAGGCGGCGGGCCTGGGCCATCGGCATCGCCGAGTGCACGCCGAATTTCCTGGCCTCGTACGACGCCGTGGAGACGACGCCGCGGCCGCCCAGACCACCGACGATCACCGGCTTGCCGCGCAGGCTGGGCTTGGCGGCCTGCTCGACGGCAGCGAAGAACGCGTCCATGTCCAGATGCAGGATCGTGGGTGCGGCCTTCACAGCCCGTAATGCTGCCTTACGCCACTGACAATCGGAGATCTCAGCGGACTCAGCCCGCCCGGTGCCGCCGCCGGGCCAGCTCGTCCGACGGGTTGTCCCCCAGCAGCGTCTCGCCGGTGTCCACCCGCTCCGCGTGCAGCTCCTTCAGCGCGGCCCCGACGTCGCGGGTCACCGCGCCCACCGAGATGCCGAAGATGCCCTGCCCGGCCTGCAGCAGCTCGACCACCTCGTCCGGCGAGGCGCACTCGTAGACCGTGGCGCCGTCGCAGATGAGCGTCATCTGCTTGAGCCGCTCCGCGTCCCCCGCCCGCAGCTGGGCGACGGCGGTGCGGATGCTCTGCAACGAGACGCCGGTGTCCAGCAGCCGCTTGACGATCTTGAGCACGACGATGTCGCGGGCGCCGTAGAGCCGCTGGGTGCCGGAGCCGTACGCCGGCCGCACGCTGGGCTCGACCAGGCCCGTACGCGCCCAGTAGTCGAGCTGCCGGTACGTGATGCCCGCGGCCGCGCAGGCCGTCGGCCCGCGGTAGCCCACGGTCTCCCGGGGCGCTCGCGCGGGCTGTGTCCCCGCTGTCGCATCGGGTGAGGGCCCCTGCCCAGGGCGAATGGGACCAGGCGGAAGGTGCACGGGTCCGCCCGCCCCCGCCGCCATTCCGTCGCCGGTGATTGCCACGCCGACCTCCGCTCCCTGACCTGCCTACATGACGGTAGGCAGTCACTCGGGGTGCGTCAACGAACGCCACACTCGGCACGCCGAGTGATAATCACCCTAAGTGTGGTTTGGCTCGGGCGCGCGCCGGGCACTACTGCTGGTTCGTCCCGAAGTCCTCGGGCGAGATCTGGTCGAGGAACTCGCGGAACTTCTCCACCTCGTCCTCCTGCTCGTCCGGGATGGCGATCCCCGCGTCGTCCAGCACGCCGTCGCTGCCGTAGATCGGCGTACCGGTGCGCAGCGCCAGCGCTATGGCGTCCGAGGGGCGCGCGCTGACCTCGGCGCCGCCGGAGAACACCAGCTCGGCGTAGAACACGCCTTCTCTGAGGTCGGTGATGCGCACTTCCGTAAGTCTCTGCCCGACCGCGTCGAGTACGTCCTTGAACAGGTCGTGGGTGAGTGGGCGTGCGGGGGTCATGCCCTGCTGAGCGAAAGCGATCGCGGTCGCCTCCCCAGGCCCGATCCAGATGGGGAGGTAGCGATCGCCTCCCACTTCACGCAGGAGCACGATCGGCTGGTTCGAGGGCATTTCGACCCGGACACCCACAACGTCGAGCTCGTTCACACAGCAACCCTAGGCCGTGCCCGGCCGGTTTGGGTAGTCGGGCCGGTATCCGGGGCGGTTTCCCTGCTGGCCGCCACCGGCTCCGAGGGCTGCCCGGACCAGGGCTTCGTGCAGCCGGGAGGCCAGCGAGACCAGCTCGTGCGCGGTGTTCTCGGCGCGGGCGCGGGTGCGCGGATTGCGATGCACCTTCAGCGGGGCGACGACCGCCTCGATCAGGCCGGCCTCGCGGTCGGCGGCGGCTTTGACGCCACGCAGGTGACGCGGCTCGAAGCCGAAGCGCCCCAGGTCGGACAGCAGCCGGGCGACGGTGGCGGCCTCGGGGGCGTAGCGGCCGCCGGCGTCCGGGGCGATCAGCCCGTACGACTCCCAGTCCGCCAGCTCGCCGGGGCTGACGTCCGAGGCGGCCAGCAGCCCTGCCCGGTCGAGCGTGACAGGGCCGTCGAGGTCCGCGTCCGCCGCGAGACCGGCGGACAGCTCGTCCGCGTGCGGGCCGGAGGGGCCGGGCAGCCGGGGGGCCTCGCCGCGGTCCTGGGCGTCGAGCTGCTCGCGGATGACCTTCAGCGGCAGGTACTGGTCGCGCTGCATGCGCAGCACCTGGGCCAGCCGGTCCACGTCGGCGCGGGTGAACTTCCGGTACCCGCTCGGCGTGCGCTGCGGCTCCACCAGGCCCTCCGCCTCCAGGAAGCGGATCTTGGAGATGGTGACCTCGGGGAACTCCTCGCGCAGCTCGGCGAGCACGGCCCCGATCGACATCAGCCGGCCGGAGTCCTCAGCGGCCCCCGGCCGGCCGGCGGCGGTATTGCGCATCGCGATTCCCGTGCCGTCGCCCCTTCGAAGCTCAGCCCATCCGGCTGGCGTAGAAGACCAGCCGGAACTTGCCGATCTGGACCTCGTCACCGTTGGCGAGCACTGCCGAATCGATCCGCTCACGGTTGACGTAGGTGCCGTTGAGGCTGCCGACGTCGGCGACCGAGAAGCCGCCGTCCGGGCCCCGGGTGAACTCCACGTGGCGGCGCGAGACCGTCACGTCGTCCAGGAAGATGTCGCTCTGCGGGTGGCGGCCCGCCGTGGTCAGGTCGCCGTCCAGCAGGAAGCGGGCGCCGGAGTTCGGCCCCCGGCGCACGACCAGGAGCGCGGAGCCCATGGGCAGCGCGTCGACCGCGGCCTGCGCCTCGGGCGAGAGCGGCGGCGTGCCCTGCTGCTGCGAGGCCACCTCGGCCTCGTAGGCCTCGATGCCGGAAATAGAGATCGTGGAGGTGGTCTCCGAGGGGCGCTCGGAGGGCTTCAGCGGAGCGCCGCAGTTCGAGCAGAACCTGCTCGCCTCGGCGTTCGTGTGCCCGCACCTGGTGCAAACCGGCAAGGCCATGGACTGAGCCTCCTGCCGCGGATCGGACGCAGCGGCGTTGGTCGCATACGGACCGGAGGCAAACCCTCCACCCGTACTTGAGGTTGATGGTTCCTCGAAACCTATGCGGCCCGACCCCGCAGGGTCAACAGAAGACGCGCCCTGACCACCCGAAATGTCGTTCGCCCCGGAACCGGCGCCCACCTGGTCCCGGAAGAGCGGACGCTCGCCGGACTCGTCGGGGCCGCCGGTAGCGGCGCGGTGCCGTCCCGCGCCCTGCGCGTTCTGGCCCTTCCCGAACAACTTCGCAAACAACTTCACGGGCGATTCCCCTTGACCGAAACAGACCCGCCCGTGGGGCAGGGACTATCTATGAACACACCGGCGTTTTGAGAGCAGCTACGGTCACTGAACGTTCACTGCCGCCCCACAAGTTTCCACTACGCACCATGAGACGCGGCGCCGACCCCCTGTACCGCACGTAATTAAAGAGTCACAGCCTACGACGACGACCGAGCGTAGTCAGGCCGCTTTGCCGCCCGCAAGGCGTCCACGACGACCTTGTCCGGGGCCTGCACACCGACCGTAGCCTGCTCCTTCTCGATCGTCTGCACCACCCCGCCCGGGATCTTCAGAGCCGGTTCCAGATCCTCGGGGCGGCCGATGGCCTTGAAGACGTACGGCTGCTTCAGGCGCTTGCCGTCGGCGGAGACCTTGCCGGCGGTGCCGGAGAAGTAGCTGCCCGCGACGATCCGCACGCCGTTCACCTGGATGGCCTCGGCGCCGGCGGCGCGGAGCTCCTGGACCGCGTCGAGGAGCAGGTCGGGCTTAACGGCGCCGACGGGGTCGCTGACGGTGACCTCGACGCCGGGGCCGGTGGCGGCGACGGTGCCGGCCAGGATGCCGAGCTGGCGCTCCCGGGCCTCGGTCTGCTTACGGGCCTCTTCCTCCTGGTCGGAGCTGGACTTCAGATCGCGGCGCTGGTCCTGCAGCTTGGACTTCTCGTCCTGCAGCCGCTCCTTGCGGTCGTCCAGCTCGTCCAGGATGCGCACCAGGTCCTCCTGGCGGGCGCCGCGCAGGGCGGAGGACTCGCTGGTGGAGCGGACCTGGATGGCTAGGCCCAGGCCGAGGACGAACAGCAGCAGGGCGACGATGACCTGGGCCCGGTTGGCCCGCGGGGGCCAGAGGGCGGCTTTCAGGCGACGCCGGCCGGCCTGGGCGTCCGGGTCGGCTTCCGCGGCGGGGGCCGGGGCCTCGGCGGGCGGCTCCTCCGTCCGCTGCTCGGGCAGCGGGGGGACCGGCTTCGCGTCGTGGCGCGGCTCTGGCTCGGTGGTGTCGTTCGCTGTCATGTGCTCAGGCCCGGAAGACGTGGCGGCGGATGGCGGCCGCGTTGGAGAAGATGCGGATGCCGAGGACGACGACCACGCCGGTGGACAGCTGGGCGCCGACCCCGAGTTTGTCGCCGAGGAAGACGATCAGGGCGGCGACGACCACGTTCGACAGGAACGAGACGACGAAGACCTTGTCGTCGAAGATGCCGTCGAGCATGGCGCGCAGGCCGCCGAAGACGGCGTCGAGCGCCGCCACGACGGCGATGGGGAGATAGGGCTCGACCACCGTCGGCACCACGGGGCGGACGATCAGTCCGACCACCACCCCAACGATGAGACCCAGTACCGCGATCACGACGTGCCCTTCCCCGAGTGTTCCGCCGGCTGCTGTGCCGGTTGTGCGTTGCGTACGGTCAGGCCCTGCGCGCCCGGCAGGCTGACCTCTTCCTGCGGTGAAATGCTGGTTCTGACCCCGTAGTTCTCCTGGAGGACGTAGAGGTACTGGCCGTCCGTGGTGTTCTGGAAGGCGTCCGACAGCTCGGCGCCCTCGCCGATCGCGAGCAGCGTGTACGGCGGCGCGAGCGGCTTGTTGTCGACCAGGATGGCGTCGCCGGCGGCGCGGATGGCGGAGAGCGCGGTGAGCCGCTGGCCGTTGATCGAGACCGCCTCGGCGCCGGCCTCCCACAGGCCGTTGACCACGCGCTGGATGTCGCGGTCGCGGACCCGGCCGGTATCGGAGAAGCCGCCGGACTCGCGCGGGCCGCCGCCCTCGCCGCCGTCGGCGTCCTTGGCGTCGTCCACGACGAGCTTGATGCCGGGGCCGGTCACCGGCGTGGAGCCGGCGAGCAGGCCGGTGGTGCCGGAGCGGCCGTTGCCGTGCGTGTCCAGGGCCTTCGCCCGGCGGGCCTCGACGTCGTCGCCGAGCTCCTCGACGTCGTCGTGCAGCTGGTCGGCCTCGGCCGTCCCGGTCTCGATACGGTCGATGAGCTCCTGCCGCTCCTTGGCGACCACGGGCGCGGAGACGCGCGCCTCGGCGGCGCCGAGGGTGACGACGAGGCCGGCGAGCACGAGGCCCGCGGCCAGCCCCAGGCGGGCGCGCAGCGGGCTGGGTAGCCGGCCGCCGGAGCCGGTCTCTTTCCGGCGGCGGGCGGCGGCCTCCGCGTAACCGTCGTCGAGGCTGTGCTCCACGACGTTGGTGAGCAGCGACATCGAGGCGTCCGGGCGGGGGCGCCTGGACGCACCGTCGCGGGCGGGTCGCTGCTGGGGCATGCCGGACATCGTTGCACGCCACGGGGCCCGTAACCGAACCAGCCCCCGCTTTGCCCGGAATGCCCCAACAGCCCTTGACAGCGCGCCGGTCAGGCGGCGTTGGTGCCCGCCGCGTCGACCACCGCGGTCCACTCGTCCAGCAGCGCCTGCGCGGACGCGTCGTCCGGGCCCTCCGCCCACAGATGGGTGACGGCCTCGGCCGGGTCCGGCAGCACCAGGATCCAGCGGCCGTCGGCCTCCACGACCCGGACGCCGTCGGTGGTGTCGACGGAGCGCTCGCCTGCCGCCTCCACGACCGTGCGCATCACCATGCCCTTGACCGCCCACGGGGTGGCGATGTCGCGGCGCAGCACATGCGCCCGCGGGATGCGGGCGTCGATCTGGCTGAGGGTGAGCTGGGTGCGGGCCACCAGGCCGATCAGCCGGGCGAAGGCGGCGGTGGCGTCGAAGACCGAGGAGAACTCCGGGACGATGAAACCGCCGCGGCCGTCGCCGCCGAAGATGGTGCCGTCCATGCGCGCGACCCGGGTGAGGTCGTCGGGCGATGTGGTCGTCCACTCGACCTGGGTGCCGTGGTAGGCGGCCACCTGTTCGGCGATACGGGTCGTGGTGACCGGCAGCGCCACCCGGCCGCTGCGCCGCTCGGCGGCGACCAGGTCGAGCATGACCAGCAGGGCGCGGTCGTCCTCGATGATCCGGCCCTTCTCGTCCACGAGCGACAGCCGCTCGCCGACCGGGTCGAAGCGGATGCCGAAGTCGGCCCGGGCGGAGGCGACGATCTCACCGAGCCGGACCAGGCCCGCGCGGCGGGTCTCGGCGGTCTCGGTGGGACGGGCCTCGTCGAGGCCCGGGTTGATGGTGAGGGCTTCGACGCCGAGCCGGCCGAGGAGGCTGGGGAGGACCAGGCCCGAGCTGCCGTTCGCGGCGTCGACGACGACCTTCAGGCCGGAGTCGGCGATGCCCGTGGTGTCGACGGCCCGCAGCAGCGAGCCCGTATAGGAGTCGTAGACGCTGGACGGGAAGTGCAGGTCGCCGATCTCGCCGGGGAAGGCGCGGCGGTACTCCTGGCGGGCGTAGACGCGGTCGAGCTTGCGCTGGCCGCCCTGGGAGAGGTCGGCGCCGCGCTCGTCGAGGAACATGATGTCGACGCAGTCCGGCACGCCGGGGGTCGTACGGATCATGATGCCGCCGGCGCTGCCGCGGGCGGTCTGCTGCCGGGCGACGGGGAGCGGGACGTTCTCCAGGTCGCGGACGTCGATGGCGCTGGCCTGGAGGGCGGAGATGACGGCGCGCTTGAGCGCGCGGGCGCCGCGGGAGTGGTCGCGGGCGGTGGTGACCTGGGAGCCCTTCTTCAGCGTGGTGGCATACGCGCCGGCCAGTCTTACCGCGAGCTCCGGGGTGATCTCGACATTGAGGATGCCGGAGACGCCGCGGGCGCCGAAGAGATGGGCCTGGCCGCGGGACTCCCAGATCACCGAGGTGTTGACGAAGGCGCCGGCCTCGATGGTCTTGAAGGGATAGACGCGGACATTGCCCTGGATGATCGATTCCTCGCCGACCAGGCACTCGTCGCCGATGACGGCGCCGTCCTCGATCCGGGCGGCGCGCATGATGTCGGTGTTCTTGCCGATGACGGCGCCGCGGAGGTTGGTCTGGGCGCCGATGAATACGTTGTCGTGCACGACGGTCTTGTGCAGGAAGGCGTCGGCCTTGACCACCACGTTGGAGCCGATGACGGTGTGCTCGCGCATCTCCACGCCGGCCTCGACCTTGGCGTAGTCGCCGATGTAGAGCGGGCCGCGGAGGACGGCGTCGGCGTGCACCTCGGCGCCTTCGGCGACCCAGACGCCCGGGGAGATCTCGAAGCCGTCGATGTCGATGTCGACCTTGCCGTCGAGGACGTCGGCCTGGGCCTTCACGTACGACTCGTGGGTGCCGACATCCTCCCAGTAGCCCTCGGCGACGAAGCCGTAGATCGGCTTGCCCTCCTTCATGAGCTGCGGGAAGACATCGCCGGACCAGTCGACGGAGACGTCCGGGTCGACGTAGTCGAAGACCTCGGGCTCCATGACGTAGATGCCGGTGTTGACGGTGTCGGAGAAGACCTGGCCCCAGGTGGGCTTCTCGAGGAAGCGCTCGACCTTGCCGTCCTCGTCGACGATGGTGATGCCGAACTCCAGCGGGTTGGGGACCCGGGTCAGGCAGACCGTGACGAGGGCGCCCTTCTCCTTGTGGAACTGGATGAGCTCGGTGAGGTCGAAGTCGGTCAGCGCGTCACCTGAGATGACGAGGAAGGCGTCGTCCTTCAGCGCCTCCTCGGCGTTCTTCACGCTGCCGGCGGTGCCCAGTGGGCGCTCCTCATTGGCGTACGTGAGCTCCATGCCGAGCTCCTCGCCGTCGCCGAAGTAGTTCTTCACGAGGGACGCCAGGAACTGGACCGTCACCACCGTCTCGGTGAGTCCGTGCCGCTTCAGGAGCCGTAGGACATGCTCCATGATGGGCCGGTTCACGACCGGCAGCAGCGGCTTGGGCATGGACGAGGTCATGGGGCGAAGCCGCGTGCCTTCGCCTCCGGCCATCACGACGGCCTTCATGCGGAAACGTCCTCCTTAAGGAACAACGCTCGAGCGGCCGCTGGGCGTCGGCCGCGGTGTCAGCCGCCCGGGGCTGGTTCCGCTTTGGGTACCGCTCTGACCAGGCGGCGGACCTGAATGATGTAGAGGATTCCTGCCCACCAGTACAGAGCAGTACCCCAGCCTGCGAACGCCCATCCGAAAATAGCAGAGAGTGACGACAGCCAACCACTTCCGTCACTGAGGAGCAGCAGCGGGAAGGCGTACATGAGATTGAGTGTGGCGGCTTTGCCGAGGAAGTTCACCTGGGGCGGCGGGTAGCCGTACCGGCGCAGCACCAGGACGGCGACCGCCAGCATCGCCTCCCGGGCGAGCAGCACGAGCGTCAGCCACAGCGGCAGGATCTCGCGCCAGGTCAGGCCGACGAGGGTGGACAGGATGTAGAGCCGGTCGGCGGCCGGGTCGAGGATCCGGCCCAGGCTGGAGACCTGGCCCCAGCGGCGGGCCAGCTTGCCGTCGAGATAGTCGCTGATGCCGGACAGGGCGAGGATCAGCAGCGCCCAGCCGTCGTTCTTCGGCCCGCCGAACTCCGGCCACAGGATCAGCCAGAGGAACAGCGGCACGCCGACGAGGCGCGCCATGCTGAGGATGTTCGGGATGGTGAGGACCCGGTCCGTCTGGACCTCGTTCTCCTGGACCTCCACCCGCGTTCCTCCCGGGTCACATGTGCCGACGATGCCCCTGACCTTACCCGTACCGTTTCGGCGCGGTCCGGGCGGCTCCTCCGTCCCGCGCCCCGTCTGGCGCTCCTCCGTGCGGAACCTTTACCTCCTTTTGGTTACGCTTCGAGTGCGGCGTCCCGCCCAGGACAGGCAGCGGCGGTGCACCCGCGCACAAGTACATGGAGGCTCTCCGAATGACCACTGTTTCGTCCCCGCTGAGCGGTACCGCCATTGGGCTGGCGGCCGTGCCCGATCCGGTGTTCTCGGGCGCGATGGTCGGCCCCGGCACCGCCATCGACCCCGAGCGCGGCCCGTCAGAGGCCGTCGCGCCGGTGGACGGCGTGGTCGTGTCGCTCCACCCGCACGCCTTCGTGGTCGTCGACGACGAGGGGCACGGCGTGCTCACCCACCTGGGCATCGACACCGTCCAGCTCAACGGCGAGGGCTTCGAGCTGCTGGTCGCCAAGGGCGACCGGGTCAGCCGGGGCCAGGTCCTGATCCGCTGGAACACCGAGGAGGTGGAGAAGGCCGGCAAGTCGCCGATCTCCCCCGTGGTGGCGCTCGAGGCGACGCCCGAGGCGCTGTCCGACGTGGTCGACAGCGGCGCGGTGAAGGCCGGGGCGGACACGCTCTTCGGCTGGCAGTGACCGCCGCCGGCGTATCCGGCCACGCGCTGCGCCAGAAGACCGCGGCGCGCACGACCCACTTCCCCCGCAACAACCGGAGACTGTGAACATCATGGAGACAACCCTGCGAGGCGTCGGTGTGAGCCACGGGGTGGCGATCGGCGAGGTACGGCACATGGGCACGGCGGTGCTTGAGCCGCCGGCCAAGCAGATCCCGGCCGATGCGGCACCACGCGAGCAGGAGCGCGCCCGCAAGGCCGTCGAGGCGGTGGCCGCCGACCTGATGGCCCGCGGCCAGCTGGCCGGCGGCGAGGCGCAGGCGGTGCTCGAGGCGCAGGCGATGATCGCGCAGGACCCCGAGCTGATGTCGGACGTGGACCGCCGCATCACCGTCGGCAGCTCCTCCGAGCGCGCCGTCTACGACGCCTTCGCCGCCTACCGCGAACTGCTCGCGGGCGCCGGTGAGTACATGGCGGGCCGGGTCGCCGACCTGGACGACGTGCGCAACCGGATCGTGGCCCGGCTGCTGGGGGTGCCGATGCCGGGGGTGCCGGACAGCGACGAGCCGTATGTGCTGATCGCCCGCGACCTGGCGCCGGCCGACACCGCGCTGCTCGACCCGGCGCTGGTGCTCGGCTTCATCACCGAGGAGGGCGGCCCGACCAGCCACAGCGCGATTCTCGCCCGTGCGCTGGGCGTGCCCGCGATCGTGGCGCTGCCGGGTGCGGGCGAGCTGCCCGAGGGCTCCGTGGTGGCCGTGGACGGCTCCACCGGCGAGGTCTTCGTCAATCCGGACGCCGACCGCCGCGCCGAGCTGGCCAAGCAGGCCGAGGAGCGCAAGGCGGCGCTGGCCGCCGCCACCGGTCCCGGCGCCACGTCCGACGGGCACAAGGTGCCGCTGCTGGCGAACGTCGGCGGCCCGGCCGATGTGCCGGCCGCCGTGGAGGCGGGCGCCGAGGGCGTCGGGCTCTTCCGGACCGAGTTCCTGTTCCTGGACGACAGCAAGTCCGCGCCCACCGAGGCCGCGCAGGTCGAGGCGTACCGCAAGGTGCTGGAGGCCTTCCCCGAGGGCCGGGTCGTGGTGCGCGTACTGGATGCGGGCGCGGACAAGCCGCTCGAGTTCCTGACGCCCGCCGATGAGCCGAACCCGGCGCTCGGTGTGCGCGGACTGCGGTCGCTGCTCAAGCATCCGGACGTGCTCCGCACGCAGCTGACCGCGCTGTCGAAGGCGGTCGCGGGACTGCCCGTCTATCTCGAGGTCATGGCCCCGATGGTGGCCGACCGGATCGACGCCAAGGACTTCGCGGACGCCTGCCGCGAGGCCGGGCTGAACGCCAAGTTCGGCGCGATGGTGGAGATTCCGGCAGCGGCGCTTCGGGCGCGGTCGATCCTGCAGGAGGTCGAGTTCCTGTCGCTGGGGACCAACGACCTTGCCCAGTACACCTTCGCGGCGGACCGCGAGGTGGGGGCCGTATCGCGGCTGCAGGACCCGTGGCAGCCGGCGCTGCTCGACCTCGTGGCCATGTCCGCGGACGCGGCCAAGGCCGAGGGCAAGAGCTGCGGCGTGTGCGGTGAGGCGGCGTCGGATCCGGTGCTGGCGTGCGTGCTGACGGGACTTGGCATTACGAGCCTGTCGATGGGTGCCGCCGCGATTCCCTACGTCCGGGCGACGCTGGCCAAGCACACGCTGGCGCAGTGCGAGCGGGCGGCGGCGGCCGCGCGCGCGGCGGACAGCGCCGAGGAGGCGCGCCGCGCCGCGCAGGCAGTGCTCTCGGGCGAGTAACGCGGCCCGGTGACTCACGGTGCTCGTGGCCCTCATGCCTCCTCCTCCGGAGGCGTGAGGGCCCAGCCCTCCGCGTAGTCCACGCCCGGTTCCGGTGGGATCGGGTCGCCCGTAGTCGCGTCCGTGCAGTACGCGTTGAAGACCTCGGCCGCCGTCATCGGCTCGAGCCAGGAGTCGTGCACGCGCCAGGCGCGGACCGTGTCGGGAGTGGCCTGGCTCCGTAGGACCAGGCCGCCCGGGCTCGCGGTGACAAAGCCCGCCGCCAGGACCGTGCACAGGCGCAGCGCCTCCTCCTCCGTGATCCGGCCGGCGGAGACATGCGCCGCCGCCACCAGCGGGGCCTCTGGGTCGTCCTCGACGCTCACCACCACGTGGTGGATCCCGGCGTCCAGCCGCTCGCACAGCGCCGCCAGCGCCGCCGAGGCGCGCTCGAAGCCGTCGCGCCCGACGTGGGTGCCGCAGTCGGTGCACTCCCCCGCCGTGGCCAGCAGCGTCGCCGCGTGTTCGCCGCTGCGGCGGCGCACCGCCTCCTGCAGGAGCTGGTCCAGGAGGCGGTCCATCGGCTGGCCCGCATACGGCACGGAGGTGCGGGCCGCCGCCGCCTGGGACGTATAACGCGCCCTCGACGACGCCGAGTCCGGGTCCATGCCGCGCCGGGCGCAGTAGGCGGCGAAGTCGTCCGGCTCGAAGAGCGCGACCGTCACCGGCGCACCGCGCGCGGCCAGCGCCCGTAACAGCCCCTCGACATGGCGGAGATACGCGAGGTGGTCGCCGGCGTGCCTGAAGGAGGCATATCTCCTTATCGACTTGTAGTCGTCGACATCCGCCAGCAGCCCCACCGTGCTCGCCGTCTCCCGGCGCAGCAGCTTCCGCGGTGATACGCCCTTTGGTCCGCCCTTGCGCTCCACGACTCCCCCTCGATGAGCTCCAACCCGATGCTCACCGAGAGTAGTCGCCGCCACTGACAGTGACAGGAAAAGCGGCCGGCTAGCCCCGCTCCCGCCCCAGCTTCTCGTAGAAGCCCAGCAGATCCACCCGGTCCACCGACCCCGGATTCACCGCCTTCTCCATCGGCGTCCCCTGCAGCAGCCGCTTCACCGGGACCTCGAGTCGCTTGCCGGTCAGCGTGTGCGGCACCGCCGCGACCTCGATGATCTCGTCGGGTACGTGCCGCGGCGAGAGCTGCGTGCGGATCGTCCGCTTGATGCGGTCGCGCAGCTCATCGTCCAGCGCCGCGCCCTCCGCCAGGGCCACGAACAGCGGCATCCAGTAGCCGCCGTCCGGCTGCTCCACGCCGATCACCAGCGACTCCCGCACCTCCGGCAGCCGCTCCACCGCCTCGTAGATGTCCGCCGAACCCATGCGCACGCCCTGCCGGTTGAGCGTGGAGTCCGAGCGCCCGTGGATGACGACCGTGCCGCGCGACGTCAGCGTGATCCAGTCGCCGTGCCGCCACACGCCCGGGAACATCTCGAAGTAGCTCTCCCGGTAGCGGCTCCCGTCCGGGTCGTTCCAGAAGCCCACCGGCATCGACGGCATCGGCCCCGTCACCACGAGCTCGCCGACCTCGTCGACCAGCGGCTTGCCCTGCGGGTCCCACGCCTGCAGATCCGTGCCCAGGCACGCCGCCTGCAGCTCGCCCACGTACACCGGCAGCGTCGGCACCGCGCCGGCGAAGCAGCTGCACACGTCCGTGCCGCCGCTCACCGAGGCGATCCACATGTCCTCGGCGACCTCGTCGTGGATCCAGCGGAAGCCGTCGGGCGGCAGCGGCGAGCCGGTCGTGGCCACGCACCGCACCCGCGACAGGTCCAGGTCCCGGCCCGGGTGCACCTCCGCCTTGCGGCACGCCATCACGTACGCCGCCGAGGTCCCGAAGAAGGTCGCGCCGGTACGCTCCGCCACCCGCCACTGCGCGTCCACCGCCGGATAGCCGGGGCTGCCGTCGTACAGCACCACCGTGGCGCCCACCAGCAGCCCGGAGACGAGGAAGTTCCACATCATCCAGCCGGTGGAGGTGTACCAGAAGAAGCGGTCGCCGGGACCCAGGTCGCAGTGCAGCGCCAGCTGCTTCAGATGCTCGACCAGGATGCCGCCCTGCGACTGCACGATCGCCTTCGGCAGGCCCGTCGTGCCGGACGAGTACAGCACCCACAGCGGGTGGTCGAACGGCACCTGCTCGAAGACCGGTTCCGCATCACCCGACACCAGCGCGTCCCACGACAGCGCGCCTTCCGGCGCCTCGCTCCCCAGCAGCGGTACGTGCACGAAGGCGCGCACCGTGGGCAGTTCGCGGCGCAGCTCGGCCACCGTGTCGGTGCGGTCGTGCGCCTTGCCGCCGTAGCGGTAGCCGTCGACCGCGAACAGCACCACCGGCTCCACCTGCTGGAAGCGGTCGAGCACGCTGCGGGCGCCGAAGTCCGGTGCGCAGGAGGTCCATACGGCGCCGACCGCGGCCGCGGCCAGCAGCGCCACGGTCGCCTGCGGCACGTTGGGCAGATAGCCGGAGACCCGGTCCCCGTGGCGTACGCCGAGCCGGCGCAGCTCGGCGGCCAGCGAGGCGACCTGGGCGCGCAGCTCGGCCCAGGTGACGGTCACGGGTGCGGCGTCCTCGGTCGCGTACAGCAGCGCCGCCTCGCCCGCCCGCGCCGGGTCCTCGGCGACCCGCAGCGCGTGCTCCGCATAGTTCAGCGTCGCGCCGGGGAACCACCGTGCCCCGGGCATCCCCGCATCCGCCAGCACCGTCTCGTACGGAGTGGAGAACCGCACCTCCGCCCAGGCCGCGAAGGCGCCCCAGAAGGCCGCCGGCTGCTCCGCCGACCACCGTTGCAGCGCCCCGTACGACGCGAGATGGTCGCCCGGCACCGGCGCGGGGGCGCCGTGCTGCTCGGCGGCCCAGGCGTGGAAGCGGGTCAGCCGCGCGGCGTCGGCGCGGGCCGGATCCGGTGTCCACAGAGGGGCGGGTGCGGATGAGGGTGACATAGGCGTTGCTCCGGCTCCCGGGTCGCGGGCTCGGCACTGAGCCCAGGGCTTGTGCCTGGGACGATGCCATGTGATCCACTGCTTGACCAGGGCGGCCGCCACACATCGCACCACCGGCCCATGTGGTCCCCAGCCGCCTCGCCTCGGGCCAATGACGGGCCACCAGGCGGTGAACGGCGGCTTAACTCTTCCCTCACCCCCTGCCCTCGGTGGCAGTGTGGCCAGCATGAACGCTCGTGCCCTGCTGCGCTCCTGGCGCACGGCCTACCGGCAGCACCGCGCCGGCGCCGCCGCCGTGGGCCGGCAGGGCTCCGAGCGGGCCCGGATGCCGGGCGCCGCGGTGGACGCCGTGCCGCTGCCCGGCGGCGGGCTGCTGCACTTCGCGCGGTCGTCGCTGCTGGTGCGGGTGACGTCGGGCGGGGCGGTGTTCTGCGGGTGGGACGGGGCCGAGCCCGAGCCGTCGTACGCCCTCGCCGCCGGCTGCCCCGAGCCCGACACCCGCGCAGGTCTCGAGCCGGACAAGGACGGCGGCTGGCGGGTGGTCTCCGAGCGGGTCCTGGTCGCGGTCTCGCGGCACGGGGCGGTGGAGATCCGTACGCCGGGCGGCGCGCTGCTCCGCCGCCAGGAGCCGCCGCGCTGGTGGGAGCGCGCTGCGGGCCAGGAGGCCCGCTGGCTGCAGCGTTCGCGGCTGCCAGCGGACTCCCGCTGTTACGGGCCGGCCGGCGAGATCTCCGGCAGCCACCGGCTGTACAACCTCCCGTCCGATGGGCAGCACATCACCATGCCCGTCCAGTGGGTCGTCTCCGACGCCGGCAGCCATCTGCTCTTCCACGACACCACCTGGGACGGGCGGCTGGCCTGGTACCCGGGCGAGGAGGGCGCGGGCTCCGGTCACGACCGGGCGGCGGGCTGCGAGATGCGCATCGACGGCGGGCCGCTGCGCTACTGGGTGCTCGCCGGCGGCCCTTCCCGCATCCTGCACAGCTGGACCGCGCTGACGGGCGCCCCGCTCGTGCCGCCGGCCTGGGCGCACGGGCACCACGCGGGTGGCATCGCCGACGGGGAACGGCTGGAGCGGCTGGCCGCCGGGTACGCCGAGCGGGAGCTGCCGTTGAACGCGGTCCATCTCGCCGCCGGGCCGCGCCCGTTCGCGGTCCCGTATGTGCAGGCCGGGCGGCTGCGCGCGGACGGGGTGCGGCTGGTCTGCGAGGTGGCGCCCGACGTACCCGCGGAGCCCGGGGATCCGGTCTACGACGCGGGCGCCGAGGCCGATGTCTTCGTCCACGAGGCCCGCGGGCGCACGGCGTTCCCGGACTTCACCGACCCGCGGGCGCGCAAGTGGTGGGGCGGTCTGTACGCCGAGGGCGCCGCCCTCGGCTTCGCCGGCGTGGCGCACACCCGTAACGAACCCGCCGCCTTCCCGCCCGCGGCCCGGCACAGCCTGGACAGCCGCGGCGGCGACCACCGCGAGGCACACAACGTCTACGCACTCACCATGGCCCGTGCGGGACACGAGGCGCTCACCGCGCTGCGGCCCGGCGAGGCGCCCTTCCTGCTGTCCCGCTCCGGCTGGGCCGGGCTGCAGCGTTACGGCGGCACCTGGACCGAGGCGCCCGCCGACTGGGCCGCCCTGCGCGCCGCGGTGCGCCGCACGGTGGGGCTCGGGCTGTGCGGGGTGCCGTTCACCGGCCTCGATGTCGCCGCCGAGGACGACGAGCTCTATCTGCGCGCCCTCCAACTCGGCTGCCTGCTCCCCTTCGTCCGCACCCTGTCCGCCCCCTGGGAGCATCACGAGCCGGTGCCCGAGCACGCCCGCGCCGTCCTGCGCGCCCGCGCGCGCTTGGCCCCGTACCTGCGCACCCTCGCCCACATCGCCCACCTCACCGGCGCCCCGTACGCCCGCCCGCTGTGGTGGCACCACTCGTCGCACCGCGCGCTGCGCGCCTGCGACGACGCCTTCCTGCTCGGCGACGCGCTGCTGGTGGCCCCGGTCCTGGCCCCCGGCGAGCGGCGCCGCGAGGTGCCGCTGCCCCCCGGCCGCTGGTACGACACCGCCACCGGGCGCGCCCACGGCGGCGGCCGGGCCGTCCTCGACGCGCCGCTGGACCGCATCCCGGTGCTGGCCAGGGCGGGCAGCGTGCTGCCGGTGACGGGCGCGGACGGCAGCGTCGTGCTGGAGGTGTGGGCGCCGGCGCCCGGCCGTACCGGCACCGGCGCACTCGCCGTCGAGGACGCCCGCGGCGAGGTGCACTTGGAGCGCTTCACCGCGCGCCGGACGGGCGGCGTGACCGTGGCCCGCGACGACGGTACGGAGCCGGGGCGGCCGGTGCGGCTGCGCGGGCTGTGAGCAGGGAGGTCGGTGCGGTGGCCGGCGGGGCGTGGGTTACCGTGGCGGCCGCACACTCATTCGGAGGGGACCGGGGGGAACGATGAGCACGCCGCCGCAGAGTCCGTACGGACAGCAGCCACCACAGGGATACGGCGCACCGGGGTACGGCCAGCAACCCGGCCAGCAGCCCCCCGCCTACGGCGCCCCGGCCTACGGCCAGCAGCCCGCCCCGTACGGCGCGCCGCCCCAGCAGCCGGGCCCGTATGGCGCCCAACCGCAGCCCGGCTTCTACCCGCCCCCGCCGCCGAAGAAGTCGAACACCGGCAAGATCCTCGCCATCGTCGGCGGCGCCCTCGTCCTGGTGATCATCCTTGCCTACGCCGGCATCTCGGCGCTCACCCGCGGCGGCGTCGGCACCTCCACCCCCGACTACGAGGTCACGCTCCCGAAGACCCTCGAGGGCGGCAAGCTGAAGCTCAAGCAGGACCTCACCCAGCAGATGAAGGACGGCCTGAAGGCCCAGGGCGACTCGCAGCCGGACGAGCTGCGCTCCGGCCTCTACACCGGCGGCACGGACCAGCTCGTCTATCAGGGCGGCGTCGACTCGCGCAGTGACAGCGAGTCGGCCGAGGAGTACCTCAACGGCGCCGAGGAGGCGGACGGCACCTCGCCGGGCACCGAGCACAAGAAGATCCAGCCGGCCGGATCCGGCGAGACCTGGCTGTGCGCGGTGATGGTCAAGGAGCAGTACGGGCAGAAGATGTCGATGCCCACCTGCGCCTGGACCGAGGACGGCGTCCTCGTCGCCATCGTCGACGGCAGCCCGGGCACCATGACCAAGTCCCCCGCGGACATCGACCTCGACGCGCTCGCCGAGCGGGCGTCGGGGGTCAAGGACGAGGTCCTCGTCCCGGCCGAATAACCGGCACGACAGCCGAGTGCCCTGCGGCGCCGCCCGCCGCAGGGCACCTGTCGGCGTCGGGCGCCGTCACGCCCGGCCGCACTCCTTCGAGTATGAGCGCAGGAGCGCGCACGCGTACGGACATTGCCCCGAATAGGGCCTTCCGGATTATCGCCGTCCGGGCGTCAGCGACCGCCGCTCCACCGGGAAGTCGAAGAATGTCCCGGGGAAGGTCTCCGGCTTGTACGTGTAGTGCCACCACTCCTCGGGCAGGTTGCTGAATCCCTCGGCCTCCAGGGTGTCCTTCAGCAGCAGCCGGTTCGCCTTCTGCTCGCCCTTGATGCGCGGGTCGAGGGTGTGCGACAGGGTGTCGAAGCAGTCGAAGCCGGTCCCCATGTCGACGGAGTTGTCGGGGAAGCGCTCGTCCTGCGGGGCCGCGCAGTCGACGAGTTCCTCGCCGGGGACGTACGGGCGGGTGGGCTGCGCGGGCAGCTTCACCACGGTGAGGTCCACGGTCGAGCCGCGGCTGTGCCCGGACTTCTCGGCGATGTAGCCGTCCGCGAAGAGACGGTTCTTCTCCACCCGCGGGTAGAACTCGGCCTTCATCCGCTCGTCCTCGAGGTCCTTCGCCCATTCGACGAAGTGGTTCACCGCGCGCTGCGGGCGGTAGCAGTCGTAGACCTTGAGGCTGTAGCCCTTCTTCAGCAGCTGGCGCTGGGCGCGCTGCAGGCCCTTCGCCGCGTCCTCGGTGAGGATGCACATCGGCTTCTTGTAGCCGTCGATGGGCTCGCCGACGAAGTTGTGCGGCGTGAGGTAGCGCATCTCCTGGATGATCGTCGGGGCGACGTCGTTCAGCGCGACGAATTCCTTCGGCGCCTTGGGCTCGGGCTTGGCCTGCGCCGTGGTGGGGGCGGTCGCGGCGGCGAGGAGCGCGGCGGAGGTGACGGCGAGGGTGCGGAGTGCGGTGCTTGATCTCGTCATGGCCCCTTCCTTTATCACTCCCCCGGCTGTATCCGTAAGGCAGCAGACTTTCTGACACGCCGTCAGATGACTACTGGAGGGAAGCCATGGCGCCCACCCGCACGCCGGCCGTCGCCGGTCTGTTCACCGAGGACGGCGATCCGCGCGGCTTCCGGCTGCTCGGGACGCGGTGCGCCGCCTGCGGGGCGCTGTTCTTCCCGCGCGAGGACGACTTCTGCCGCGATCCCGGCTGTACCAGCACCGAGTTCATCGAGGTGGCGCTGTCGCCGCGGGGCCGCATCTGGTCGTACACCGACTGCCGCTACCCGCCGCCGCCCCCGTATCCGCGTGATCAGGACCGGGAGTGGGAGCCGTACGCGCTGCTCGCCGTGGAGCTGAAGGAGGAGCGGATCGTGGTCATGGGGCAGGCCGTGCCCGGGGTGCGCACCGAAGAGCTCGAGGTGGGCATGCCGGTGGAGCTGGTGCCGGGGGTGCTGCACGAGGACGCCGATCGCGTCCTGACCACCTGGCACTGGCAGCCCGAGCGCGCGACGGAGGGAACCCGGTGACCGGCGAGATCGCGGTGCTCGGCGCCGCCATGCACCCCTGGGGCAAGTGGGGGCAGAGCTTCGTCCGTTACGGCGTCGCCGCCGCCCGCTCCGCCCTGGCCGACGCCGGACTCGCCTGGGACGCCGTCCAGTCGGTCGTCGGCGCGGGGTCGGTCCGCTGCGGCTATCCCGGCTACGTCGCGGGTTCCACCTTCGCCCGCGCCATGGGCCTCAACGCCACCCGCGTCACCACCGTCTACGCCGCCTGCGCCTCCGGCTCCCAGGCCATCGCCGCCGCCCGCGACCAGATCCTCGCCGGGGACTGCGAGGTCGCGCTCGTGATCGGCGCCGAGTCGGCCCCCAAGGGCTTCTTCGCCCCGAACGCCGGCGAGCGCCCCGACGACCCCGACTGGGTGCGCTTCCGCCTCCTGGGCGCCACCAACCCCGCCTACTTCGCCCTCTACGCCCGCCGCCGGATGGCCCTGTACGGCGACACAGTCGACGACTTCGCGCAGGTGAAGGTCAAGAACGCCGCAGCCGGCGCGCAGAACCCCAACGCCCGCTATCCCAAGGCCGTCGACGCCTCCGAGGTGGCCGCCTCCGCCGTCGTCGCCGACCCGCTGCGGCTGCTCGACATCTGCGCCACCTCCGACGGCGCCGCCGCCCTGGTCCTGACCAGCCTCGACTTCGCCCGCCGGCACGGCGCCGACAAGCCGGTGCGGATCCGGGCCGTCTCCACCCGCACCCCCGCCTACCCGCGCTCCGACCTCGACTTCCCCGACATCGCCACCGACGCGGACGGCGCGGGCGCGACCGCCTTCCGCGCCCAGCTGGCGCAGGCGGCGTACGAGCAGGCCGGGCTCGGCCCCGACGACGTAGACACCGCCGAGGTGTACGACCTGTCCACCGCCCTGGAGCTCGACTGGTACGAGGCGCTGGGCCTCGCCGCCGAGGGTGAGGGGGCGAAGCTGCTGCGGGCCGGCGACACCGCGCTCGGCGGCCGGATTCCGGTCAACCCCAGTGGCGGTCTGGCGTCCTTCGGCGAGGCGGTGCCCGCTCAGGCCATCGCGCAGGTCTGCGAGCTGACCTGGCAGCTGCGCGGGCAGGCCGGCGGCCGCCAGGTGCCGGGGGCGCGTACCGGCATCACCGCCAACCAGGGGCTATTCGGCCACGGCTCGTCGGTGGTCGCCGTCCGCTGAGCCGCCCCTGCCGCGAGACGGTGGACATACACAACAACCCTTCGTGTCCACCGTCTTGACGCCCTCACACCCCCGGTGAAAACTGCGCGATGTCAGCTGGCAGCGCCGCCAGACGGCCCCCGTAGCGTGGAGCCGTCGGTTCCCCTCCGGCGATCTGCCGCCACTGGCGACGGCCCGGTCCGCACGTCGTCGAACGTCGCCGCGCATCCAGCTACCTGGGGGCAAGCATGAACGACAAGTACGTAGCCGCAATCGACCAGGGAACCACTTCGAGCCGCTGCATCATCTTCAACGAGGCCGGCGGCATCGTCGCCGTCGACCAGCGCGAGCACCGCCAGATCTTCCCGAAGCCGGGCTGGGTGGAGCACGACGCCACCGAGATCTGGTCCAAGACCCAGGCCGTGGTGGCCGGCGCACTCGCCAAGGCGGGCCTGCGCGCCGACGAGCTCAGCGCCGTCGGCATCACCAACCAGCGCGAAACCACGGTCCTGTGGGACAAGGCCACCGGCAAGCCGGTGCACAACGCCATCGTCTGGCAGGACACCCGTACCGCGGCGCTCTGCAACGAGCTCGGCGCCGAACACGGCCAGGACCGCTTCCGCGACAAGACGGGCCTGCCGCTGGCCACGTACTTCTCCGGACCCAAGGCCGCCTGGCTGCTGGAGAACGTGCCGGGCCTGCGCGCCCGCGCGCAGAACGGCGAGATCGCCTTCGGCACCATGGACTCCTGGCTGATCTGGAACCTCACCGGCGGCGTCGACGGCGGCCGGCACGTCACCGACATCACCAACGCCTCCCGCACGCTGCTGATGAACATCGAGTCGCACCAGTGGGATCCGGCCATCCTCAGCGCGCTCGGCATCCCGGAGGCGATGCTGCCGGAGATCCGCCCGTCGGCCGAGGCGTACGGCACCTGCACGGGCCAGCTGGCAGGCGTGCCGGTGGCCTCCGCGCTGGGCGACCAGCAGGCGGCGATCTTCGGGCAGACCTGTTACGAGCCCGGCGAGGCGAAGAACACATACGGCACCGGCAGCTTCCTGCTGCTGAACACCGGCACCCGGCCCGTCCCCTCGAAGTCCGGCCTGATCACCACGGTCGGCTACCAGATCGGCAGCGAGGCGCCGGTCTACTGTCTCGAGGGCTCCATCGCGATCACCGGCGCGCTGGTGCAGTGGTTCCGCGACCAGCTCGGCATCATCCAGAACGCCGAGGACATCGAGCCGCTCGCGGCGAGCGTGGAGGACAACGGCGGCGCGTACATCGTCCCGGCGTTCTCCGGCCTGTTCGCGCCGTACTGGCGCTCCGACGCCCGCGGCGTGATCACCGGCCTGACCCGGTACGTGACCAAGGCGCACCTCGCGCGCGCGGTGCTGGAGGCGACGAGCTGGCAGACCCGCGAGGTCGTCGACGCCATGTACCAGGACTCCGGCGTGCAGATCACCGATCTGCGGGTGGACGGCGGCATGACCGTCAACAACCTGCTGATGCAGCACCAGTCCGACGTCCTCGGCGTGCCGGTGATCCGCCCGGTGGTCTCCGAGACCACCTGTCTCGGCGCCGCCTACGCCGCGGGCCTGGCCACCGGCGTGTGGCAGAGCACCGACGAGCTCAAGGCGCACTGGAAGAAGGACCAGGAGTGGACGCCGCGGATGGAGGCGCAGACCCGCGACCGCGAGTACGCCAACTGGAAGAAGGCGGTGGAGCGCACCTTCGCCTGGGAGGAGGGCGAGGGCTCGTAACCCCGCTCCGGCAGGTCCGGCTCACAGGGCCTTGAGGCCCTCGATCACCTGGCGGAGCAGCGACTCGTCGACCTCCGCCGCGCCCATGGCGACCGCCGCCGCCTCCTCGGAGGCGGCGGCTTCGGCGGCCCGGGTCGCGGCGTCCGGCTCGGCGTCGGTGGTACGCAGCATGCCCGCCGTCAGCAGGTCCGTGACGAGCACCCGGACCACCACCGCGGGCAGGTCGAGCGCCGCCGCCATGCCGCGCGCGGAGCGCGGCCCGGCGGCGCACAGCTCGCGGATCCGGTGATGTTCCGGAGCGAGCCCTTCCGGCGGCGAGGCGTCCGGCACCGTCTCCACGCGCTCGTCCAGGGACGGGTCGGGAGCGCTGCTGAAACGGCCCCTGGTCATCGCGTACGGGCGGACGACCGGGCCGGCCTCGTCGTCGTACCAGCTGTCGGCTTGGGGCATCGGTTACCCGCCGGCGGTCCCGCCGTCCCGCCGTCCCGCGGCGAGGTGGTCGCCGACGCGCTTGACCAGGAGGGTCATTTCGTACGCGATCTGGCCGATGTCCGCGTCCGCCTCGGCGAGCACCGCGAGGCAGCTGCCGTCGCCGGCCGTGGTGACGAAGAAGAACAGCTCGTCGAGCTCCACCACCGTCTGCCGGACCGCGCCGGCGTCGAAGCGGGCCCCGACGCCCTTCGCGAGGCCGTGGAAGCCGGAGGCCAGCGCCGCGAGATGCTCGGCGTCCTCCCGCTCCACGCCCTGCGAGACGCCCATGGCGAGGCCGTCGCCGGACACCACCAGGGCCATCCGGACGCTGGCCACCCGCTCAACGAGATCGTCGAGCAGCCAGTTGAGCCGCTCCGACCCCGGCTGCTGACTGCGTGCCAGGGATTCGTACGCGTTCACCGGCCCTCTCCCTCCTGTGTCGTTTCCGCATCAGTGTGGTCTGTGCGCGCCCTGTTCCAACCACGCTGGAGGGCGGCCATCCGGTTCCGCACTTCGTCCGCGTCACGCTCCTCGGTTTCCGCGGCGGGCACTTGCGCGGCCTTCACCCGGTCGGTGCCGCGGCGTGGCTCCCGGCGGGGCAGCGGGGCGCGGCCGGTGCGCGGCTCGGTCCCGGCGGACTGTGCCTGCTGGGCGGCGGGCTGTGGCTGCTGGGCGGCGGGGGCCGCGTCGCGGGTGCGCTGGTGCTGGTCGTAGACCCGTACCGGCGCGGCCGCGGGCGACAGATCAGGCCGCCGCGGCAGGCCGGGAGCCTTGCCGGAGCCGCGCACCGGCAGGTCGCCCGAGGTGCGCTGCGCGGGCATCCGGACCGGCAGCCCGGCGGCGGACGGCGGGGCCGGCGCGGGCGCCGGTGGCGGCGGTGCCGGGCGGCGGGGCATGCCGCCGGGGGTGGAGGCGGGCGGGAGCCGCTCGGAGTGGTCCAGCAGCGCCGGCTGCATCTCGACCTCCGCGGTGACGCCGCCGCGCTCCGCGCGCCGCAGCCACACGCGCAGGCCGAGCCGGCTGGCGAGCCGGCTGACCACGAACAGGCCGAGCCGGTCGGTGTCGGCGAGCGCGAACTCCGGGGTCTCCGCCAGCCGCAGGTTCGCGTCCAGCAGCGTCTCCTCGGACATCCCGAGGCCCTGGTCGGTGATCCGCAGCGTGATGCCGTCGCCGTGCATCCCGCCGGTCGCGAGCTCCGCGGTCACCTCGACCGGGGACATCGGCGGCGAGAACACGGTCGCGTTCTCGATCAGCTCCGCGAGCAGGTGGATCAGGCCCGCCACCGCCGGGCCCTGCACCGCCGCCTCGGGCAGCGGACCGACCTCCACCCGTTCGTAGTCCTCGACCTCCGCGATGGCGCCGCGCACCACGTCGAGCAGCGGCACCGGGCGGCGCCACTGCCGCGACGGGGCCGAGCCGGAGAGGATGACGAGGCCCTCGGCGTGCCGGCGCATGCGGGTGGTGAGGTGGTCGAGCTTGAACAGGTCGGCGAGTTCGGCGTTGTCGGCCGTGCGCCGCTCCATGGTGTCCAGGAGCTTGAGCTGGCGGTGCAGCAGCGCCTGGCTGCGGCGGGCGATGTTGACGAACACGTCGGAGACGTCGCGGCGCATCCCGGCCTGCTTGACCGCGGACGTCACCGCGGCCCGCTGCAGGGTGCCGACGGCCTGCCCGACGGCGCCGATCTCGCCCTCGCCGTAGCGCCGCCGCGGCGTCTCGGCCTCGACGTCCACCTGCTCGCCCGCGGCCAGCCGCCGCAGCAGGCTGGGCAGCCGCACGTCGGCGGCGTTCTGGGCGTCCTTACGGAGCGCGGTCAGGTCGCGGACCAGGCGGCGGCCGATGCGCATCGGCACGATCACCGAGACGGCGAGCGCCAGCAGGCCGAGCACGCCGGTGACGGCGGCCTCGGTGACGGCGCGGCCCGCGAGGGTGTCGACGCGGGCCTCGTAGGAGTGGAAGGCGCCGACGGTGAGCTTGTCGGTGCCGTTGAACACCGCTTCCGTCGCGGTCGCCCACTTCTCCGGGGTGGTGGCGCGGGGCGCGGATTCGGCGCCGGCCCCGACCGCCGCGGTCTCGAGGGCGGTGAGGTTCTCGGCGGCGGCGCCCTTCCAGTAGGCCGCGAGCGCGCGGCGGTCGGTCTCCGGGAGCTCCGACAGGTTCGCGCTGTACAGGGTGCGGCGCTCGGCCACCAGCTCGGTGAAGGTGCGCATGTCGCGCTGCGTCATGCTGCCGGCGGTCAGGGCGCCGGCGAAGAGGGCGTCCTCGCGGGATATGGACTCGTGCGCGCGGACGATCTGGGTGATGGCGCGGCCGCGGCGGTCGAGGTCGACATTGCCCACGTCGTGCACGGCGGACAGGAAGCCGAAGCCCGGGTCGACCACGCCGTTGTACTCCTGCAGTGCCGCGCTGCGGGTGAGGGACTGGGTCTCGACGTCCCGGCGGACGGAGGAGAGCCGGTCGAGCGCTGCCAGCGCCTCGTCCAGCCGCTTCTCGGAGCCGGTACCGAGGTCGTCGCGCAGCCCCTGCCCGGCGGCGTTGGAGCGGAACACGTCCACCGCGGCGGTGGCCCGGCGCTCGGCATCGAGCCGTCTGTCCTCGGCGCCGGGCGCGCGGGGGTCGGCGAGAAAGACGATCGCCGCCCGGCGTTCGTCCTGCACCGCCCACAGGGCCTCCTGCGCGGGCCCGGACAGATCGTCGACCACCGGACTGAGCGAGGAGAGCCGCGCGGCGTCCCGCGCCGACAGCACGGTGGTGAGCAGCCAGATACACGACAGCGCCGCGAACGGCACTATCAGCAGCGCCACCATGGTGCGCCGAATGGACTTCCCGTGAAAACGCATGGACTCCCCAGGTCACCGATTGCACACGGGCATTGCTGCCTCCCCCCGTAAACGGCGCGAGCCTACTACTTGGTCCCATGCAACTCGTAGCCCCGTCCGGACGTTGGAACGTATGAACGCTGCGAGCTGGGTGCTTTTGTCCGGGCCTGGCGGGGGAACAGGAGTGGGTATGTCCGGTAGAGAGATGGCTGAAGCAATACCGTACGAGGAGTATGAGGAGTACGAGGAGCGGGACCAGTTGTGGGTGGACGAGCCCGTGGGCACCCCGCGGCTGCCCGATCCGGTGCGTAACGCGGCGGTGCGTGCCGTGATCATCGTGTCCGTGACGATGGTGCTGGGCATGGTCGCCGTGCTGTGCACGCTCGCCGGATCGTGGTTCGCCTTCCCCGCGCTGCTGACCTCCGTGGTGAGCACCGTCGCCGCCACATGGGGGGTGCTGGACGTCTGGGTGACCCGGCAGGTGTGGAACCAGCGGAACGGCGTCATCTCCAGCCCGAGCAGCGCGGCGCGCCGGCTGCGCCGGGAGCGGCGCAGGCAGCGGCGGTCCCAGCGGGCGCAGGCGCGTGGGAGGCCGGCGCGGACGGTGATGTCCGAGGCATGATCCGTCTTGTTCCCGCAGCATGATCCGTCTTGTTCCGGCCCCATGATCCGTCTTGTTCCGACCCCTCGTCAGATGTGACGATGTAGCGTCGGCTCAGGTGATTGCGCGCGTCAATGACCTGGCGCGGCACGGGACTTCGGGACGAACACGCGGGGGGCGCCTCCATGGCCACGGGCAGCAGTGCGATCCAGGACCTGGCGGGGGCGCTGACCGGTCCGGGGACGAAGTGGACGCTGTGCCTGGTCGGCGAGGATCAGTCGCAGAAGTTCTCGCAGCTGTCCGGCGAACTGCACCTGCCCTTCTCCGACTCCGGCGACGGCAAGCGCATTTCCTCCGGCTTCTCGTACTGGGGCGTGGAATCGACGGTCGCCTGGGTGCATGCCTGCTCGGACCTGTTCTATCCGGTCATGCGGGAAAGCATCGAGAACTTCCATGGCCGCTGGTCGCGCATCGAACTCGGCCAGAACGGGGAGCGCTTTCACTATGTGAGCCTGGGGACGGGAACCGGCCATAAGGACCGGACCATTCTGGACCGGCTGCTCCCGCACAACCCGGACTTGCGCTTTCTGCCCGTGGACATCAGCCCGGAGATGCTGCGGCTCGGCCAGCGCGAGTCGCTGCGCGGCACCGGCATCTCACTGGACCAGGTCGTCCCGGTGCAGCTGGACTTCTCCACCGCGCGGAACGCGATCGAGCTGCGCCGGCTGGTCGAGCACCTGGTCGGCGACGAGCCGGTGCTCTACTCGCTGCTGGGCAACACCCTCGCCAACTTCGAGGACGACACCGGGCTGCTGGAGCTGCTGCTCAAGGAGCTCGTACGGCCGCAGGACCGCTTCCTGCTGGAGGTGGCGAGCACCGGCGGCCTCGACGAGGAGAGCGCGCAGGCCGCGGCGCAGGAGTATCAGGCCAGCCCGCGCTTCGGGGAGTTCGTGACCAGCGCGGTCATGCACTTCACCGACCTGCACATCAACATGGACCACGTGTCGTTCACGCCCTTCGTGGAGGACGACCGGTCGGTGCTGGTGAAGGTGACCTACCAGAACAGGACCGGCGAGCAGCTGCGGCTGACGCTGCCGGACCGGAGCAGCGTGGAGTTCCCCGACCAGGACACGATCCGGCTGCTGATCACGCGCAAGTACGCGCGCAACGGGCTGGCGAAGATGATCGCCGACGCGGGGGCCGAGGAGGTCCACAGCGACCAGCCGCGGATCCCGGCGGCGTTCGGCCGGCCGAGCTTCGGGATGGACCTGATGCTGCTGCGGCCGGGCATCCCCGCGACCAGCAGCCCGCAGCCGCCGGCCGAGCCGCCCACGCCCAACCCGTTCGCCTCCTGACCGCGGTGGCGGGCGGCAGGTCGAGCGGGCGGCGCTCGGCGGCGTATTCCGTACTGACCTTCACCGCGCTGGCCGTCGCGCTCGGCGTGTGCGTCAGCTGGCTGGTGACGGCGACGCCCAAGTGGGAGCCGGTGATCCAGACGCTCGCGCTGGTGGCGGCGATCAGCGGGGTGTTCGCCGAGCGGCGGGCGGCGGCGCAGGAGCGGGAGGGCCAGGCGCTGCACGCGCTCACGGACGAGCTGCTGAAGAACACCGCGATCCTCACCGACCGCCGCTTCGAGCCCCTCGACCCGGGCCGGCCCGTGCACCGGGTCTTCCCGCGCCCGGTGCTCTCGGCCACGGACACGGCGCTGGTGTCCGGCGTGTTCGCGCACCGCAGCCACGCGGAGCTCGTCGCGCTGCTGCATGAGTGGCGGGACGCGGTGTACGAGCTGAACCGCCGGCTCGACCTCGCGGAGCTGCGCAGCTTCGTGGTCGAGGCGGAGTCGGCCGAGCTGCTGCGGGTGGACGCGGACCTGCGCCGCGAGGACGGCCACCTGGACCGCGCCCGCACGCTCCGCGACCGCATGGAGGCACTGCTGCGCGGCCGTTACGGCTACGACGAGGGCGTGGTGGAACGGCTGGGCAGGCTGCCGGCCGCGGGATGACCTGCGGTTACGAGCGCGGGTCGCACGCCTGGTCCGGGGTGGCCGTGGTGGGCTTGGCCTTCGTGCACCTGAAGGTCTCGCCGATGCCCAGCGTCCACCGCTCTTCGTAGTCCGCGGCGCTTTCGACGCGGAAGGGCTTTCCGTGATCGTCGATCGTCAGCGTGTCCTGCTTGTCCGAGGCCTCGTACGTCGCATCGATCACCCAGTCGCAGACCTGATCGCGGGAGCCGCCGGTCCACCGGGAGCCGCCGTTCCAGACCGCCTCGAACTTCAGCCGCGAGTCGGGTTCGTTGACGGACAGCGATTCGTACTGGGCGTCGGTGTACTTCGCCGCCTCCGCGTCCGGCGTGGCCTTCGTCCACGCGGGCGCCGGCTGCTCCTCGAGGTTGAAGGTGAGGCCCTTCACGCTCTGGCTGCCGGCCGTCGCCCGGTCGATGATGGTCACGGCCGCGGACGGGCGGCAGGACTTCCGGTCCAGCCGCGCCTCGAAATCCGTGATGGTCACGGGCTTGTCCCGGGTGCCCTTCAGCGTGACCTGCACCGCCGCCATTCCCTGGGCGGGGTGGTAGCAGCCGCGTACTCCGTCGCACTGGTCGCCGGTCAGGATGGGCCGGGCGCCCTTGGACCTGAGCCAGTCCCTGAGGGCCTTCTCGGGGTCCGCGCCGCCGCTGGGCCGCCGGAAGGTGTGCTCACCGAGCCGTTCGAGCTGCTCGGCCTCGGCGGCCGTGAACTTCCGGTCGAGCGCCCAGGCCCACACCTCCTTGTCCTGGTACGACCAGTCGTAGCGCACGCCCCGTACCTGGAACGGCGCCTGCTTGCGGTCGAGCCGGTCCTGCGCGTCGTCCTCGGCGGACGCCTCCGCGTCCTTGTGCGGCGGGGCGAGTTCCGCCCGCTGCTCGGCCCCGATCCAGAAGTAGCCGACGCAGAGCCCGGCAGTGATGCCCACGGTCACGAGGACCGCCCAGGCGACGAAGCGCACGCGCCTCGGTGTGCCGGGCTCGCCGGGGAGTCCGCTGAAGAGGACGTCCAGCACCCGGCGCCCGAAGCCCGGGCCGCTTCCCTGCCGCTGTTCCGACACCGGCGCCCCCGTTTCTGGTCAGAACTGCCGGGCCGAAAGTAACCGGCGGGTCAGGTGTGCCGGGGAACTTCGGGCCTTTTGGCATATACCAACCGCCGGGCGGTCATTCCGCGACAGCCGCCGTCTTACGGAAGATCCGGGTGGCGGTGACCTCGCCGTGCACCGTCTCGCCGTTGGACTGCTCGGGCAGGCCGGGGCGGAGGTGCTCCTCGACGCTGATGTACTTCAGGCCGGCGCGTAGGTCCGCATCGTTGCGGAGGCGGATGACGAGGGGGAACTCCGCCAGCGCCGTGGTGTCGAACAGGCCCGTCGTGTACAGCAGCTGGACGCCCAGGGCGTCGGCGACGGCGCGCTGCAGCTCCAGCAGGTAGGTGGCGTTGGCGCGGCCGATCGGGTTGTCGAGGAAGAGCGTCCCCGCGTGGCGGTGCTCCGATTCGGTGGTGCGGCCGCGGTCGTTGCTGCGGAGGGCGGCCATCGTGCAGTACAGGGCGATGGCGGCGGTGAGCAGCTGGCCGCCGGAGAAGACGTCGCCCATCTGCCCGACCGGGACCCGCTCGGCGCGCAGCACCGCGTCCGGCTTCAGGATCTCGACGGAGACGCCGCGCGGCTTCAGCGCCGCGTCGACGCCGCGCAGCAGCAGCGACATGCCGTCGCGCCGCATGTCGCCGCCCTTGCGGACGGCGGCGCGAGTGGCCTCGTCGATGACCTCGCCGAGGCGCTCGGTGAGTTCGGCCTGGTCGGGGTCGTCGAAGCGGATGCGCAGGAACTCCTGGCCCGACCATTCGCCGAGCCCTTCCGGCAGCCGCGACAGCCGCTGGGCCGAGCGGAGCGTGGCGAGGGAGGACTCGACCAGGCCGCGCAGCCGGTCGACGATGCTGTCGCGGTTGCGCTCCAGCTGGTCCAGTTCGTCGGTGAGGACGCGCAGCCGGGGCGCGAAGGCGGCCAGCCACTTGTCGGCGTGGTCGGGCAGCACGGCCGCGGGCAGCTCGCGGATCTGCTGCCGGGCGGGGGTGCGGACGGCCTCGTAGCGGGTGGAGTTGGCGTGCCGTACGAGGATGTCGCTGGTGTCGCGGAGCGCGGACTCGGCCGCCTGCAGGTCGGCGGCGCAGCCGCGCAGCGAGCGGCGGGCCTCGGCGGCGGCCTGGCGGGCCTGCTCGAGGGCCGCGGCGTACGGCTCCGCGTCGTCGGCGTCGCTTTCCTCGTCGGGCTGCCCGCGCAGCAGATCGCGCAGCTGGGCCGCCGTCTCCTCGAAGCCGCGAGCCGCCTCGTCCGCGGCGCGATGGGTGTACAGGAGCTCCTCGTGCGCCGCGCGGGCCTCCTCCACGGCGGCGTGGTGCGTGGCGACTTCGGCGGTCGCCGTGCGGAGCCGGGACTGGGCCTCCTCGGCATCGGCGGGGACGAGCTCGTCGGGGAGCTCGGCGTGCGCCTCGCCGTCGGCCGGGGCGAGCCGCTCGGTCTCGCCGCGCAGCCGGCCGAGCTGCTCGCTGGCGGCCGAGGCGCGCGACTCCAGGGTCTGCACGAGCTGTTCGGCGCGGGCGGCGGCGGCCTGGCGGGAGGGGGCGTCGGCGCCCTCGGTGCCTTCGAGGAGCTGTTCGGCGCGGGTGCGCACCTTGTTGCTGAGCCGGCCGAGCTCGGTGAGGGCGGCGGTGGCGTCGCCTTCGGCGCGGGCCTGCTCGGCGCGCAGGTCGGCGCCGACGCCGACCTTCTCGTAGACCTGGGAGGCGGTCCGGTACGCCTCGCGGAGTGCCGGGAGGGAGGCGGTGGGCGGCTCGTCGTCGATGTCGTCGGGGCTGCCGGCGATCTCGGCGCGCTCGGCGCGCAGGGCGTGGGCGGTGCGGCGGGTGTCGTCGGCGGAGCGCTGCGCGGTGCGGCGCTCCTCGTCGGCGGCGCGGGCCCGCTCCAGGCAGGCGGCCGCCTTGGTCTCGGACTCGGCGGCCTCGTCGGTGAGTTCACGTACCCGGGCGGCCCAGGCGGAGCGCTCCCGCAGCCGGTGCGCGAGGCCCGCGAGGGCGTCGGCGGAGCGGCGGGCGCGCTGCGCGGCCTCCTGCCGCTCTTCCCGTACGGCCGCGGCCTCGGTGGCCGCCTCCGCCGCCTCGTCGCGGGCGGTGTGCGCCTCGGCGAGCTGCTTGGCGGTGTCGGCGGCGGTGGTACGGGCCGTCTCCGCGGCCTCGGCCAGCTCGGCGAGGCGGCCCGGCGGGCAGCCCGTACGCCAGGAGGCGAGGCGGGCGGCGAGCGCGCGGTCCTCGGCGACGCGGGCCGCGAGGACGCGGATGTCCTCGTCGCGGACCATGGCGTCGTCGCGGAGCCGGCGGCGTTCGTCGTCGGCGGCGTGTTCGTCGTGCATCGCCGGGTTGGGCGGGACCAGGAAGACGCCGTCGCGCTCGTCCTTGCCGGTGGGGGCGAGCAGCGCGGCGGCGGTGCCGACAGCGACGGCCGAACGGGGCAGCAGCGCGGCCTCGTCGAGGATCTCGCGGGCGCGCTCGTGGGTGTCCGGGTCGGTGATGACGACGCCGTCGACGAGCTCGGGGCGGGCCGCGAGGACGCGGGCGTGGTCGGCGGGGTCGACAGCCTGCGCGAGATAGCGCCAGCCGGGGAGGGCGGGGACGCCGTGCTCGCCGAGGAATTCGACGGTGTGCAATACGTCCGGGCCCGGCGGGAGCAGGCCGCCGTCGCCGAGGGCGCCGAGGATGCGGGCGTCGTCGGCGGCGGCGGTGCGGAGGTCGAAGAGCTGGCGCTCCGCGGTGCCGACGCATTCGTCGAGGAGTTCGCGGAGGGCTTCGGCGTTGCGGTCGAGCTCTTCGGCGGTGAGAGGGCCGGTGTCGCTCCCGGGGCTCCGCACCGGACCCCGATCAGCGCTCCGCGCCTCGGCCTCAAGCGCCGGCCGGGCTTGAGTGTTGGTTCCGCCGCCCGGCAACCCCAGCAGCTCCGCCAGCCGCTCCTCCCCCGCCAGCGCCGTCGCCTCCGCGTGCTCCGCGCCGTACGCCGACGCGGCGGCCTCCGCCGCGTCCGCCGCTCGGGCCGCGGCCAGCTCCGCGCGGGCCAGTTCCGCCGCGGTTTCCTGGGCCCGTTCGCCGGTGCGGGTGGCCAGCTCGCGGGCCGCGTCCCATGACGCCACCGCTGCCTTTTCCGCGTCGCTCGCGGCCAGGGCGGCCCTGGCCGGGTCCGTGTCGGGGGCGGTGCCGTCGAGCCAGCCGGCCCGTACCGCCTCGGCGGTCTCCTCCTGGACCTCCGCCAGGCGCTGGCCCAGGTGGTCGGCCTCGCTGCGCGAGCGCTGCGCGGCCGTGGCGGCGGCGGTGGCGTCGCGGTGGGCGGCCTCGCCCTCCTCCTGGAGTGCGGCGGCGCGCTCGTCCGCCTCGTTGGCGCGCCGTTCGCCGTCGTCGGCGGCCGCGTCCAGGGCGCGGATCAGGGCGCCGGCCGCCTTGGCCCGCGCGGCGAGCGCGGGGGCCGCGTCCCGCTCCGCCTCGTGGATCGCCGCCGACACCCTGGCCGCGCGGTCCGCCGCCGTACGGTGCCGGAGCACCGCCTCCGCCGCCTGCCAGGCGGACTGCTGGGTACGGGCGTCGGCCAGCTCGCGCTTCAGGCGGGCGGCGGACTTCTCGGCGGCGGTGAGGGCGAGGGAGGCGTGCCGGTAGGCCAGTTCGGCGGCGATCGCCTCGCTGCGGGCGCGGCGGGACTCGGCATCGCCGACCGTGTGCGCGGCGTCGGCGAGCTGCCCGGCGACCGCGGCTCCGCGCTCGCTCTCCTGCCCGGCTCGGGCGGCGAGTCGCTGCACCAGAGAGCGGGTGCGGCGCTCGGCGCCGCCGTGGATGTCCCGGGCCCGGTCGCGCCGCTCGGCGGCCTCCACGATCGCCTGCAGCAGGTCAACGGAGCCTGCCGTGAAGTCGCGCTCCGCGGTGAGTTCGGCGCGGCGGCCGAGCTTGTGCGCGAAGCCGTGCACCAGGTCGGCGAGGCCGTCCGTGTCGCGGGTGTCGGTGACGGCGCGGAGCAGCAGGTCGGTGAAGTCGGAGTCGTTCTTGACGGCGAAGAGGCCCGCGGCCTCGCCCTCGTCGGCGTTCATCTCGCGCTGGTAGCGGAAGAGTTCGGGGTCGAGGCCGAGCTCGCCGAGGTGCTCGTTCCAGCGCTCGTGGATGTCCTCCCAGCCGATCTCCAGGTGCGGATACGCCTTTCCGGCCTCGGTGAGCGCGTCCTTGAAGCCCTTCATCGTGCGGCGGCGGCCGCGCTCGGCGACCGGCAGCGAGTCGAGGCTCAGCCCGGGGCCAGGCCGGAAGGAGTACCAGGACTCGGCGAACTTCCGCGGGTCGCTGGAGACCTGCCGCCCGCGCCACTCGCTCACCTTGCCGACGACGACCGTCTCGCCGGTGAGGGTGTGCTGCCACTCCAGGGCCACATGCCCGCAGTCCTCGGCGAGCAGGAACTTCCGCAGCACGCCGGAGCTGGCGCCGCCCAGGGTGTTGCGGTGTCCCGGCAGCATGACGGAGAAGATCAGCTTGAGCAGTACGGACTTGCCGCCGCCGTTCTCCAGGAAGAGCACGCCCGCGGGCGCGGGCCGGCGCGGCGGCCCGCTCGGCTCGTCCTCGAAGAAGTCCCCCTGGGCGGGCGCCGGCTGCGCCACCGGGTCGCCGACGCCGCGCAGGTCCAGCACGGTGTCCGCGTAGCGCGCGCCGGCGGGCCCGATGGAGTAGAGGCGGATCCGGGACAGCTCGTACATGGACTCTCTTCAGGTCGTCGGGTGGCTGGCGGGGGACTCAGGCGTCCGGGTGGCCGGGCTGCTCGGGGAAGAAGGGCAGCCCGGCCCCCGGAACGAGCTCCTCCTCGAGGAGCTCTTCGGCGGGCACCAGGGAGGCGCTGCCGTCCCCCACCGGCACGACACCGAGCTCGAGCAGCTCGGACATGGCGGCGCTGCCCGCCATGTCGCGGACCTGCAGCTGATAACGAGCGGTGGTGCGATACGTACCGCCGGCGTCGTCCGAGGTGCGCTGGAGGAAGCCGGAGTCGGTGAGGAAGGCGACGGCCTTGCCGATGATGCCGGTGGTGGAGCCGGCCAGCCGGCGGGCGTCCTTGGTGGCGCCGGTGGCGCTGCGCCGCGCGTACACCCGCCAGGCCGCTTCCAGCCCGGGCGCGTCGGAGGCCGGGTCGGTGTTCTCGCCCGCGGCGTCGGCGCGCTCCTCCAGCCGGCGGCAGGCCTGGCGGACGAAGGCGTCCACGCCGTTGACGGTGATCCGGCCGATGTAGCCGTCGTCGGCGAGGTCCTCGGGGCGCGGGAACGCCATCGCGGCGACGGCGAGATGGGCGAGCCCGTGCAGAAAGCGGTCGGAGGCGTCGGTGCTGGCGCGGCGGGCGTAGTCGCCCATCCGTACCGCGAAGACGGAGTCCTCGGCGGCGGTCACGGCCATTCCGGCGCGGGTGGAGACCTCCAGCACGATCAGGCCGAGGCCGCTGGCGACGGCGTCGGCGAGGCGCGCGAAAGCGGGCTCGTCGCGATAGCGGCGCAGCAGCTCGGCGTACTCCAGGTCGCGGGCCGGGAGCAGCTTCGGCTGCAGGCCGAAGGCGACGAGCCGGGCCGCGTCGGCGGTGTCGGCCGGGGTGATCGGGTGCGCACCCGTCCCTGATCCGTCCGCGGACTGCTGCTCGGTGGTGGTCATGTCGGACATCTCAGCTCGCCTCCGCGCGGTCCGCGGCCATCCCGGCCGCGTCGAGCCCTGCGGTGCCGACGATCAGGTCGGCGCCACCGAACTCGGGGTCGTCCAGCTCCGTGCCGTCGTCGACGGCGAAGAGCAGCCGCTGCTCGCCCTGCCGGTACGCCGAGCCGACGGGCGGCGAGGCGGCGTGCACGGACAGCAGCGCGATCAGATACGGCAGCGAGGGGTCGCGGCGGCGCGCCTCGGCGAGCAGCCCGGACAGCCGCCGCGGGGCGTCGACGGGCAGATCGAGCAGCTCCATCGCCGAGGCGAGCTGCTCCTCGCTGAAGCGGCTGTCGTCCGGGGTTTCGATGAGATCCGGCTCCGGCATCTCCGAGCCCAGGTGATCGCGCTCCACGGGCGGCGTGAACAGCAGCTCGACCAGGTCGCCCATCCGCGGCGTGTGCGGGGTGCGCAGCCCGGTGCCGTGCGCGAACCAGGCGTCGGTCACCCGCGTGGCATCGCCGACCGGCAGCGGCAGCACGGGCGCCAGCAGCTGCCCGTAGAGATCGACGCCCGAGTGCGCCCGGGGCGGCGCGAAGGCCTGCCGGTCCTGCTCGGCGCGGAACAGCGGGCCCGCGTCCAGCAGCCGCGACTGCAGCTGGGTGTGGCGGCGGATGCAGTCCTTCACGATGTCGACGAGCTCGGCGGCGCGGCGCTTGTGCTCCGGGTCCTCGGCCTCGTCGCGGGAGCGGCGGATGTTGGTGAGGATCGCGTTCTCGTGGCGATAGCGGTCCGCGACGTGCTCGAGGGCCTCGTTGATCATGTCGGGGACGGTGCGCAGCCAGTCGACCGCGCGGACATTCCTGCGGGTGGCCTCGAGCGCCTTGCGGAGCGTCTCCGCGTACTGCACCGTCCGGTAGCGCGCCTGCTCGGCGGCGAGCTGGGCGTCGGCGAGGCGGCCGCGCTGGATCAGCACCTCGAGCTTCACCTCGGCGGCGATCTGCGCGCTGGTGACGTCGGTGTCGAGGGCGCCGACCAGGACATTGACGGCCTCGTCGGTGGTACGCAGATAGACGGCGCCGCCGGGTCCCGGGACCTCCTCGACGAGCTTGAAGTCGTAGTCCCGGCGGACATACTCGCCGTCGACGCCGAAAGTGCCGTAAACGGCGCGGAAGCCGCGGTCGACGCTGCCGACATTGATCAGGTTGTCCAGCACCCAGCGCGCCACCCGCTCATGCTCGGCGGCCGGGCGGTGCGGGGCCTGCGCGGCGGCGCGCGGCAGCAACTTGCTGATGACCTGCTCGTGATCGGCGCCGGTGTCGAAGTCCATCTGCAGCGTGACCAGGTCGATGGCGGAGAGCGCCACCTCGGCCATGGCATAGATGCCGTACTCCCCCGCGAGATTGGCCTTGCGGGTGTCGAGGTCGTGCAGCGGGGCGGTGCAGGCGAGCGCACGCAGCCGCCGCGCCAGGCCCTCGTCGGCGGCCGGTCCCCTGGCCGGGGAGGGCGGCGCGACGGAGGCCGGCGGCTGCGGGTCGGCTGCGCCGATGGCTGGTGCGGTCACGACGGACAGATTAGGCGGTGCCACCGACAATGGCCGAAATGACCCAGCGCGCGCACGGTGCTACGGCGTGCCGTAGCCTCCGCCGCCCGGCGTCTCGATCACCAGCACGTCTCCGGCCCCGGCCTCCTGCGTGTCGCTCCCCTCCAGCGCGCTGACCGAGCCGTCCGCCCGCTCGATCGCGTTACGGCCCAGGGCGCCGGGCGCGCCGCCCGCCATGCCGTACGGGGGCACCCGCCGGTGGCCGGACAGCAGCGTCACCGTCATCGGCTCCAGGAAGCGCAGCCGGCGCACCACGCCGCAGCCGCCGCGCCAGCGGCCGGCGCCGCCGCTGCCGTCGCGGACCGCGAACTCCTCCACCCGCACCGGATAGCGCCACTCCAGGACCTCGGGGTCGGTCAGCCGCGAGTTCGTCATATGGGTCTGCACCGCGTCCACGCCCGCGAAGCCGTCGCCGGCTCCCGAGCCGCTGGCCACCGTCTCGTAGTACTGGGCGCGGTCGTTGCCGAAGGTGAGGTTGTTCATCGTGCCGGACCCCTCGGCCTGCACGCCGAGCGCCGCGTACAGCGCGCCGGTCACCGCCTGCGAGGTCTCCACGTTTCCCGCCACCGTCGCCGCCGGGTAGGCAGGCGCCAGCATCGAGCCCTCCGGGATGCGCACTTCGAGGGGCTTCAGGCAGCCGCTGTTGAGCGGGATGTCGTCGGCGATCAGGGTGCGGAAGACGTACAGCACCGCCGCCATCACCACCGAGCTCGGCGCGTTGACGTTCCCCGGCTGCTCCGCCGACGTGCCCGCGAAGTCCAGCACCGCGCTGCGGGTCGCCTTGTCGACATGCAGCGCGACCTCGATGACCGCCCCGCCGTCCGTCTCGTAGCGGTACGAGCCGTCCTCGAGCCCGGCGACGATGCGGCGCACGGACTCCTCCGCGTTGTCCTGCACGTGCCCCATGTACGCCTGCACCACGTCCAGGCCGAACTGCGTGATCATCTTGCGCAGTTCCCGGATGCCCTTCTCGTTCGCCGCGATCTGCGCCCGCAGGTCCGCGATGTTGGCGTCAGGCGCGCGCGAGGGATACGGCCCGGAGCCGAGCAGCTCGCGGGTCTCCGCCTCCCGCAACTGCCCGTCGCGCACCAGCAGCCAGTTGTCGAAGAGGATGCCCTCCTCGTGGATCGTCCGGCTGAAGGCGGGCATCGACCCCGGCGTGATGCCGCCGATCTCGGCGTGGTGGCCGCGGGAGGCGACCAGGAAGAGCAACTCGTCGCCGGATTCGTCGAATACGGGGGTCACCACCGTCACATCCGGCAGATGCGTGCCCCCGTGATACGGGTCGTTGATCGCGTACACATCCCCGGGCCGCATCGTGCCCTCATTGCGCCGCAGCACCTCCTTGATGGACTCCCCCATCGACCCGAGGTGCACCGGGATGTGCGGCGCGTTCGCGATCAGATTCCCGTCCGCGTCGAACAGCGCGCAGCTGAAGTCCAGCCGCTCCTTGATGTTGACCGAGTGCGCGGTGTTCTCCAGCCGCAGGCCCATCTGTTCGGCGATGGCCATGAAGAGGCTGTTGAAGACCTCCAGCATCACCGGGTCGACGTCGGTGCCCACCGCCACCCGCTCCGGCCGCGGCGTCACGCGCTCGAGCAGCAGATGGCCGCCCTCATCGGCCGCCGCCGCCCAGCCCGGGTCGACGACCGTCGTGGCGTCGGCCTCCGCGATGATCGCCGGTCCGGTCACGGCGTCGCCGGGGCGCAGGTCCGTACGCTCAAACAGATCGGCGTCCTGCCAGCGCCCCTCGGTGAAGATCCGCACCCGGTCCGCCGGCCGCAACGCGCCCTCCCGGCGCTCCGGCGCGTCGATCCCGAAGCCCGCCTCCGGCTCCGCCGACGACGCCTCCACCGACACCGCCTCCGCGATCAGCGGCTTGTCCATCGTGAAGGCGTACCGCTCGCGGTGCACCCGCGCGAACTCCGCCGCCATGTCCGCCGCTTCCCCCAGCGGCACCGGAATGCTCGAGTCCGTGCCGGCGTACCGCAGATGCACCCGCGCCGCCGTCGACACCGCCGCGTCCGGAATCCCGTCGGCGCGCAGCTCCTCGCGGGTGATCCCGGCCAGCTCCTCCGCCACCCCGCGGATCCGGTCCATAGCGGCAGCGCCCAGCTCCACCTCCACCGACCGCTCCCGGATCGCCGTGGCCGCCGCCACCCCGATCCCGTACGCGGACAGCACGCCCGCAAAAGGCGGCACGATCACCGTGTTGATCCCCAGCGCGTCGGCGACCGCGCAGGCATGCTGCCCGCCGGCCCCGCCGAAGCTGGTCAGCGCATACCGGGTGACGTCATGGCCGCGCTGCACCGAGATCTTCTTCACCGCGTTGGCCATGTTGAGCACCGCGATCTCGGTGAAGCCCGCCGCCACCTCCTCGGGGGTGCGCCGGTCGCCGACCGCGGCCGCCGCCTCGTCCGCCAGCGCGGCGAACGTCTCCCGCACCGCCGCCGCGTCCAGCGGCTGGTCGCCGCCGGGGCCGAACACCGAGGGAAAGTGCGCGGGTTGTACGCGGCCGAGCATCACGTTCGCGTCCGTGACCGTCAGCGGTCCCCCGCGGCGGTAGCAGACGGGGCCCGGCACCGCCCCCGCCGAGTCGGGGCCGACCCGGTAGCGGCGGCCGTCGAAGTGCAGCACCGAGCCGCCGCCGGCGGCGACCGTGTGGATGGACATCATCGGCGCCCGCATCCGCACGCCCGCGACCTCGGTGCCGAAGTCCCGCTCGTACTCGCCCGCGTAGTGCGACACGTCCGTGGACGTACCGCCCATGTCGAAGCCGATGACGCGCTCGTGGCCGGCCTCTCCCGACGCGCGCACCATCCCGACGACGCCGCCCGCGGGTCCGGACAGCACGGCGTCCTTGCCCCGGAAGTGCGCCGCCTCCCGCAGCCCGCCGCTGGACTGCATGAACATCAGCCGGATGCCCTGCAGTTCACTTGCGACCTCGTCCACGTACCGGTGCAGGATCGGCGACAAATAGGCGTCCACGACGGTCGTGTCGCCGCGCGGCACCAGCTTCATCAGCGGGCTGACCTCATGCGAACAGCTGACCTGCGTAAAGCCGGCCTCCCTGGCCAGCTCGGCGGCCGCGCGCTCGTGCGCCGGATGGCGATAGCCGTGCATAAAGACGATCGCGGCGCTGCGGATGCCGTCCCTGTAGGCGGCTTGCAGCTGCTCCCGCACCGGCTCCGCCGCGAAGTCCCGGACCGTCTCGCCGTGCGCACCGATCCGCTCGGGCACCTCGATGACGCGGTCGTAGAGCGCCTCGGGCAGCACGATGTGCCGGTCGAAGAGCCGGGGCCGGTTCTGGTACGCGATGCGCAGCGCGTCGCGGAAGCCCTCGGTGATCACCAGCGCGGTGGGCTCGCCCTTGCGCTCCAGCAGCGCGTTCGTGGCGACGGTCGTGCCCATCTTGACCACGGAGATACGGTCCGCCGGCACCGGCTCCTCGAGCCCGAGCCCCAGCGTCAGGCGGATGCCCGCGACGGCCGCGTCGCGATACCGCTCCGGGTCGTGCGACAGCAGCTTCCGCGCGACCAGGCGGCCGTCAGGCCGCTTGCCCACGACGTCGGTGAAGGTGCCGCCACGGTCGATCCAGAACTCCCAGCGCTCCGTCATGCCGCCATTCTGGCAGCGGGCGCCGACAGCGCCGCCAGGGTGGCCCCGCGGGCCCGTTCCTCCAGCTCGTGCTCGCGTCGCAGCAGCCAGTACCTGCTCTCCGCGACGGCGAGACCGAGCAGCCCGGGCAGCAGATCCGTACACCGCTGCGCCACCCAGCGGGTGCCCTCGAAGGCCAGCCACCGCGCACCGTCCAGCACGGACGGCGCGGGCGTCTCGGGATCCGCGCCCGGCGGCGCCCCGGCGGCAAGACCGGCGCCCACCAACTCGGCATGGAAGGCACGCGCCAGGACCCGATGGCCGAGCTCGCTCGGATGCAGCCGGTCCACGCTCCGGGCGCCGCGCTCCGCCGTGCAGGGATGCACGGCGAGGTGCAGATGCAGCGCGTCGTAGCGCTCGGACAGGGCGTGCACCGCCGTGTTCACCGCGTCCATGCGCCGGGCGAGCGGGCGCGCCAGCGGCCACGGCAGGCCGAGCGCGCGGCCCGCGTCGGGCAGGCACGCGGTCAGCAGCCGCGCGCCGGACTCCGTCAGGGCGCCCATGGTGTGGTCGAGCGCGGCCACGGTGCGGTGGATGTCGAAGCCGGCCCGCAGCGTGTCGTTGCCGCCGGCCATCACCGAGGCCAGCTGCGGGCGTTCGGCCAGCGCGGCCGGCAGCTGCCGGTACGCCACGTCCGTACTGAGCGCGCCGCTGCGGGCCACTTTGATCACCCGCACCGGCCGGTCCGCGGCCAGCGCCCCGGCGAGCAGCTCGCACCAGCCGCGCCAGCCGCCGCCGGGCGCCGGATCGCCCACGCCCTCGGAGAGCGAGTCGCCGAGCACGGCGAACCGCAGCTCGGCACTCACGCCGCACCCTCGAGCACCGCGGGCCGGGTGCGCGGCCGCGCGCCGTGCGCGGCCAGGAAGGCGTCGACCGCCGCCGGCCACCCATAGCCCTCCGCCCGGTTACGGGCCGTGCCCCGCCGCTCCGCCTCGGGCCGGGCGAGCAGCCGCTCCACCCCGTCCGCGAACGCCGCTCCGCTGTCCGCCACCGCCTCGCCGCCCTCGCCGACCACCGCGGGCAGCGCCGAGCTCTCGCTCGCCACCACAGGGGTGCCCGACGCGAGCGCCTCCAGCGCGGCCAGGCCGAAGGTCTCCACCGGCCCGGGCGCGAGCACCACATCGGCGCTCGCCTGGTGCACGGCGAGCTCGCTGCCGCGCAGGTGGCCGAGGAACCGCACCGGTAGTCCCTCGGCCACCGCGCGCCGCTCCAGGCGGTCGCGCAGCGGGCCGTCGCCGGCGATCAGCAGCCGCGCGGCGACCCCGCGGCGGCGCAGCTCGGCGAGCGTCTCCAGCGCCCGCGCGGGGCGCTTCTCCGGCGACAGCCGGGAGCACATGAGCAGCAGCAGCTCGCCCTCGGCGGCATACAGCGCCCGCAACTCACCGCTGCGCCGCGCCGGATGCCGCCGCGCCAGATCCACGCCCAGCGGTGCCCGTACGACATTGCGCGCTCCGATCCGCTCGAACTCCCGCGCCGCCCAGTCCGTCGTGCACACCACCTTGCGGAAGGCGTGCGCGGTGCGCCGGTTGAGCGAGTCGGCGGCCCGCTCGGCGGCGGCGCGCGGCACGCCCCAGGTCCGCAGCACGCCGTCGACGCTCTCGTGCGACACCATCACCGACGGCACCCGCGCGCGCCGGGCCCACTCCCCCGTCCATCGCAGGGTGGTGCGGTCGGAGACCTCGAGCCGGTCGGGGCCGAGCTCCTCCAGCAGCCGCCCCACCTTGCGCCGGTCGGCCAGCACTCGGTAGCCGCCGGTGCCGGGCAGCAGCGGCCCCGGGAGGGTGATCACCCGCCCCTGCGGGGTCTGCTCGTCGCCCGCGTACTCGCCGGGCAGCACCAGCACCGGCTCGTGCCCGGCCTCCCGGTAGCCGGCGCCGAGCTCGCGCAGCGCGGTGCGCAGGCCGCCAGAAGTGGGCGCTATGAAGTTCGCGACGCGAACAATCCGCAGCGCGCTATTAGCCGTCTCCATGGTGTTCATACCGCCACCGCCTCCCGGCCGGCGCGCACGCCGGCGTAGTGCCCGAGCAGTTCATCGCCGATCGCCTCCCAGGTACGGCCCGCCACCGCGGCCCGCGCCTCCCGCCCGAACTCGGCGCGCAGCAGCGGGTCCTGCGCGAGTCCGTCGACGGCGTCCCGGACAGCCATCGCGTCCAGCGGCGGCACCAGATACCCGGTCTTCCCGTGCGCGACGAGATCGAGCGGACCCCCCGCGGCCGGCGCCACCACGGGCACCCCGCTGGCCATCGCCTCCTGGACGGTCTGGCAGAAGGTCTCGTACGGGCCGGTGTGCACGAAGACGTCCAGGGAGGCGAAGATCTTCGCCAGCTCCATCCCCGAGCGGGCGCCCATGAAGTGCGCCTCGGGCAGCGCGTCGCGCAGCTGGGCGGCGCTCGGCCCGTCGCCGACGACCACCACCTGCACGCCGGGCAGCTGCTGCGTGGCGGCGAGCAGCGCCACATGCTTCTCGGGCGCCAGCCGTCCCACGTACCCGACGAGCACCTTGGCGCCGTCGAGCAGCTTCCGGCGCAGCGCCTCGTCGCGCCGCAGCGGGTGGAAGCGCAGCGAGTCGACGCCGCGCGGCCAGAGCCGGACCCGGGGCACGCCGTGCCCGGCGAGCTGGCTCAGCGCCGCCGTCGACGGGGCCAGGGTGAGGTCGGCGGCGGAGTGCAGCTGCCGGATCCGGCGCCAGGCGAGCGCCTCACCGGCGCCCATGTAGGTACGGGCGTAGGAGCCGAGGTCGGTCTGGTAGACCGCGACCGACGGGATGCCGAGCTTGGCGGCGGCCGCGACGCCGCGGCCCCCGAGGACGAAGGGGCTGGCGAGGTGGACGAGTTCGCTGCCGTGCGCGGCCAGCTCCGCCGCGAGCCGGCGGCTGGGCAGGGCGAGGCGCACCTGGCGGTAGCCCGGCAGCGGAACGGCGCGCAGCCGTACGACACGGCAGGGGGTCTCGGCGGCGGTGGAGTCGTCGGTTGCGGCCGGGGCCGCGACGAGGACGTCGTGCCCGCGCCGGACGAGGTGCCGGGCGGTGTGCATGGCGCAGTTGGCCACGCCGTTGACGTCGGGCGGGAAGGATTCGGTGACGATCGCGACACGCATACCGCTGTTCTCGCCGAACAGACGGTTCCCCGGGGGTCGCGAAGCTGACCCTCCGGGGAACACCCCATGAGCATTTGGGTGCCGCGGTGCGCGCCCGCGTGCGCCCCGGCGTTCAGCCGGCCGCGCTACCCGCCGCCCCGTCGGGCGTGATGCGGGTCCGGACGACGTCCTGAACGCCGTCCTCCTCGGCCGGATCGGCGGCCAGCCGGCGCAGCTGCGCGACGACGCGGGCGTCGGCGGTCTCGGCATGCCGGGCGGCGATCTCCCGGGTGGATTCCTCGCAGTCCCACAGGCACTCGACGGCGAAGCCGGTGGCGAAGGACGGGTCGGTGGCGGCGAGCGCCCTGGCGGCGTGGCCGCGCAGCTGGGAGGAGGTGGTCTCGCGATAAATGTGCCGCAGCACCGGGGCGGCGTCGGCCACCCGCAGCCGCCCGGCGCCCTCGGTGAGCGCCCAGAGGGCATCGGCGTCCGGGCCCTGGTCGCGGATGGTGCGCAGCAGCGCGGCCCGTACGGCGGGGGCATCAGCCGCGGCGCCGCGGCAGGCCAACATGACGGCGGCGGTGGTGCCGAGGTCGTCGGCGCGGCCCGCCCAGGCCCTGGCGCGGTCCAGGGCGGCGGTGGAACACATCCGGGCAAAAGCGGCGAGGGCCGCATGGGCCACCGCCTCCGAGCCCGATGCGGTGGCGGCTTCGATGAGGTCGAGGGCGTCCGGATCCCCGGCGGACGCGAGATGCACGATCGCGGCCGCGCGGGCCCCGGCGGAGCCGTGCAGGGCCGTGGCGAGAAGCTCCGGGCGGTCCTCGGGGTCGGCCACGGCGGCCAGGCAGCGGGCGGCGGCGGCGAAGTGGCGTTGCTGCCCGCCCTCCTCGCCGGTGGCGTCGTGGGCCTCGTCGGCCCACGCCAGCACGGCGCCGACGGACCAGTCGGGGCGGGGGCCGCGCGAGTTCAGCTGCCGCTGCCAGCGGTCGAAGCTGCGCCGCTCCTGCGCGGCGCGCACCCGCGGGCCGTACACGGGGTCATCGGCCCACAGCATCCAGGGCCGGGGTTCGAAGGCTTCCTTGACCGCTTCGGCGAGGGCCTTGTCGCCCTCCTCGGTCTCCGGGAAGCGGCCGAGCACGGCGGGGGCCAGCGCCCGCAGCGAGGCGTCGTCGTCGCGCAGCGCCAGCTCATCGAGGGCCCACTGCCAGCAGCCGCCGGCGGCTGCGTACCGGCGCAGCAGCACGAGGGCGTCCGTACGGTCATATCCGGCCAGGTGGCCGAGCACCGCAAGGGCCAGACCGCAGCGCTGCTCATCAGGGGCGATCAGGTCGTCCGCCGCGAAGAGGTGCTCCTCGACGGGACCGAGCCCGGCGTCGAGCTCGAGACAGAGGCGGGCGTAGTAGAGCGATCGGTTCTCGACCTGCCAGTCACGCCGCGGATCGCTGCACACGCAGTGGTACAGCGCATCGAGGGCCTCGGCCCGCGGTGCGGCGAGCGCGTGCAGGGTCCCGTCACCGCGGCCCCGCTGCAGGAGGCCGAGGAGCGTGCCACTGGGCGCCGCACCAGCTATGAATCGCTCGAACATGACGTCAGCATCCGGTGTGGGGGGTCTGCTGGCAACGGAATTTCCGTGGAATCAGGGGCGAGCTGGTCATCCCAGGCGCCCGACGGGCAGCGTACATGGAGGCTCGTATTCCGCCGTCCTGGGTGGCCTAAACGTAGCTCCTTGGGCATATGCCAGCGGCACCATCAGTCCGAGTATTGCGAAATGGCTTACGGGCCGCCCCGGCCTGTGCAACAGTCATAGCGGCCCTTCGACAGACACCGGAGTGCGCTCATGCCGTCCCATCTCTCCGCGGACCGCCCCGCGGCCCGGCCCCCCGGGCGCAGCACGGTGGACGCTCTGATCTCCCAGCTGCGCCGCTTACGCACCGGCGTGGACTCCGTGCGCCGGGAGACCTTCGCCGAGGACTCCGGAGAAGGAGCAGGCGACCCGCAGTCCCGCTGGCAGCGCGCGCTGTGCGATCTCGCCGCGCATCAGCTCGACGACCTCGGCACCCAGCTGGGCCAGCTGCGCGAGGGCCTGCCCGCGGACTCGTACGCACCGGAGGACCAGGGGGCCGGGCAGACGCTGCCCGCCGCCCCCGCCGTATCACCGGAGAGCGTCGGCGGCCGGGTCGGCAGCGCGGAGTGGGATCTGCGCCGGGACACCATCGACTGGTCGGGGGAGCTCTACGAGATCTTCGGCCGCGACCCGGGCGAAGGACCGCTCTCCCTCGACGAACTGCCTTCCTGGATCCATTCGGAGGATCAGCGCCGGCTGGCCGGGATGGTCACCGACTGCCTGGTGGACGGCAAGACGATCGACGGAGAGTTCCGCATCGTGCGCCCGGACGGCGAGGAGCGCACGCTGCACATGGTGGGCGAGCCCGTGCTCGACGCCGTCGGCGGCACCATTTCGATGTGGGCGGTGCTGCGCGACGTCAGCGAGCTGCGCCGCACGGAAAAGGCGCTCAGCGAGACCCGTGACTCACTGCAGCGCCAGCGGCACATCGCGCGGACCGAGCACCGGCTTGCGGTCGAGCTGCAGGAGGCCGTGCTGCCGCCGTGGCGCGGCTCCCTGCGGTTCCCGCCCGGCAGATCCGAGGGGCTCGACCTCGGCGCGCACTATTTCCCGGCCGCGGCCGGCGACCTGGTGGGCGGCGACTGGTACGACGCGCTGGCGCTGCCCGACGGGTCCACGTTCCTGAGCGTCGGCGACCTCGCGGGGCACGGCGTCGTCGCCACCTCCGGGATGGCGATGCTGCTCGGCGCCGTGCGCGGCATGGCGATGACCGGCCTGCCCCCCGCGCCACTGCTGGGCCATCTCAACGAGCTGCTGGAGAACTCCCAGCACCCGGCCGTCGGCAGCACCCTCTGCTGCCGCTACGAACCGGTCGCCCGCCGCCTCGAGTGGGCTCAGGCCGGTCATCCGCCCCCGCTCCTCTTCCGAGGAGGAGAGGGCCGGGCGCTCGCCACCCCCCGTGGCGTCCTCCTCGGCGCGGCCGGGACCGGGGATTACGGCCAGCAGACCGAGCAACTGCTGCCGGGCGATGTGCTGTTGCTGCACACCGACGGGCTCGCACCTGCCGATGGGCAGGAGCGGCTGCTGGCCCTGGCCGGCCGGTTCGCGGCCGCGGGCAGCGCGCAGACGCTGCTGCGCGCCGCGATCGAGGAGTTCGGCGGTGACGAACGCGAGGACGACGCCTGCGTGCTGGTCGCGCGCGTGAGCTGACGCGTCCTCGCTCCCTCTCTTGCAAACCACCCGTTCTGGTCAGGCCCGGGCGGCTCCCTTCGGCGCGCGCGGCAGCGCCAGCTTGATCTCCTCGCGGAGGTCGTGCACCTTCGGGTAGCCCGAATACTGGCCCGTCAGCCGGTACATCTCGCGGAGCCGGTCCCAGGTGCGGTGCGAGGAGGTCTCGCCGATGCTGACGAGCGCCAGGCGGGCGTAGCGGTCCGCCTGCTCGGGGTCGTCGGCGATGAAGCACGCGGAGGCCAGCGAGATGTAGTCCATGATCTGGGACCGCTGGCGGCCGTTCTGCCGCAGCTCGAGGGCCTTCTTGGCATGCTCCTGCGCCAGCCGCGCCGCGTCCGGTTCGTGGTCGGCGAGGGTACGGAACGCCAGCGCCTGCATGCCGTGCATATCCGCCTCGTCGAACAGCTGCATCCAACTCGGCGGCGGCACATCGCTCTTGTCCGAGACGAAGAGGTCCTCCGCCTCGCCGAGGGTGCGACGCATCGCCCGGCCGCGACCCTGCGCCGCCAGCGCCCACGCCTCGATGGTGTGGAGCATGGCGCGGGTGCGCGGCAGCGTGCGGTTGCCCGAGCCGGAGTTGGCGAGCTTCATCAGGTCCAGGGCGTCGTCCGGACGTCCCAGGTGGATCATCTGGCGGGCGGCCCGGGACAGCGCCTCCCCGGCCCGCGGCCGGTCACCGCCTTCGCGAGCGGCGTGCGTGGCGATGACGAAATACTTCTGGGCGGTGGGCTCGAGGCCCACGTCGTGCGACATCCACCCGGCGAGGACCGCCAGGTTGGCCGCCACCCCCCACAGCCGGCGCTGCAGATGGTCCGGGTGCTTGTAGGCGAGCATGCCGCCCACCTCGTTGAGCTGGCCCACGACCGCCTTGCGCTGCAGCCCGCCGCCGCGCGCCGCGTCCCACGCCCGGAACACTTCGACGGACCGCTCCAGCGCCTCGATCTCCTGGGAGCCCACCGGCGTCGCCTCGTATCTGTCGAAGGCGACCGCGTCGGCGTCGGCGCCTGCGAGGGTGGCGGAGAGCCGTGGGGGTCCGGCGGTGAGGGCTGGATCGGTGTGCAACCAGTCGTACATGGCGCTCGTTAGTGCTGAGCCTGCGGCGAGCGCGGCGCCCGCGCCCACCAGGCCGCGTCGGTTGAGCATGAGGTCCATTCCCGTGAATTCGGTGAGCACCTCGGCGGTACGTTCGGGAGCCCAAGGCAGTGCGTCAGCGGACTGCCTCTTCCCCGCGCGCCCGGCTCGCTCCAGCCCGAGATCCTCAATGGTCACGACACGGCCGAGTTGCTCGGTGAACAGGGCGGACATCACCCGCGGGACCGGATCGCGCGGGATCTCTCCCTGCTCGATCCACCGCCGTACCCGCGATGTGTCCGTCGCCAGCTGCGGAAAGCCCATGGCCGCCGCCTGCCGGTTCACCAGTCTCGCCAACTCACCTTTGGACCAGCCCGCCATGGCGAACAGGTCTGCGAGTCTGGTGTTCGGTTCCCTCTCCACGTGAAGCCCCCAGGGTTCTCGGCTGAATTGGACACTAGTCCTGCAGTAACGGTCCGGCGAGGATTCGCCATGGTTCGCCAGGGTGCGCTAGGTGGTCTGCCACCCGTGCGTGGGTGTGCTGTATGAGTGCGCCACCCGGCGAGCAGTCCAGTGGCAAATGCCCGCCGCATTCCCCAGGGTGCGGCGGGCGGGCCACGGGAGTCTTCCGTTACGGGAGCTGCCGGCCGGGGCGCGTTGCCAACCGTTCGGCGCGCGAAGGGATTCGTAACCGCCATGTACGCAGCTTCTGCTTCCGTGTCCGCCCCGCCGCACCGCCCGCTGCGGGCGCAGCCCGGCGGCGGCGCACCGTACCTAGACCCGGGCCACGCGGCCGGCGCCCACCTGTCCGGCGCGCCGCGCACCCGGCGGATTCCACCGGCGGGGCGGCTCCCGGTCAGCGGCAGGCTCGACCTCACCGGACCGCAGGGCGACCGGCTGCGCACCGCCATCGCAGCCGTGCAGCGCATCTGCCCGGACTTCAACGCCGTGCAGGTGCTGCGGCGCAGCTCCCGCTCGGTGTTACTGGTCGGCACCACAGGCCGTGCCACCGTGGTGGCCAAGTGCCTGCTCGACCGCTCCCCCGCGTGGACCGAGCGGTTCCGGCACGAAATAGCCGCCTACCGCACCTTCGTCCGGCACCGCCCGCCGGTGCGGGTGCCGCGGCTGATCGCCGCGGACCCGGAGCAGTGCGTGCTGGTCATCGAGCGGACTCCCGGCAGAGCGGCGGCGCTGCAGCGGCATCCTGTCGATCCGCCCCCGCGTGCCGACGTGCGCGCCGCGCTCGCCGCCCTCTGCCGGGTCAATATGTGGCGGCCGCCGGCCGGCGCCTTCACCGCCCCGCTCGACTACGGGGAGCGGCTGGCCCGCTTCCACGACCTCGGCCTGCTCACCGACCGCGACATGGGCGACCTGCAGACGCTGCTGCACGGCCTGGCGCACGGCCCGGGCCAGTTCTGCCACGGCGACGCGCTGCTGCCCAATGTGCTGCTGTCCCCGGGCGGCGCCGTGCTCGTCGACTGGGAGCACGCCGGCTGGTATCTGCCGGGCTATGACCTGGCCACGCTCTGGATGGCGCTGGGCGACGCCTCCGGGGTGCGCCGGCAGATCAGCCAACTGGCCCAGGCCGGCGGCCCGGCCTCGCGGGATGCCTTCCTGGTGAACCTGATGCTGGTCCTGACCCGCGAGATCCGTACATACGAGGCGGCGGTGCAGCGCGCCATGCACGCCGCGCCTGCCACCGCCCCGGCCCCTGCCGCCGGGGCGGGCCCGGCCGGCCAGCAGCAGGGTCCGCTGCCCGGTTCCGGTGAGGAACTGCGGCTGCTCCTGCGCCGCTTGCACGACGACGCCCAGATGGCGCGCAAGGCCGTGCGAGCGGCGGTCGGCACCCGCTGACGGGCCGGGTAGCAGTACGAAGCGGGCGGTGCCCGCCGAGGGGTCGGGCACCGCCTTCTTCGTGCGCCCGGACGGTTGCACGACGGTTGCGCCGAGTGGCGGCATTGGTTCACACCTCTGACGCGCCGCAGGCCGCTGACGTGCGAAGACTCGGCATTTCAAGGGTGATTGACGGATCGTCGGACAACCGATATTCCTTAGTCCCGTTACGCCCCGCAAGCACAGCCGACACGTTCCGTCACACTCCTGAGCAGTCCGCCGAGGAGGCACCCCTTGCGAGGAATCGTCCCGCCCAGTCTGCTGAGCCGCCGGAGCGCGGCCCGCGCGGCCGGCCTCGCGGCCTCCGCCGCACTGCTGCTGCCGCTGGTCTCCGCCGCCCCGCCCGCCACGGCGGGTTCGGAGTCGCCCGACAAGCTGCAACAGGCCTTCGCCGACGCCGCCGAGCGCTACCGCGTCCCGCAGAGCGTGCTGCTCGGCGTCTCCTACCTCCAGTCGCGCTGGGACGGCCACTCCGGCGCCCCGAGCGTCACCGGCGGCTACGGCCCGATGCACCTCACCGATGCCCGTACCGCGCTGAAGTCCAGTGGCGAGCACCATCACGGGGGCGAGGACGCGCGTGGCGACGACAGCCGCCCGCGGACCGTCAGGGGCAGCAGCGCCGCCGTGCCCCCGCCCGACGGCACCACCGCCGACCGGGCCGCCGCCTCCTCCGGCAAGGAGCTGCAGACCCTGAACCGCGCGGCCCGGCTCACCGGCCGCTCCGGCGCCGATCTGCGCAGCGACCCGGCGGCGAACGTCGCCGGCGGCGCCGCCCTGCTGGCGCAGCTCCAGCGCGAGTCCGGGCGCGAGCTCAGCGACCGCCCCGCCGACTGGTACGGCGCGGTGGCCCGCTACTCCGGCGCCGAAGACGCGGGCACCGCGCGGAACTTCGCCGACGACGTCTACGCGGTGATCCGCCAGGGCATGGCCCGTACCACCGACGCGGGTCAGCGCGTCGCGCTCGCGGCGGACGCCGCCGCCAACCCCAACGCCGCCCAGCTGGACACCCTCGGCCTGCGCAAGGCCGATCCGGGCGAGAGCGAGTGCCCGCCGAATCTGGCCTGCGAGTGGATCCCGGCGCCGTACGAGGAATACAAGGGCGACGACGGCGAGGACGACTACGGGAACCACGACAAGGCCGACCGCCCCAACGACCAGCCGATCCGCTACATCGTCATCCACGACACGGAGGCGAAGTACGACGGCACGGTCAACATGGTCCAGGACCCGACCTACGTCTCCTGGCAGTACACCCTGCGCTCGCGCGACGGCCATGTCGCGCAGCACGTCAAGCACAAGGACGTGGCCTGGCAGGCCGGCAACTGGCACGTCAACTCGCAGTCCATCGGCCTGGAGCACGAGGGCTTCCTGGTCAATCCGGACGCCTGGTACACGGAGGCGATGTACCGCAACTCGGCCCGCCTGGTGCGCTGGATGGCGGCCAAGTACGACATCCCGCTGGACCGCCAGCACATCCTGGGCCACGACACCGTGCCGGCCATAAACGCCGCGAAGATCCCGGGCATGCACACCGACCCGGGGCCCTACTGGGACTGGCAGCACTACTTCACGCTGCTGGGCCGCCCGTTCGTCCCCAACGCCGGCCCGAACGGCGGGATGGTGACGATCCGCCCGGACTACGACACCCACCAGCCCGAGTACACCTCGTGCGAGAAGGCCGGCGCCCACGACTGCCCGCCGCACGGCTCCGGCGCGGTCCGGCTGCACACCGAGCCGAGCGACGACGCGCCGCTGGTGAAGGACGTCGGCCTGCACCCGCCGGAGGGCAAGTCCTCCATCGGCGTCAACGACACCGGCGCCCGCGCCTCCACCGGACAGCAGTACGCGGTGGCGGAGCGGAGGGGCGACTGGACGGCGGTCTGGTATCTCGGCCAGAAGGCCTGGTTCAAGAACCCGGCCGGCGAGCCGACCGCGGTCAACGCCAAGGGGAAGGTCATCACCCCGAAGGACGGCGTGAAGGTCGAGATCTACGGGCGGGTGCTGCCGGAGAAGGAGGCGTACCCGAAGGAGGTCGAGCCGATCGAGCTGACGCCGCTGCCGTACGAGATGCCCGCCGGGCAGCGGTACGTGCTCGGCGACCGGGTGCGGTCCGAGCACTATTACGCGGAGAACTACCAGGACCCGGACAGCCAGGTGGTGCGCGGCAAGACCGTGTACTACGAGATCCAGTTCGGGCACCGGGTGGCGTATGTGAAGGCCGACCAGGTGGACGTGCGGGACTCCCGTAGCTGAGGCACGGTCGCCCGCGGAGCTCAGCCCTGCTGGAAGAGCTCCGCGGGCAGCGGCTTGAGCAGCGCGTACAGGTCGTCGGTGATCGGGCGCTCCCAGCTGGCGATGGTGACGAGCACCTTGTCGTTGCGGTCGAACTGGACGCAGGAGACGCGGTCCTCGGAGAGCGTGACGCGCTTGACGATCAGCAGGTTGTCCTGGTGCATCACCGGGGTGTCCTCGGTGCCGGTGACGGTGACCGGCTCCTCGTGACCGAGCGCGGCGAGCAGCTGCGCGACCTCGAAGGGGGGCTGGCCCGCCTCGATCTCGCGGGCCGGGGAGCCCTCGGGGAGATTGCCGATGATCATGGCAGGGCCGCGGCCGCCGAACAGGTCGTAGCGCAGGAAGACGCCCTGGCAGGTCCCGTCGGGTGCGGGCAGCAGGCCGGCGCCGAGGTCGCCCGGCCAGTCACCGGGGTCCATGGCGAGTACGTCGAATTCCGGCCCTGCGGGGGTGGGGGCGCTGCGGCGGCGGAGGAAGGCCATGGGGTCAATCGTAAAGGGGCGCGGCGATTGCGCCGCCGCGCGGGGTTCCGCGGACCGGACGGGTTTCGCCGGAGACCGGCCGGGCCGGCTCAGCGGGTCGTGTGCAGGGCCTCCGCGAGACCCGCGGCGTCCGTGCCCACCTTGCGGTACACCGCGGACAGCAGCAGCTCCACCTCCCGCTCCTCCGTGCCCGTCCGCTCCGCGATCCGCGGGACCGCAAGGCCGGATGCGGCCAGTTCGGCCACCACCCGCTCGTGGCCGCTGAGCGCGTCCGTGCCGACCGTGCGCAGCCGCCGCGGGCGCAGGCCGGCCGCCGCCAGTTCGTCGCGGGCGTCCTCCGCCAGCCGGTCCGCGCCGCAGGACAGGGCCGTCTCCAGGCCGCGGTAGAGGATCTCCGCGGATTCCGGGGCGTGGCCCGCACAGCGCAGGGCGCGGCCGTACGCGACCAGGGCCCGGGCCAGCTCGCCGGCCGCCGGGGAGCGCTCCAGGTGCGCGACCGCCTCGTGCAGGACCTTCGGGCGCTCGCCCGCGGGTGCGATCTCCGCGCTGATCCGGAGCGCCTGGCCGATGCCGGACGCGGTGCCGTAGCCGCGGGCGAGGTCGAGGGCCTCGTCGGTGAGCCGGGCCGCCCGTTCCGGGGTGGTCGCGGCCTCGGCACGGGCCAGCTCGAGCCGCCAGGGGCACCAGCTCGGGTTGCGGATGCCGCGGGGCTCCAGGCGGCGGCCCGCGGCGGCGAACTCCGCCGCCGCCTCCTCGTGCCGGCCACGGGCCAGCAGCAGCTCCCCGTAGACCGTCTGGGAGTCGGGGAAGACCACCGCGGCGGGGAACGGCGGGCCGAAGTCGTACTCCTCGGCGAGCCGCTGCGCCTCGCCGGTACGGCCGCGGGCCAGCAGCACCTCGATCAGGATCGTCACCGCGTACCAGCAGACGGGGGTGCCGCGCCCGACGCGGTCGGCCAGCCGCAGGCCGTCGCGGACGAAGTCCTCCGCCTCCGCGTAGCGGCCGCGGCGGTAGCGGATGTAGCCGAGCAGCGTGTAGCCGAAGGAGAGGTGGGCGCCGCGCCAGCCCTGGCGCTCGAAGGCGGCGATGCCGTCGGCGAAGAGGTCCTCGGCGCGGCCCGGCCGGTCGGCGTACATGAAGGCCAGGGCCACCAGCACCGGCACCTCGAAGCCGCGCTCCTCGTCCGCCCAGCCGAGGCCGCCGGCCAGGGCGCGCTCGGCGTGCCGGACGGCGTTGTGCGCGGGCTCGGCGCGCAGGGTGATGTCCCAGGCGCGCAGGCCGATGATGTAGCGCTCGGTGAGATCGCGGCCCGAGAGCCGGTCGGCGAGCTTGGCGAGGCGGCGGGAACGGGCGGGCGAGTCGGGTTCGTCGGCGCGGAAGGCGTCCCACATGAACTGCTCGGCCCGCATGCGGAGCCGTTCGCGGGCGTCGGTGGCGACGCGGGCGGCCTGGCCGACGACGTCGGAGGCCTCGCCGAGGCGGTCGGCGTGGGCGAGGGTCTGGGAGAGGCGGCGGACTATGGCGGCGCGCAGCGCCGGGTCGGCGACGGGCTCCTCCAGGGCGGCACGGAGGTGGTTGACGGTGGTGGCGGGTTCGGTGAGGAGGGAGGCGCAGCCGAGTTCGTAGAGGACGGCGGCGCGCTCCTCGTACGGCGGGGGCTCGCGCAGCGCGCGGGCGAGGTAGCCGCGGGCGGTCTCCGGAGCGCCGGCGCGCTGGGTCTCGCCGGCGGCCTCGCGCAGGGTGCGGACCACCAGCGGGTCGTTCTCGGGGTGCGTCTCCAGCAGGTGCCGGGCCGCCGTGGCGGGGCCGAGGCCCGCGTCGATGACGGACCAGGCGGCCTGGCCGTGCAGGGCGACGCGGACGGCGTCGGGGATGGCGCGGTAGACGGCGGTGGCGATCAGCGGGTGGACGAACTCCAGGGTGTCGGCGCCGGTGAGGATACGGACCTCGCGCAGCCGGTCGGCGGCGTCGGCGGCCTCCTCGGCACCGAGTCCGGCGACGGCGGCGGCGAGCCGCGGGGAGATCTCGGTGCCCAGCACCGCGCAGGCCCAGGCCATGCGCACGGTGGAGGCGCCGAGCCGCTCGAGCCGGTGCACGAGCCCGGTGCCCTTGACGGCGGCGGCGAGGTCGCGCAGCAGGTGCGCGCTGGACTCGTCGGGGCGTAACGCGCGGGCGGCCACCTTGGCGCTGAGCTCGACGGCCTCGAAGGGGTTGCCCGCGGTGACGGCCCAGCACTCGCGGCAGAAGGCGTCGTCGGCGTGCTTGCCGACGCGCTCGCGGACGAGGCGGGCGATGGCGGGGGCGGTGAGCGGCTCCAGGTCTACGGGCCGGCCGCCGGCGCGACCCGGCAGGGCGCGGAACGCCTCGGCGGTCTCGGGGAGTTCCTCCGGCCGGTACGCGACGACCACCAGCATCGGCAGGTCCTCGACGCGGGACACGAAGGCGGTGAGCCAGCCGAGGGACTCCGCGTCCGCCCAGTGCGCGTCGTCGAGGACGAGCACGACGGGCGAGCGCCGGGTGCCGAGGTGGGTGAGCACCCAGTCGAGTCCGTCCCGCAGGCCCTGCGGGTCCGGTGGGGCGCCGTCGGCGGCGCCGCTCAGGCCGAGGGCCGGGCCGACGATCCCGTACCAGCCGCCGAGGCTGGCCCGCAGCTCCGCGTCGGCGTAGCGGGCGAGTTGCGGCTGCAGCAGCTGCCGGGCGACGTGGAACGCCACCCCCTGCTCCTGGTCGCCGCCGCGGGCGAAGAGCACGGTGCAGCCGCGCGCGGCGGCGCGCCGGCGCGTTTCGGTGAGGAGGGTGGTCTTGCCGAGCCCCGCGCGCCCCGCGACGGCGATGAGCCCGCCGCGCTGCCGCCCGGCGGGCCCGGAGCCGTTCGGGCGCAGCCCGGTGAGCGCGGCGAGCGCCTCGTCGACGGCGTCGAGTTCGGCGTCGCGCTCCAGCAGCATTCCCGCCATACGGCATCACCGGTCCGGTGCTTTTCGATGGGCACAGCCCGATGGCTCCAGAGAGTACGCCCGTAGGCCCGCATATGACCCCGGCCTGCGGCAGGATGCGGGGGTGGATCTGTGGCGGGCGGGACTGAGGGTCGTACCGAACGCGGTGTGGCGGGACACCGGGCAGCGGGTGCTGATCCTCGCGGACAACGAGCTGGCCGAAATCCCGCCGGACATCGCCCGCTTGCGGCACCTGCACACCCTCGACCTCGGCCACAACCGGCTCACCGCTGTGCCGCCGGAGCTCGGCTCGCTACCGGAGCTGACGGGCTGTCTCTACCTGCACGAGAACCGGATCACCGGGCTCCCGGACACGCTCGGCGCGCTGGACCGCCTCACGTATCTCAACGTCGGCGACAATCCGCTGGGCCAACTCCCCGCCGCCCTCGGCGGCATGGCGTCGCTGGTGGAGCTGCGCGCCCAGCGCTGCGGCCTGCGCGAGCTGCCGGCGGCGGTGGGCGATCTCGGCGCGCTGCGCGAGCTGTGGCTGCGCGGCAACCGGCTCACCGGGCTGCCCGGCTCCGTATCCCGGCTGCGGGAACTGCGCGAGCTGGAGCTGCGGGAGAACGAACTCACCGCCGTCCCGGACGCGTTGCGCGATCTGCCTCTACTGCGGCGGCTGGACCTGCGGGCGAACCGGATCGCCGGGCTCCCCGGCTGGCTGCCGGAGCTGCCCGCCCTGGAGCGCCTCGACCTGCGCTGGAATCCGCTCGGCGCGGAGCCGGCCCCGGTCCTCGGGCGGCTCCGCGACCGCGGCGTCTTCGTGCTGACGTGATGGCGGCTTACGTAAGGTCGAACTCGCCGTCCCGCGCGCCCAGTACGAAGGCGCGCCACTCGGCGGGCGTGAAGATCAGCGCCGGGCCCTCGGGGTTGCGGCCGTCGCGCATGGCGATATAGCCCTCGACAAAGGCGATCTGGACGTCGCCGATCCCCTGGGTGCTCGACTGCCACTGCGCGTGCGACAGGTCGAGCTCCGGCTTCTTCTGGCCGCCGGCCAGCGGTTGTTCAGTGGTGCGTTCGGCCACGTCCTCGCTCCTCCCGGTGCTGCGTCCTGGCGGCCAGCCTAGCCATCGCGGCGAATGCCCGACAGGTCACGGAAGGATGACTTCAGGACGTCGGCGGCTCGTCACCGACCAGCCACATGGCGAAGAACTGCGAGCCGCCCCCGTACGCGTGTCCCACCGCGCGCCGGGCGCCGTCCACCTGATGCTCCCCGGCCTGCCCGCGGACCTGCAGCGCCGCCTCCGCGAAGCGGATCATGCCGGAGGCGCCGATGGGGTTGGTGGAGAGCACCCCGCCGGACGGATTGACGGGCAGGTCGCCGTCGAGTTCCGTCACGCCGGACTCCGTCAGCTTCCACCCCTCGCCCTCCTGTGCGAAGCCCAGATTTTCCAGCCACATCGGCTCGTACCAGCTGAACGGGACGTACATCTCGACCGCGTCGATCTCCCGGCGCGGGTCGGTGATGCCGGCCTGCCGGTAGACGTCCGCCGCGCAGTCCTTGCCCGCCTGCGGCGAGACCGTGTCCTTGCCCGCGAACATGGTCGGCTCGCTGCGCATCGCCCCGCCGTGCACCCAGGCAGGGCGGTGCGGCGCGCGGGCGGCGCGCTCCCGCGAGGACAGCACCATCGCGCAGGCGCCGTCCGACGACGGGCAGGTCTCCGAGTAGCGGACCGGGTCCCAGAGCATCGGCGAGGCCTGCACCTTCTCCAGGGTGATGTCGTGCTCATGGAGGTGCGCGTAGGGGTTCTTCAGGGCGTTCCTGCGGTCCTTGTACGCGACCAGGGAGCCGATGGTGTCGGGCGCCCCCGTCCGCCGCATGTACGAGCGGATGTGCGGGGCGAAGAAGCCGCCCGCGCCCGCGACGAGCGGCTGGGTGAACGGGACCGGCAGCGACAGGCCCCACATCGCGTTGGACTCCGACTGCTTCTCGAACGCGACGGTGAGGACGGTCTCGTGCACGCCCGCCGCGACCAGGTTCGACGCGACCAGCGCCGTCGAGCCGCCGACCGAGCCCGCCGTGTGTACGCGCAGCATCGGCTTGCCGACCGCGCCGAGGGCGTCGGCCAGATACAGCTCCGGCATCATCACGCCCTCGAAGAAGTCGGGGGCCTTCCCGATGACGACGGCGTCGATGTCGGGCCAGTCGAGGCCCGCGTCCTCGAGGGCGCGCTGGGCGGCCTCGCGGACCAGGCCCGCTATGGAGACGTCGCGGCGGGCGGCCACATGCTTGGTCTGGCCGATCCCGGTCACCGCGACTGGCTGCTTGCTCATCGGCTTGCCTCTCCTTCTTGGCCTTCGAGGACGGCGACCAGGTTCTGCTGCAGGCACGGGCCCGAGGTGGCGTGCGCGAGGGCGCGGGCCGACTCGCCGCGGTGGATACGGGCCGCGACCTCACCGATCCGGATGAGCCCGGCGGCCATGATCGGATTGGCGGCGAGGGCGCCGCCGGACGGGTTCACGGAGACGCTGTCGTCGAGGCCGAGCGCCTTGCGCAGCACCAACTCCTGCGAGCTGAACGGCGCATGCAGCTCCGCCGTGTCCACCGGCCGCTCGAAGGCCCCGGCCCGCTCCGCGGCCTGCCGGGTGGACGGCGAGTCGGTGAGGTCGCGGACGCCGAGGCTGTGGGCCTCGATGCGGTGGTCGATGCCGCGGATCCAGGCGGGGCGTTCGCACAGCCGGCGCGCGGTGTCGTCGGCGGCGAGGATCACGGCGGCCGCGCCGTCGGTGACCGGCGGCAGGTCCCCCGTACGCAGCGGCTGGACGGCATAGTCGCCCTGCGGGCGCTCGCCTCGCAGCTGGGCATGCGGGTTGCCGGCCGCCGCGGCCCGGCTACGGGAGGCGACGCCGGCCAGGGCCTTCTCGTCCGCCTCGCCTGCGTCGATCAACGCCTGTGCCTGCAGCGCGGCAAGAGCGGGTGCGTCCGGCCACAGCGGGGCGACGTAGTACGGGTCCAGCTGCCGCGTCAGCACATCGCGTACCGAACCCGGCGAGGACTTCCCGTACGAGTAGACCAGCGCCGTATCCGCCTCGCCGGTCTGGATCTTCACCCACGCCTCGTACAGCGCCCACGCCCCGTCCATCTCGACGTGCGACTCGGAGATCGGCGGCCAGGCGCCGACCCCGTCGAGCGCCATGGTGAAGGAGAAGGCACGGCCGGCGAGATAGTCGCTGGACCCGGAGCAGGTGAAGTCGATGTCACCGGTCTTCAGGCCGGTGGCGGCCAGCACCTGGTGCAGCACCGGCATCAGCATCTCGACCTCGGACTGCTCGTCCGTGTGCCGCTTGTGGTCGGACTGGGCGAAGGCGACGACGGCCACGTCGCGTGCGTACGACGGCATCAGAGCTGCTCCTTGTACATGTCGTAGTCCGCGTCCGGTTCGCCCGTGGGGCGGTAGTGATCGGGGTAGTCGTTGCCGTCCTTCCACACCGGCTCGACCCGCATCCCCATCCGCACCTGGTCGTACGGGATGCCGCCGATCCGCCCGTGCAGCGGGAGCCCGGCGCCGTCCATGGCCACGTGGGCGTAGACGTACGGCACCTCGACGTCGAGGTTCTTGGCCTTGATGTTGACGATGGCGTACGTGGTGACGGTGCCGGACGGGCCCACCTCGACCTTCTCGGCGGTGGCGACGCCGTCGGTGGGACAGGCTCCGCGGGGCGGGATGTAGACCTTCTCGCAGACCGGGCAGCGCTCGCCGATGAGGCGGCGCTCCTTCAGCCCGTTCAGATACGAGGTGGTCGCGCGGCCCGGCGTGTAGGTGTAGTCGAGGCGGGCGGGGAGCGTGACGCCGGTGAGCGGGTCCTCGAAGGCGCCGGAGTGCGGGGTGGCGGCGGCGAGCGGCGCGCCGTCGTCGGCGGCCGGCTCGAAGCAGGCGATGTCGGTGATGGCGCCCGCGCGTTCGGCGGCCCAGCGGATACGGACCCGCATGCCGGTGTGCACCGCGTCGGGGCCCGGCACGTCCAGCGCGTGCAGCAGCGCCGTGTCCGCGCCGTCGAGCCGGACCAGCACCCACGCGAAGGGGGTGTCGAGCGGCTGGCCACGGCGCGGCTCGTGGTTCCAGGCCCAGGTGGTGACGGTGCCTGTCGCGCCGACCTCGGCGAGTTCGCTCAGCTCGGCGGAGGTCTCGGGGTCGTACTCGACCGGGGGCACCAGCACCTTCCCGGCGGCCGTGCGCACGCCGAGCACGGTCTGCTCGCGCAGCCCGGTGAGGAAGGCGCTCTGCACCGGGCCGAGCGAGCGGGTGAACGGGAACTCCACGACGAGTGGAGCGCTGAGCACGTCCGTCATCAGGCCCTCCGGAACTTCGGGGTGCGCTTCTCGGCGAAGGCCTTGGAGCCTTCTTTGGCGTCGGCGGTGGCGAAGATGGGCCAGCCGCGCTCGAGTTCGAGCTTCAGGCCGTCCTCCTCGGGCAGCGACGCCGTGTCGTAGACGCTGGCCTTGATCGCCTCGACGGCCAGCGGGCCGCAGTTATTGATCTTCTCGGCGATCTCCAGGGCCTTCTCGACCGCGGTGCCGTCGGGGACGACGTGCCCGATCAGCCCGATGTCGCGGGCCTCTTCCGCCGTGTACGGACGCCCGGTGAGCAGCATTTCGAGGGCGTGCGTCCGGGCGATCTGCCGCGGCAGCCGCACCGTCGACCCGCCGATCGGGAACAGCCCCCGCGCCACCTCGAAGAGCCCGAAGGTAGCGCTCTCCCCCGCCACCCGGATGTCCGTGCCCTGCAGCATCTCGGTGCCGCCGGCCACGCAATACCCCTCCACCGCCGCGATGACCGGCTTGCGCGGCCGGTGATGCCGCAGCATCGCCTTCCAGTGCAGGTCCGGGTCTTCCTTCATGCGGTGCCGGTACGGGTCGTCGCCGTTCAGCTTGCCGCCGCCGGCCAGGGCCTTGAGGTCCATGCCGGCGCAGAAGTCGCCGCCGGCGCCGGTGAAGACCACCGACCTGATGTCGTCGTCCGCGTCCGCCTCCTGCCAGCCGTCGTAGAGGCCGACCAGCATCGGCAGCGAGAGCGCGTTCTTCGCCTCCGGCCGATTCAGGGTCAGCACAAGGGTGGCGCCCACCCGTTCCACCGTGAGGTGCTCGCTTCCGCCCATGTCGTTACGCCCTCCTGTCGCGAGACGTAGAACAGGTTGCAGTAGCGGCACCCCTTCTTCAAGACTCTTTCTGACGGTCAGTCAGATTTTTTCTGCCGCCGCCCTTCCCACCTGTGCGCGGCGGCGCTCTAATGACGGCCAGACCACCGCCGCAGGGGCCAGGAGGAGCCGTGGAGTACAACCTTGCCGACCTCTTCGAGTCCGTCGTGGACACGGTCCCGGACCGCGAAGCGCTGGTGCACATCGACCATCCGGGCAGCGGCGCCGAGCGCCGGCTGACGTATGCCGAGCTGGACGCGGCGGCGAACCGCCTGGCGCACCACCTCGAGGACGCGGGCGTCAAACCGGGCGAGCACGTGGGCCTGTACCTCTACAACTGCGTGGAGTATCTGCAGACCGCCCTGGCCTGCGTAAAGATCCGCGCGGTGCCGGTGAACATCAACTACCGCTACGTGGAAGAGGAGCTGGTCTATCTCTTCCGCGACGCCGACCTCACGGCGCTGATCTTCGACGCGGAGTTCACCCCCCGGGTGGCGGCCGCGCTGCCGCGGGCGCCGAAGCTGCGCCATCTGATACGTACCGGAGAACCGGCCGCGGACGCGCCCGAGCCGTCCGTCACGCCGGTGCCGTTCGCGGAGGCGGAGGCGTCCGGGTCTTCCGGCCGCGGGTTCGGGAAGCGGTCGGCGGACGACCAGTTCATCATCTACACCGGCGGCACCACCGGCATGCCCAAGGGCGTGATGTGGCGCCAGGAGGACCTGTTCTTCTCGGGGCTCGGCGGCGGGGCGCCGACCGGGGACCCGGTGAAGCGACCGGAGGAACTGGCCGAGCGGGTGGCGGCCGGCGGCGAGGGCCTGGTCTTCTTCCCGACGCCGCCGCTGATGCACGGCACGGCGACGCTGACCTCGTTCATCGGCTTCAACTTCGGCCAGAAGGTGATCACGCACCGCAAGTATGTGCCGGAGGAGGTGCTGCGCACCGTCGCCAAGGAGAAGGTCACCAGCATCTCGCTGGTGGGCGACGCGATGCTCCGCCCCATGGTCGACGCCCTGGAGGGTCCGCTGAAGGACACGGACTGCTCGTCGCTCTTCAGCGTCTCCAGCTCCGGCGCCATCCTCTCGGAGACTCTCGCCGCTCGTTTCCGCAAGCTGGTGCCGAACTGCATGCTGCTGAACAACTTCGGCTCCTCCGAGTCGGGCTTCAACGGCACCGCGACGTCGGACAGCGGCGGAGCGCGTGGTTTCCGGGTCGAGGTCAACGAGCGCACGATGGTGGTCGATCCGGCCACGCACGAGCCCGTACCGCCGGGTGAGGTGGGCCGCGTCGCGCAGCGCGGCCATGTGCCGCTCGGCTACTACAACGACCCGAAGAAGTCAGCCGAGACCTTCTTCCAGGACGCCGACGGGCAGCGCTGGGTGCTGCTCGGCGACATGGCGACGGTGGACGAGGGCGGCGTCGTCACGGTGCTCGGGCGCGGCTCGCAGTGCATCAACACCGGTGGCGAGAAGGTCTATCCGGAGGAGGTCGAGGAGGCGCTGAAGGCGCACCCCGACGTCTACGACGTGCTGGTGGCGGGCGTCCCGGACGAGCGCTGGGGCAACCGGGTGGCGGCCGTCATCCAACCGCGCGACGGCGCCGACCCGCTCTCGGCAGAGGCGGTGCAGTCCCACTGCCGCACCCACCTGGCCGGCTACAAAATCCCCCGCACCGTCGTCTTCACCGACCACATCCAACGCTCCCCGAGCGGCAAGGCCGACTACCGCTGGGCAAAGGAGGTCGCGGCAAAGGGCTGAGTCGCCTCACTGGCTCTGGCACCGTGCCCCCGAACCGTTGAACACTTGACCGCCGGGCTCCGGCGGCATGGGCGAACGACTTGACGGCGCACTACGTCCGAACTGCGACGTCGGTCTCACTCAGACTGGCGCTGCCGGACTGAAGAGCGATGCCACGTCCACTGCATGAGTGGACACCGGATTCGTCCGCAAGGCAGAGGGAACTTTGGACTCTGTGACCTGCTACGGGCAGAGCTTCTACTCACCGACACCACCGAAAACGTCGGCGCCACCCAGCCCCCTCGCTTCGCCGGCGCCTACCAAGACCCCACTGGCTCGGGAGGCGTCTCCATGGATGAGTCTCGGGATGCGATAGTCAAGATTCTCGCCTACGCGTCGACAGCATTCGCGTTCCTATTCCTTGCTGTCGCCATATCCGTTCTGGTAACAGAAGACGTAACCCTCGGGCGAATCCTACTCCTGGCGTCCGCAGTTGCTCTGACATCTATCCCCGTTGCCATTTTGAACAGACGCGGCCGTAGATGAAACCCACTCAACTGGGCAGGAGATGATCCCGGTGCTGGCCTCACGTGCGGAGCACTCACCGCAGGAACCGTAGTTGGGGCTGCAGTGGCTCCTGCTGCGATGGGGTGCAGTAGTGGATTACGAGCGCTCTACCGGATACTGCTCTATTGGCGTTTCAGGGGTGTCGGCACGAAAGGTCTACCGCCGCAGAAATGAGTCAACGGCACTCGGTGTCGGCGGCGCTACGACGCCAGGTCGGCGACCACCGCGCAGTGGTCGGACGGCCAGACCCCGTCCACCGGGGTGTCGCCGGAGCGGCGGATGGCGCGGACGTGGCCGGCGCCGCCGGGCCCCGGCGGGCCGAGCAGGACGTAGTCGATGCGGGCGTCCCACTCCAGGTGGGCTGCCGCGTGTGGGTTGGTCATGTCCCAGGTCTGCCAGGGTTGTCCGGGGTCGGCGTAGCGCCAGGCGTCCAGGAGGATCTGGCGGGGGACGGCGGGCGCCGTTTGTACGCCGCATATCAGGCGCATCTCATCGTAGTCCGGCTCGGCGTTGAAATCGCCCGTCACGACCGGCGGATACGGGCCCTCGCCGCGCCGCTCCGCCACGAACTCCGCCAGCGCGCGGACCTGCGCGCAGCGCGTGGCGGAGGCGTATCCGGTGGACAGCAGGTGCGTGGTGAAGAACGGGAGCCGCACCCCACCCGGCGCCTCGATCGCCGTGAACAGCGCGGTCTGCCCGTCGTCCGGCTCCTCCCCCGCCGGCAGCCGTCGCGCCTCGTGCGAGGTGATCGGCCAGCGGCTGAGCACGGCATTGCCCACGTCGATGCCGGGATCGTCGATGCGGCGCTGCCAGCGGCCGGGTTGCGGAGAGGGGGACCACGCCCAGTGCATGCCGAGTTCGTCGGCCAGCCAGCCGGCGAGGTTGTTCCCGTCGCGGCCCCACACCTCCTGCAGCCCGAGGACGTCGGGCCGCTCCTGCCGCAGGGTGTCGAGGATGGCTTTCGCCCGCTCCTGCCAGGCACCGAAGCGCCACCACACATTCCAGGTCATGACGCGTATCACGCTGCCAGTATCCGTCAAGCGGAATGACCTAGGCCAACGAGTCCCGCAACTCCCGCTTGAGGATCTTCCCGCTGGCGTTGCGGGGCAGGCTGTCGGCCAGGACGACGCGCTTCGGCGCCTTGAAACCGGCCAGCCGCTCGCGCGCGTACGCGATCAGCTCGTCCTCGGTGACCTCGCCGCGCGGCACGACGACGGCCGTGACGGCCTCGATCCAGCGCTCGTCCGGCAGCCCGACGACGGCGGTCTCGGCGACCGCGGGGTGGGTGTAGAGGACGTCCTCGACCTGCCTGGAGGCGACCAGCACGCCGCCGGAGTTGATGACGTCCTTCACCCGGTCGACGACGGTGAGATAGCCCTCGGCGTCCCGTACGACGAGGTCGCCGGACCTGAACCAGCCGTCCCGGAAGGCGGCTTCGGTCTCCTCGGGCTTGTCCCAGTAGCCCTCGCACAGCTGCGGGGAGCGGTAGACGACCTCGCCGGGCTGCCCGTCGGGCACGTCCTTGCCGGACTCGTCGACGACCCGGGCCTCGACGAAGAGCACCGGGCGCCCGCAGGAGTCCATCCGCCCCTCGTGCTCCTCGGGCCGCAGCACGGTGGCGAGCGGGCCGATCTCGCTCTGCCCGAAGCAGTTGAAGAAGCGCAGGCCCGGCAGCGTCTCCTGGATCCGCGCCAGCACCGGGACCGGCATGATCGAGGCGCCGTAGTACGCCTTGCGCAGCGCGCTCAGGTCGCGGCTGTCGAAGTCGTCGCGCCCGGCGAGCGCGATCCACACGGTCGGCGGCGCGAAGAGACTGTCCGCCTCCCCGGCCTCGACGAGGTCGAAGATCCGGTCGCCGTCGGGGGCGTCCAGGATGGTGTTCTGCGCGCCGACGGCCAGATACGGGAGCAGGAAGACGTGCATCTGCGCCGAGTGGTAGAGCGGCAGCGAGTGCACCGGGCGGTCGTCCTCGTGCAGCTCCAGGGCGGTGATCGCGCTGACGTACTCGTGCACCAGGGCGGCGTGGGTCATCATCGCGCCCTTGGGGAGGGCGGTGGTTCCGGAGGTGTAGAGGAGCTGGACGAGTTCCTGGCCGCCGGGCCCTGCCTCGTCCAGCGGCGCGGCGGTGGTGAGCCGGGCCAGCAGCGAGTCGTCGTGGTCGCGCAGCGGCAGGGTGCGTACGCCCTTGGGCAGCCGCTCGGCAAGGTCCGGGTCGGCGAGGACGAGGGACGAGCCGGACTGCGTGATCAGGTACCCGAGGTCCTCGCCCACCAGGTGCTGATTCACCGGCACGTGCACCAGACCCGCGCGGGCGCAGGCCAGGAAGCCGATCAGATACGCGTCGGAGTTATGCCCGTAGCTCGCCACCCGGTCGCCGGGCGTGAGCCCTTCCGCGCGCAGCACGCCCGCCGCGGCGGACACGGCCGCGTCCAGTTCGGCGTACGTCCAGGCGCGCTCACCGTAGATCACCGCCGTCCGCTCCGGCACCCGTCCGGCGCTGCGCCGCAGCACCCCGTCGACCGTATTGCTCCGCACTCCCGTCATGGCCGTCAGCCTGCGGTGGTACGGCGCGGTTATCAAGACGCGAGCAGCAGGAACTCGCGTACGGCCGCGACGAACTCGTCCGGGCGGGTGGCGTGCACCAGATGCCCGCCCCCGATGGTGATCAGCCGGGCGTCGGGGATGCGGGCGGCGGCGTCCTTGAGGTCGGCCTCCGGCAGGAAGCTGTCCTCGCCGCCCCAGATCAGCAGCGTGGGCGCGGTGATGTCGGCGATCTGCTCGTACCAGCGCGGGTCCGGCTCATTGCGCTGCGGCACGATCTGGACCTTCGCCTCCCAGTCGAAGCCCGGGTCCTCGGGCCGCGGCGGCACCTCCTGCGGCGGCACGGCCGGGACGAAGGCGGGCGCCTCCTCCAGGACCAGGCGGCGGACCAGGTCGGGCCGGCGGACGGCGACGAACTGGGCGGCGATGCCGCCGAGCGAGTGTCCGACGAGGTGTACGGGGCCGAGGCCGAGGCCGCCGATGAAGCCGGCGACGTCCTCGCCGAACTGCGGGAAGGCGTACTCCCCCGGCCAGTCGCTGTAGCCGTGCCCGCGCAGATCGACGGCGAAGACCTGCCAGTGGGCCGCGAGGTGCGGCGCGATGCGGTCCCAGTCGGCGCCGCTGGCGCCGAGCCCGTGCAGCAGGACCAGGGGCGGCGCCTCGGCGCGGCCCCAGCGGCGCGCCGCGATGGTGGCGCCGCTCCCCCGGACCGTGATCAGCTCGCTCATACGTGCCGACGCTACCCGGCCAGGAAGCCCTCGACCACAGCGGTGAAGCGGGTGGGGGCATCGAGCCACGGATAGTGCGCGGCGCCGGGCAGCGCGGCGGCCTCGCCGGCCGGGAAGAGCGCGGCCGCCTCGCGGGCGGTGCGGGGGCGCGGATAGCCGTCGAGCTCACCGGCGAGGACCAGGACGGGGGCGGCGAGGCGGGCCGCCGCCGCGCGGGAGGCGTCCGGGTCGTCGGCGCCCGCGAAGGCCGCGGCGGCCTCGAAGTTGAACTGCCGCGTCCGCCCGGCGGCATGCGCCTGCGCGGCCGCGTCCCACCGGCCGTAGGTGAGCGGCCGGACCGCGTCCATGATTTCAGGCCCCGGCGCCTCCCCCGCCGCCAGCGCGTCCAGGGCCGCCTTCGCCTCCGGGTACCAGGGCTCGTCGGTACGCAGCTCCAGCGCCTCGCGGCGCATACCAAGATCGTCGCCGAGCCCGAGGTTCCACATCCCGGGCGTGACGAGCACCAGCCGCCGGATCCGCTCCGGGTGCGCGAAGGCGTACCGCGTGGCCAGCACCGCCCCCGCCGAGTGGGCGAGCAGGTCGACCGCGTCGAGCCCGAGGTGGGCCCGGAGCGCCTCGACGTCGGCGACCTGCCGGTCGACGCGGTACGTCCCCGCGTCGGCCGGCACCGCCGACTCCCCCGTACCGCGCAGGTCGAGCCGGAGCAGCGTCCGGTGGGCGGTCAGCCCGCCCAGGTCGCCGAGGTACTCCGACGCCCGCATCGCCCCGCCGGGCAGGCAGACGAGCGGCGGTCCTTCGCCCTCCTCGTGGTAGGCGAGCTGAGTCCCGTCGTACGAGGTGAAGATCGGCATCCGCCGATCGTGTCAGACCTTGCGCTCCCGCCCCACCCAATAAGGGTCTCGCAGCCGGCGCTTGTAGAGCTTGCCGTTGGGGTCGCGCGGCATGTGGTCGACGAAGTCCACCGACTTCGGCCGCTTGTAGCCGGCGAGCTGCTGCTCGCAGTGGGACAGGATCGCCGCCGCCAGCTCCGGCCCGGGCTGCTGGCCCTCGGCCGCCTCGACGACGGCCTTGACCTCCTCGCCCCAGTCGTCGTGCGGGATGCCGAAGGCCGCGGCGTCCGCGACCGCGGGGTGGGTGAGCAGCGCGGACTCGATCTCGGCCGGGTAGATGTTGACCCCGCCCGAGATGATCATGTCGATCTTGCGGTCGCGGAGGAAGAGATAGCCGTCCTCGTCCAGATAGCCGAGGTCCCCGACGGTGAAGAACTCCCCGATCCGGTTCTTCCGCGTCTTCCCCTCGTCCTTGTGGTAAGCGAAGCCGCCGGTCGACATCTTCATGTAGACGGTGCCGAGCTCCCCGGCAGGCAGCCGCTTCCCGTCGTCGTCGAAGATCGCGATCTCGCTGATCGGCCAGGCCTTGCCGACCGTCCCGGGCCGCTTCAGCCAGTCCTCGGCGGTGGCGTACGTGCCGCCGCCCTCACTGGCCGCGTAGTACTCCTCGACGCAGGTCCCCCACCAGTCGATCATCGCCCGCTTCACATGATCCGGGCAGGGCGCGGCGCCGTGGATGGCGTGCCGCATCGAGGACACGTCGTAGCGCGCCCGTACGTCCTCCGGCAGCGCCAGCAGCCGGTGGAACTGGGTCGGGACCATGTGCGTGTGGGTGCACCGGTACGTGTCGATCAGCCGCAGCATCTCTTCGGGGGTCCACTTGTCCATCAGCACCACCCGGTGCCCGATGTGCAGGGACGCGCCCGCGAACTGCAGCACGGCCGTGTGGTAGAGCGGCGAGCAGACCAGGTGCACGTTGTCGTCGAAGGGCCGGACACCGAAGATGCCGAGGAAGCCGCCGAGGTAGTTCTCCTCCGGCGGCTTACCGCTCAGCGGGCGCCGGATGCCGCGCGGCCGGCCCGTGGTGCCGGAGGTGTAGTTCATGACCCAGCCCATGGTGCGGTCCTCGGGCGGGGTGTCCGGCTGCCCGGCGAGGAGATCGCCGTACGGCCGGAAGCCCGGCACCTCGCCGACCGCGTACCGGCCCTCGGCCGCGAGTCCCGCCTCGTCCGCGGCCGCCGTCACCTCGGCGGCGAAGCGGTCGTGCCCGATGAGGACCTTGGCGCCGGAGTCGGAGACGATCCAGGCGATCTCCGGGCCGACGAAGTGGTGGTTGACCGGCACCAGATAGAAGCCCGCCTGGAAGGCGGCCAGGTAGGCGGTGAAGAGTTCCGGGCCGTTCGGCAGCACGACGGCGAAGGCATCGCCGGCGGTCAGGCCCGCCGCGCGCAGACCGTGCACCAGCCGGTTGCACTCGCCATGCAGCCGCGCGGCGGTCCACTCCTCGCCGTCGGGGGCGATCAGCACCACCCGGTCGGGGTCGGCCGCGGCCTGCGCCCAGAAGCCGTTGGGGGCCTGCGCTGTCATGCGTCGTTCCTCCCGGCGATCTCGTTGATACGGTCCACCGCGCGCTCGAAGCCGCGGGTGAGGTCGTCGAAGACCTGCTGCACGCTGCGTTCTGTGTTCATGGAGCCGACGATCTGCCCGACCGGGGTGCCGAGCAGCGGCTGCACCTCGTACTTCTGGATGCGGGACACCGCGTCCGCGACCAGCAGGCCCTGCAGCGGCATCGGCAGCGTGCCGGGCCCGTCCGGGCTGTCCCAGGCGTCGGTCCACTCGGTGCGCAGCTGGCGGGCGGGCTTCCCGGTCAGCGCGCGGGAGCGGACGGTGTCGCCGGAGCCGGCGGCGAGGAGCTTCTCGGTCAGCGCGCGGGAGTGCATCTCGGCCTCGGTGGTGGTGAGCCAGATCGAGCCGAGCCATACGCCCTGGGCGCCGAGGGCCAGGCCCGCGGCGATCTGCTCGCCGCTGCCGATGCCGCCGGCGGCCAGGACGGGCAGCGGGGAGACGGCCCGTACGACCTCTGGGGTGAGGACCATGGACGCGATCTCGCCGGTGTGGCCGCCGGCCTCATAGCCCTGGGCGACGACGATGTCGAGGCCCGCCTCCTGGTGACGCTCGGCGTGCCGGGCGGAGCCGGCGAGGGCGGCGACGAGCATGCCACGGTCGTGCGCCCGCTCGATCACGTCGGGCGGTGGCGAGCCGAGGGCGCTGGCGATCAGCTTGACGGGGTATTCGAGGGCGACGTCGACCTGCGAGCGGGCGACCGCCTCCATCCAGCCGGTGATCCGCCAGCCGGACTCGCCCTCCATGGCGGGGACGTCGTACTTGGCGAGGGTCTCCGCCACGTATTTCCGGTGGCCCTCCGGGATCATGGCCTCGACGTCGGCGATCGACACGTTCTCGACCTTCTTGGCCGGCATGACGACGTCGACGCCGTAGGGCTTGCCGTCGGTGTGCTCCTCCATCCAGTCCAGGTCCCGCGCCAGCTCCTCGCCGGCGCCGTAGCGGACCGCGCCCAGCACGCCCATGCCGCCCGCCCGGGTGATCGCCGCGGCCACCGCCGGGAACGGCGTGAAGCCGAAGACGGCGTGCTCGATGCCCAGCTTCCTGCTCAGTTCCGTCTGCATGGGCGCAGGATGCCGCAGCGGGCCGGACGAAGGAAGAGGTTTTCTGACACTGCGTCAGATTCCTTGGCCTCTTGACAGGGGCACGGCTCCGGCAGAAAGTTTCGGGCGGGCGTGGGAAGTTGGAAGAATTTTTCAGGAGCGCGGGAGGGGTGGCCGGAATGGCGGAGGGGCTCACACGCAGACAGCTGGGCGCGGCGTTCGGCGGGGCGGTGGTAGTGGCGGCGCTCGGATCGGGTACAGCTGGTGCGGTGGAGAACACGGAAGCCGGGAGCGGCGGCACGCTGCGCCGCGGCTCCGCACGACAGGCGGGGCTGCTGCAGGAGTGGCTGGACAAGCTGGTCGAGGACGCGCGGACGTTCCTCGGCCCCTCCCCCAAGTACCCCTGGTACGCGGGCGCGGTGATGCTCGCGGGCCGGGGCCGTACGGTCGCGCTGGAGAAGGCGATCGGCAAGGCCGTGCGCTATCAGCGCTACGACGAGGCCACGGACACGGGGATCGAATTCCCGCCGGACAAGCAGATCGACATGGCGCTGGACACGGTCTTCGACCTGGCGTCGGTCTCCAAGCTCTTCACCTCGCTGCTCGCCGTCCAGCAGATCGAGCGCGGCAAGGTCGAGCTGGAGGCCGCGGTCGCCTCATATCTGCCGGAGTTCGGCGCGGCCGGCAAGGAGGCCGTGACGATACGGCAGCTGCTGACCCACACCTCCGGCTTCACCTCGTGGATCCCGCTGTACGCCGAGCCCACCTGGGAGGCGAAGCTGCAGCGGCTGTGGAACCAGCCCCTCGCCAGCCCGCCGGGCACCAAGTACCTCTACTCCGACCTGAATCTGATCTCGCTCCAGCTGGTGCTGGAGAAGGTCACCGGCAAGAAGCTGGACGTGCTGCTGCACGACGAGATCACCGGGCCGCTGGGCATGACCAGGACCCGCTTCACCCCGCCCGCCCACTGGCAGCCGAAGATCGCCGCCACCGAGGACGCCCGCAAGCCCTGGTCGGGCCTGGACCGCGGCCTGGTGTGGGGCGAGGTGCACGACGAGAACGCCTTCTCCTTCGACGGCGTCGCCGGCCACGCGGGGGTCTTCTCCTGCGCCTGGGACCTGGCGGTGCTGGCGCGCACCCTGCTCAACGGCGGCTCGTACGGCCGGAAGCGGATCCTGAAGCAGGAGTCCGTGGACCTGATGTTCACGGACTTCAACACGGACTTCCCCGGCGACGAGCACGGCCTCGGCTTCGAGCTCTACCAGCACTGGTACATGGGCGCGATGGCCACGCCCGGCACGGCGGGCCACACCGGCTTCACCGGCACCTCACTGGTCCTCGACCCGAGCACCGACTCCTTCCTCGTGCTGCTCGGCAACTCGGTCCACCCCGTCCGCTCCTGGCGCTCCGGCAGCGCCCCGCGCGTCGCCACGGCGAACGACCTGGCGCGGGCGGTCCCGGTGCGCCCGCTGTCCGGCGAGAAGGCCTGGTTCTCCGGCATGGCCAGTCAGACGGAGGCGACGCTGACGCTGCCCGCGCTCGCCGTCCCCGGCCCGGCCACGCAACTCCGCTTCGGCCTGTGGTGGGACACCGAACCGGCCGCCGACGCGGTCTCCCTGGAGGCCTCCGCGGACGACGGCGCGACGTGGACCACCGTGCCCTTCACGACCCAGGCCCGCGGCCAGGACCCGAAGGCACACCCCGACGGCGCGGTCGACGGCTGGTCGGGCCGCGTCTGGCACCGGGCAGCAGCCCCGCTCACCGACTGGCACGGCAAGTCGGTACGCCTGCGCTGGCGTTACGTCACGGACCTGCGCTACGTCGGCCGCGGCGTCTACGTGGACGCCGTCCGCGTCACCGCCGGGGACGACATCCTCTTCGACGACTCGCGGCGTGGGGACGCGTCCCGTATCGAGGCGAAGGGGTGGACGGCCTCGGCCGACTAGTCGCGCGAGGCGGCGTATCCGACGGCGACGATGGCGAGCAGGACGTAGCCGAGGGTGCGCACCTCGTCCGGAGTCCAGTTGTTGCCGATCGCGGCCAGCAGAACGCTGAGGACGACGTACGGCCAGCCGGGTCCCGACGGCTTGCGGGGTGTGGCATGAGGACGGCTCTGAACGGGCATCATGGTCTCCTTGGTCCACTACGCGGGCTTTGAGCAGGTGCCAATGACCATGACCCGCCCGTTGGTTGGCCACCCCCGTCCGGGAGTAGGTCGGGATCGTCCGGACGTTGTCCGGGACGAAAGGGGCAGCACGAGCGCGGGTTGGGGGTCGGTGTGGTCTCGGAGTCGAAGGGCGGACGCCCCCGAGGGCCCATTCGCGCGGCCACCCAAGAGGTCCACGAGCTGGCCCATTTCCTGCGCGAGCGGGTCGACCGGAGCGGCAAGACGTACCGCGAGCTGACCAGCGATGTTTACGTGTCGCGCACCCAGATCTCGGAGTTCCTCAGCGGCAAGGTGCCCGGGGAGTCCTTCGTCGTGGCGCTCATTCGTGCCACGGCCGCGGAGGCATCGCTCAACGAACGTGACGAGAAGCGAGCACTGAAGCTGCTGAGCGCGGCCCGTCGCTCACTGTCCGCGGGCCGCCATCCGTACGAGCACCCGGTGATAGCGGGAGCGGACGGCTCTTTCGCCGCACCCCCTTCCCCGGCCGCAAGCCACGACCTCACCGGCGCCCTGACGCCGTCTCCCTATGGGCCGGGCACGGAGGTACTGCGGCTCATGCAGCGCCGCGCGGAGCTCGAGCTCGAGGTCGCCAGGCTCAAGAGTGAGCGCAAGCGGCTGAAGCTGGAGCAGCGGCATACCCGCGAGCTGCTCCGGATCCGTGAGGCGCTGGAGCGGGCCGAGGCCGAGCGCGACCAGGCCGTGGCGCAGCACTCGGAGGCCGAACAGTCCGCGGCACGTGAGCGCGGCCGGGTGCGGCATCTGACCCAGCAGCTGGAGTCGCTGGGGTTGTCCGGCGTTGTCCCGGACAAGGTCAACGGCCACGCGAACAAGGCGGACAACGCTGCGGACGGCGGTCCTGTCCCGGACAACGCAGGTCAAGCAGACGCCGGGGCTCGGGGAGGCCACGCCGCGGACGACCCGACCATGACGGCACGTCTTGCTGCCCACGCGGGCGCCGAGGCCGTGAACATGGACGACCTCAGGGAGATGTGGACGGAAGCAGCCGCGGCCGGGGACGCATTCCGCGCCACCGACGCGGTCCGCCTCTATTCCGGGCTCGTGGTCGCCCAGCGCCGCCTGCTGGGGGCGGATCACCCGGACACCCTGACCGCCCGGCACAACCTGGCCGCCTGGCAGGGCGAGGCAGGCAACGCCGCCGCGGCCGTAGCCGCGCTCACCGAATTGCTGCCGCACCGCGAACGCATCCTGGGGCACGATCACCGCGACACCCTCGCCACCCGCCACAACCTCGCCCACTGGCAGGGAGCCGCGGGCGACGCCCACGGCGCGGTGGCGGGTCTGTCCGCGCTCCTTCCCGACGCGATGCGGATTCTCGGCGCGGATCACCCCGACACCCTTGCCGTACGCCATGGCCTTGCCGTGTGGCGGGGCGAGGCCGGGGACGCGGACAGCGCCGTGTCCGCGCTGCGCGGGCTGCTCCGTCACCAGGAGCGGGTGCTGGGGGCCGGCCATCCGGACACCCTCGCCACCCGGAGCGATCTGGCGCAGTGGCTGGGCGTCTCGGGCGAGGTGGGCGAGGCGGTGGCGGAGCTCGCAGGCCTACTGCCGGACGCGCTGCGGGTGCTGGGGCCCGACCATGCGTACACCCTGATCATCCGGCACAACCTGGCCACCTGGCGCGGAGTGGCGGGCGACCCGGCGGGCGCGGCGACGCATCTGACCGAGCTGTTCCCGGTGACGGTCCGGGTGCTGGGCCGCCGGCACCCGCACACCCGGGCCATCCGTCACCAACTCGCCTTCTGGCAGGGGAGGTCGCAGGAATGAGCCCACAGGCAGCGGGCGGCTACCGGTCCCACCTCATCGCAGGGCGCTACCAGCTGACCGAGCAGATCGGCCGGGGCGGCATGGGCCAGGTCTGGCGGGCCCGGGACGAGGTCCTCGGCCGCATCGTCGCCATCAAGGAGATGGGCGGCCTTGACGGCGACGACGACGCCGGCATCGACATGCGCTACGAACGGGCCCGCCGCGAGGCGCGCGCGGCCGCGCGTATCGATCACCCCAATGTCGTACGGATCTACGATGTCGTGCACCAGGACGGCCGGCTGTGGCTCGTGATGGAGCTCGTCGCGGGGGCCACCCTGGCGCACATGGTGCGCGAGGAGGGGCCGCTGCCCGTCGCGGACATGGTGCACATCGGCCTCGGCCTGGCCACCGCGCTGCGCGAGGTGCATGCGGCCGGAGTGCTGCACCGCGACGTCAAGCCGGCGAACGTCATGCTGGAACCGGGCGGGCGCGTAGTCCTGATGGACTTCGGGATCGCCGTGCTCGAAGAACCCGGCGACACGACCCTGACCTCGACCGGAGCGGTCATCGGCACGGTCGGCTACCTGGCGCCGGAGCGAGTCAAGGGGCAGCCGCCGGGTCCGGCCTCCGACCTCTGGTCCCTGGGCGCGACGCTGTACCACGGGACCATGGGCCACGATCCGTTCCAGCGCACATCGACCTGGGCGGTCCTGACCGCCGTCGTCACCGACTCGATCGAGATCGACGCATCCGCGGGGCCGCTGGCACCGCTCCTGACCGCCCTGCTGCAGAAAAACCCGGACGCACGTCCCCCGGCGGCCACAGTGATCCACGAGCTGACGGCTTTGGCCGGGCCCCACCGATGGCAGGCGCAGGAGACCGTACGGGAGCGGCCGGAGCCCCCGCCGCGCGACGAGCCGGCCGCATCGTCCGCTCCGACGGCCGCGGCCCCGGCCATGCCGCGTACGACCGGCACGGCCGGGACGCTGGCACTGACCTCCCGCCCCGACCCGGCACAGCCACGCAGCTACATCCCACGACGGCCGGCCACCGCCTTCGCGCCCCGCCACCCCCGGTCCGGTGAAGTGGAGCCGGACGGTCGGCGGCCCGACTAGCTCTTCATCTGGTGCATCTGGAGGAGGTTGCCGCAGGTGTCGTCGAACACCGCGGTGATCACCGTGCCCATGTCCGCCGGCTGCTGGGTGAACTCGACGCCGAGGTCGCGCAGTCGCTCGTATTCCGCCTGCACGTCCTCCACGAGGAAGGTGGTGAACGGGATGCCGTCCTTGACCAGGGCCTCCTTGAAGGGCTTCGCGGCGGGGTGGCCGTCCGGCTCCAGGACCAGCTCGGTGCCGTCGGGGTTCTCGGGCGAGACGACGGTCAGCCAGCGGGGGCCGCCCATCGGGATGTCGTGCTTCTTCACGAAGCCGAGCACCTCGGTGTAGAAGCTGAGGGCCTTGTCCTGGTCGTCGACCATGACGCTCGACAGGTGGATCTTCATGTTCCGGTCTCCGGTGCGTGGGGCTCGAGCCAGCGGGTGACGATGTGCTCGAGCGGTTCGGTGGTGAGGTCGTGGAATTTGTAGCGGCCCTGGCGACGGGTGCGGACCAAGCCCGCGGACTCCAGCACGGCGAGGTGCTGGCTGATCGCCTGGCGCGACGACGCCAGGCCGTGCTTGGTCGTGAGCCGCGCGCAGATCTCGAACAGGGTCTGGCCGTTCCGCTCCGTCAGCTCGTCCATGATCGTTCTGCGGGTCGGGTCGGCCAGCGCCTTGAAAAGGTCATCCGGCACGCCTCCACCATAGGCAAGTCTTCACTTGCCTATCAAGTCGGGGGTCACGCTTCCAGTACCGCCATGGCCGCGTTGTGCCCGGGAATGCCGCTGACGCCGCCGCCGCGGACGGCGCCCGCGCCGCAGAGCAGCACGTTGGAGTGCGCGGTCTCCACGCCCCAGCGGCCCGCCTGCTCAGAGGCGTACGGGAAGGACAGGTCGCGGTGGAAGATGTTGCCGCCGGGCAGCCGCAGGTCCCGTTCCAGGTCGAGGGGGGTCTTGGCCTCGATGCACGGGCGGCCGTCGGCGTCGGTGGCCAGGACGTCGGCGAGCGGCTCATCGAGGACGGCGTCGAGCTGAGCGACGGTGGCCTTGAGCAGGGCGTCGCGGGCCGAGTCGTTGTCGGCCGCGAAGAGCCGGGCCGGGGCGTGCAGGCCGAAGAGGGTGAGGGTCTGGTAGCCGTCGCGGACCAAGTCGGCGCCGAGGATGGACGGGTCGGTGAGCGAGTGGCAGTAGATCTCGCTCGGCGGGGCCTGCGGCAGCTCGCCGGCGGCGGCCTGACGGTAGGCGGTCTCCAGCTGCCCGTAGTCCTCGGCGATGTGGAAGGTGCCCGCGAACGCCTGCCGCGGGTCCACGTCCCGGTCCTTCAGGCGGGGCAGGCGGCGCAGCAGCATGTTGACCTTGAGCTGGGCGCCCTCGGCGGGTTCCGGCGCCGGGTCGCCGAGCAGCTCGGCGAGCGCCTGCGGTGAGGCGCCGACCAGGACGTGCCGGGCGGCGACCGTGGCCTCGCCGTCCGCCGTCCGGTACGTGACCTCGGCCGTGCGGCCGTCGGTGGCGATCGCGGTGGCCTCGCAGCCGGTGGCGAGCTCGGCCCCGGCCGTACGGGCGGCGCCGGCGAGAGCGTCGGTGAGCGCGCCCATGCCGCCCACCGGCACATCCCAGTCGCCGGTGCCGCCGCCGATCACGTGGTAGAGAAAGCAGCGGTTCTGCCGCAGCGACGGGTCGTGGGCGCTCGCGAAGGTGCCGATGAGGCCGTCGGTGAGGACGACGCCGCGGACCAGGTCGTCGGCGAAGGTCGCCTCGACGATCTCGCCGAGCGGCCGCTCGAAGAAGGCCTCCCAGGCGGCGGCGTCGCCGATCCGCTCACGCAGCTCGCCGCGGCTGGGCAGCGGCTCGGTCAGGGTCGGGAAGACCCGCTCCGCGAGCCGCTGCGTGCTGCCGTAGAAGCGCTGCCAGGCCTCGAACTCGCGGTCGTCGCCGGTCAGCCGGGCGAAGGACTCCCGGGTGGCGGCGGCGGAGCGCTCCACCAGCAGGCCGGTGTCCCGGCCGCCGCGCCGGGTCGGGGTGTAGGAGGACACCTCGCGCTTGCGCACCGCGAAGCGCAGCCCCAGGTCGTCGACGATCTTCTGTGGCAGCAGGCTGACCAGGTACGAGTACCGGGAGAGGCGGGCGTCGACGCCGGCGAAGGCCTGGGTGGAGACGGCGGCGCCGCCGGTCCGGTCCAGGCGCTCCAGCACCAGGACGGAGCGCCCGGCGCGGGCGAGGTAGGCGGCGGCGGTGAGGCCGTTGTGACCGCCGCCGACGATGACGGCGTCGTACGAGGTGGTGCGCATGGCCCTTCGTAACACGCGGGGGTCCCCGCAGGCCAGGAAGGGATGCCGTCACGAGAGCAGGGCGAGCAGTTTCGGGGTGTAGAGGGCCTCCGCGGAGGCGATGCCGGCGACCATGTCGAAGTAGATCGATGTGAGTTCCGGGTCCGAGCGCACCGCGCGCAGCAGGGCGAGGCGTTGCTCGTGGGGTGTCAGCCGGGCCACCGCCAGGGTGGCCTCGTAGCCCGGGAGCAGGGCGGCGTCCCGCTCCGCGGCGTACGCGCCCAGCGCCCCGTCGAGGGTCGGCGGGGCGCCGTCCAGGTGCGCGCCGATGTGGCGGACCAGGGATTCCGCTTGCTGGAAGGCGTCGGAGATGCCGCGGGCGGTGATGGAGTCCTTGTGGTGTCCGGCGTCGCCGACCAGGGCCCAGCCGGCGCCGGCCGGCCGGCGGAAGAAGTTCTGCTGGTCGCCGGTTCCCCGGAGGCGCTCGAGGGGGCGTTTGCCCGCCAGCCGTTCGTGCAGGGCGGGCGCGCAGCGGCGTATCTGGTCCGCATAGGCGCGGTGGATGCCGGTGCGGATATCGCGGAAGCGGGACTGCGGGAAGTAGGCGAGTACGAGGGTGGCGTCGTCGTTGGTGGGCACCGCGCCGACCCAGCCGTCCGGTATCTCGTACAGCTCCAGTGCCGCCGTGACGTCCTCCCAGTACGTGTAGTAGGCGCACGTCAGCTTGGGGTGCCGCGCCGTGAAGGGGGCGTCGCAGAGCCGGGCGACGGTGGAGCGCATGCCGTCCGCGCCGATCACCAGGCGGGCCCGCTCGGCAAAGGGCCGGCCGCCTCGCCGTCCTTCCACGCCGGTCACGCGTCCCAGGCGGTCGCGCAGCAGTCCCGTCACCGCGCAGCCGGTGCGCAGCTCGACGCCGGCCGCTAGCGCCCCGTCCACCAGCACGGCGTCCAGGACGCGGCGGCGCGGGGCGTAACCGGAGCGCTGGCCCTGCACGCCCCGCGCGCATCCTTCGAGGCGGATGTCCGCCACCTCGTAGACCGCGCGGTCCAGCGGCGGGCAGCCGGAGGCCCGGACGGCGTCGAGCAGCCCCCAGCGGGCGAGTGCCGCGACGCCGGGCTGGTGAATGAGGTGGGTGGAGAGGGTGTCGGAGGGGAAGGACGCCCGGTCGAGCAGCAGCACGCGATAGCCGGCGCGAGCGAGCAGCATGGCCGTGGGTGACCCGGCGCAGCGGGCGCCGACCACGATGGCATCGAACATGGCGGACCTCGCTCGGGACTTCGGAGCTGTCGGGTTTCGGAGGCTGTCGGGCTTCGGAGCTGTCGGGCTTCGGAGCTGTCGGGTTTCGGATGCGGCCGGCGTCAGCGCCGGGGCACCCCGGTGAGCGCCGCGCGCAGGGCGTGCCGGTCGAGCTTGCCGTTCGAGTTGAGCGGCAGCTGGGCGAAGGCGGTGATCCGGTGCGGGAGCATGTGCGCTGGCAGGCGGGTGGCCAGGGCGTCATGGATCGGGCCGGAGCCGGCGCTGCCGGTGACCGCCGCGGCCAGTTCGGGCTCCCCGTCCGGGCCCGGTACGGCCAGGACGACCGCATCCCGTACGGCGTTCACCTCCCGCAGGGCCGCCTCGATCTCCTCCAGCTCGATGCGGTGTCCCCTGATCTTGACCTGGTGGTCCGTACGCCCCAGGTGCACCAGCTGACCGTCGCGCAGGGTCACACGGTCTCCGGTGCGGTACCAGTGCCGCTCGGTCGGGTGCGGGCGGGCGGGAGGAGCGGCCGCGTCGCCCTCGTCGAGCAGGGCGAACCGCCCGGCGTTGTCCCGCGCGTCCAGGTAGCCGGGGAAGCGCTGCGGTCCCCGGAGATACAGCTCGCCGGTGGTGCCGGGATTCCCGTTCTCGTCCAGGAGGGCGGTTTCCACGGCGGGGAAGCCCGTGCCGATCGGAGCCGTTCCGTTGGGTGTCAGGGGCCAGTCCGCCACGGAGCGCGGAAACCGGTAACCGGTGGAGATGACCGTGACTTCGGTCGGCCCGTAGACGGCCTCCAGCCGTCCGTCCGGAGCGGCCGCCTGCCAGGCCCGCAGGGCGTCCATCGGAACCGCCTCGCCGCCGAACCGGCTCCAGCGCAGCGTGGGCATGGCGCCCGGCGTCAGCGTGCCAAGACGCAGCGCGAAGGACATCAGCGACGGCACCGAGAACCAGTGCGTGATCCGGCGGTCGTTGATGAAGGAGACCGGCGACAGGAGCGGGCCGCCCGTCGGTACGACGAGCGTCCCCCCGGAGCCCCAGGCGACGAACATGTCGTACACCGCGCCGTCCGACGTCAGCGGCCAGGCCTGCGACAGCCTGCTGCCGGGCCCGGCCTCGCTCCCGGGCACCGCATGAGACAGCAGCGCGCAGACGTTCCGGTGACGGATCGGCAGCCCCTTGGGGGCGCCGGTCGAGCCCGAGGTGAAGATGACGTACGCGAGGTCGTCGCCGGACGACGGACACGGCGGCACCGGCCCGCCGCCGGTGCCGGGCTCCGCCAGGTCGCGCGGTCCCGCCACGAGCAGCGGGACCCCGGGGCCGGAGCCGGCTCCGCGGGGGTCGGCCAGCACCAGGTCCACACCCGCGGCGGCGGCCATCGCCTTGGTGCGTGCCGCCGGGTACTCCGGGTTGAGCGGTACGACCGCGGCTCCGGCACGGAGCACAGCGAGGTAGCCGGCGTACGTGGTGACCGAGCGGTCCGTCAGCAGCCCGACCCGCCGGGGCGCGACCCCGCCGTTGGCAGCGATCAGCCGGCCCGCGAGCCGTTCCGCCAGGTGCCGCAACTCCCCGTACGACAGCCGCTCTTCGCCCGCCTCCAGCGCGGTGTGCGCATCGCCGAAGCGGTCGGCGGAGCGGGCGAACCACTCGTACAGGTTCCGCGGAACGCTCATGCCGACTGCGCCTCCACCGCCTGGAGCCACTGCCGCAGCGCGCCCACCGAGCGCAGGGCGGCGAGCTCGTCCGGGTCGACCTGATGCCCGTACCTGCTGGACAGGTCGACGACGATCCGCACCTTCGCCAGCGAATCGATGCCGATCTCGGACAGCTGCGAGCTCTCCGAGTAGGCGGTGCGCGCGTGCTCCCGCAGCACGCTGGTCACGAGGTCACCGGCGGCTGCCCGCGGCGCCGGTGCGCCGGGCCCGTAGTGCCGGATACGCCAGGGATGACCGGGCACAGGAACGAAGCGGCCCGGAGGCTCGAACAGCCCCTCCCAGTCGACCACTTCACCCGCGCGATACCGGCGGGCGGCCTTCGCCGCGCTGCCCGAGCCGTCGCCACCGTCGGAGCCGGACTCGCTCAGCGCCGCGATCAGCTCCTCGTGCGAAGCCCCCACGACGGCCGCCCGGAAGCGATGGTGCTCCCGCCGTACCGCCGCGGTGAAACAGATGTCGCGGAGGGCGTGCCCGGCCCCCGGCCCTCCGGGCCCGAGGTACTCCACATATGCCCGGGCCAGCTCCTCCAGCGCCGCGGGCGACCGCGCGGACAGCGCGAGCACGTACGCCGTGTCCTCCTGCGGTGTCGCGACGGCGGCAGCGACTTCCGCATCCGCCTGCCGGACCACCAGATGCGCGTTCAGACAGGATGCCCCCTGCCCGGAGACACCCGCCACCGCCGGCCGGCCACGATCCGGCAGCTCCACCAGCCCGGCCGGTACGGACAGCGGCAGCGTGTCCCAGGCGACCTGCGGATGCGGGGTGTTGAGGTGGAGGCTGGGCGGGACCTGGCCGTGTTCGAGGCTGAGCACGGTCTTGATGAGCCCGGCGATACCGCCCGCGGCCTCCGCGTGGCCGATGTTCGTCTTGACCGAGCCGACGAGGCAGGGCCGGTCCGCCGGGCGGCCCTCGCCGAGCACCTCGCCGATCGCGTTCAGCTCGATCGGGTCGAACGTCGGTGAGCCCGCCCCGTGCGCCTCGACGAAGTCCACGTCGGCCGGGGCCACCCCGGCGTCCGCATAGGCCCACCGGAGCACGTCGGTCTGGCCCTCCGGCGAAGGGATGAGGGGCGATCCGCTGGTGCGGCCGTCGTTGCCGACGGCGCTGCCCTGGATCACCGCCCGTATCCGGTCCCCGTCGGCGAGCGCGGCGGCCAAGGGCTTGAGGACGACGACACCCACGCCGTCGCTGGGCGCGAATCCGTCGGCGTCCGCGTCGCCGAACTTGCTGCGGCCGTCCGGGGCCAGCGTCCCCGCCTGCGTCATCATGACGCCCTCGTCAGGGCGCAGCGCGAGGTTGACCCCGGCGGCCAGCGCCAGCGGGATCTCGCCCGCACGCAGGCTCTGCACGGCCGTGTGGACGGCGACCAGAGAGGACGAGCAGGCCGTGTCCACCAGCAGACTCGGGCCCCGGAAGTCGAAGGCGTAGGACAGCCGGGCCGGCAGCAGCGCACGGAAGTTGTCGAACAGGGACGGGGTCACGGAGCGCAGCCCCTGCCGGAACTGGCCTTCCAGATGGTCGCCGCGGGTGTTCCCGACGAAGACGCCGGTCCTGCTGCCCGCCAGCCGCCGCGCGGGCAGGCCCGCGTCCTCCAGCGCTTCCCACGCGGTCATCAGCAGCAGCCGCTGCTGCGGGTCGAGCGCCGCGGCCTCGCCGTCCGACATCCCGAAGAACGCGGCGTCAAAGCCCGCGATATCCGCCACATAGCCCGCGCGGCGGCTCCCGATCGCCCCCGACCGGGGGCTCGGTGCGTACAGCGCGTCCACGTCATAGCGCTCGGCCGGTGTCTCGCCGGTGGCGTCGACACCGTCGCGCAACAGCTCCCAGAGCTGGTCCGCGCCCACGGCGCCGGGCAGCCGGCAGGACATGCCGATCACCGCCACCGCACGCGAGCGCACTTCCCCCGTTGATTCGCTCATGTTCAGGCATGGTTCAGGAGCCAGCGGACGGAGGCGATAAGTTTCGGTCTTCGCCGAATTACCGGCCCGTGGTCCCCTGGCCCGCCGCCAGCCGCCGCAGGCACTCCGTCTCGTCCTGGCGGCTGGCCTCGGTGTCGGGGTGGGCCGGGCCCAGCACGCGGGTGCGGGCGTCGGCGACGGCGCGGTAGTGGGGCAGCGCCTCCTGCCAGCGGGCCAGCCAGCCGAGGGCGACCGCGATCTCGCGGCGGCTCACCAGGGTGTCGGGGTGCTCGGCGCCGAGGACCCGGTCGCGGGCGGCGTGCACCTCGCCGGCTTCTGCCAGGGCCTCGTCCCAGCGGCCGAGCCGGCCGAGGCTGACGCCGACGCAGTAGCGGGAGCGCAGCGTCTCGGGCGCGTTGGCGCCGTGGATACGGGCCTGGTCGGCGGCGAGCGCGCGGTAGTGGTCGAGGGCCTCGGTCCAGCGCTCGGCACGGCCGAGGGCGACGCCGGCCTCGTGCCGGCGCGCGAGGTCGGCGAGGACGTCGTGGGCCGGGGCGGCCGCCGGCGGGTCGGGGGCGGCAGGCGCGGCCCGGCCGCCGGTGGTCCAGACGGCGTTGAGCGCGGTGACGGGCGACGCCGGGGTCGGCCGGGCGCGGCGCCCGATCGCCGCCAAGCCGGAGTCGACGCCGGCGGCCCAGGCGGGAAGCGGCCCGCCGGGGCCGGGTTGCGCCGCAGTGGATTCAAGCGGCGTTACGGGCTCCACGCCGGCGCCCGGCGGCGTCGGCCACCCGCCCCCGGGTGCCGCCCCCCTGTCTCTTCTACACATCTCCGAGCGCACGAGACATGAATCTAACTCGTATGCCGTCTTCTTCTTGAAAAACACAAAACATGAGAG